>CAXDMJ010000004.1:0-65735 GCA_963990035.1 uncultured Candidatus Poseidoniales archaeon | reverse complement strand
TGAGTATAGTAACTAGAATCTAGATTATTGTTCCAGTATTGGGACAATTTCTTTTTCTATAATTTCTGTTTTTTCTAGACCATAGGAGTGGTATTTACTATTGATAATAAAAGGGACAATCAAGCATGACAATGGAAGAACTGCAACTAGTATATATGCTGTAAATTTTGGAATCATTAATCGATTTTCAACTTCTACTAATAACTCAACATTCAGATTCCCTACTGTGGCTTTTTGGTCATTTGTATGATCATTGTCCCAATTGTCAAAAACTAAGTAATATTCTGTTTGTCTATTATCAAACCATGACATAGTAGTGGTGTCTACTGATACAGAAAAATAATCATTGGTTACTTTTTCATAGGCATGGACATCCCTAAATGGCATCCAAGTTAGTGTATCCTTATATTCTACTGGTAAAGGAATATCATCGATCCAATTTTCGAACCTCAATTCATAACTAGTCTTATAAATTCCCCAATTCTGTTCTGTCATCAAATATACATCAGCTTTAGGGTTTTTTGAAGTTATTTGGGTGTTATTTATAGCTTCTAAATCATTTTCAAATGAGAAACAAAAAGTATAGGATTTACCTGTAGTGAGAATCATACTAATCGCTGAAGCAGAATCATTTTCGATATAAATCTCGGTACTAAAATCTCGAACTAATGGCTCTGTAATCTCTTGGTCGACATCATCCCAACTTTGGTCGAAATCATTCCAAACCCATGAATCAACATCATGTTGGTTAGTTCTTTCTCTGATGTCCCAAGTATTGCTAGCAGGAACATCACAGTTATTTTCTGCAGAAACCATAGGTGTCATGGTTATGGTTAATGCCATTAATATCATTGGTGCTAGGAAGCAGAAGTTTAGAAAAATTGCTTTTAACTTTATTCCGACAGGCACGTCAATCATTTCCTTCTAGTCCTAATAGGCCGGATGTACCCTGATTCTTTGCTTCTTCGTTCTTCAATTGTCAAGTATTTTGGTTGTGGTGGAGGGTTATGTTGGTCCATTCCTTGCAATCCTCCCTCCTTTACGACTTCCTGAACGTCATATGTTTCCATTCTTCCTAAAGCGTCTAACTCTTCTTCGTCTTTCTGCCTCATAATTAGCCATCCAAGAAGCAATACCGCTGCAACTAATGCCAAAAGGCCCGCACTTCCTGCATCTGGTACAAGATCTTTCAATGTTAAGTCTGAGATTGACAGTGGTCCCTCGTCATCTTCTATACCTAGTACTGTTATCTCGAATTGTTTACTTGTACAGACATCTACTCCATCACACACTTGTAATCGAATAATTAACGGTTGATATTCTGGCAATGTCCAAACTTGTTCTCCCCATACGAAGTCATTCATTGTATTACCATCATTATCTAATCCATCCTTGGCTATATTTAGATCCCATTCAATTGTTGCTGGAATTGATAGATATCGATTTTGGTCATTTTGATAATTCCCATCTCCATCCGAGTCTTCGTTAATGTCAGTATCCATCCAAGCTTCTATCCCATCAATAATATCAATATCTATTACAATAGCTTCTAAATTAACAATATCTCCAACTATTACATATTCTAAACCAGTGGGGTCGTTAGTTATAATTTCAGGGGATCTTGATACACAGACTAACATACTTGTCGAATTAGTTTCTCCTGCTTCAAAGCCATCTACGACTGTTAATGTAACCTCATAGATGCCTGGAAGTTGATATTGATGCCATACTCTTACTCCTTCAACCTGTGGTGAAGAATCGCCAAAGTCCCATATCCATCTTGTGATTCCATTCCATTCAGGGTCATCAATATTATTTGAATTCATATTCTCAAATATTGGGTCTGAATCATAACTATTGGAACCATCAAACAGTAATGGCATATTTGGAGCTATAAATGCCCCACCATCTTCTGTAAATGGCACTTGCCAAGTAATTGTTGTGGCACTGTCCTCATCCGATGGAATATAGTTCAGAGAAGTTCCATTCAAACTAGGTTGCCTAAATTCTAATTTGGGTATAGGTAGAGGGTTTTCTATTCTAATCGTATATGACTTCTCAGCAGACGATTGGCCCTTGTCATCAATTACGATTAAACTAATTCGATATAATCCTGGTTTAGTGAATGTGTGATAGACTGAAGTGACATTGTAAATAGGTTCTTCGAAATCAGAAATATTCCAAATTATCTGCATAGAGGAACTATCTCCATCAGGGTCAAATGACAAACTTTCAAATACATATTCTGTATCAATATCACCATCGCTAGGTCTAGAGAAAATTGCGACAGGTCTTTGATTAATTACAAGAATTTGTAAGTTAGCAATAGATGTATTCCCATCATCATCAGTAACTTCTATTGTGACATTCTTCATCCCAGGATCTTTCCAACCAACTATCGGATTCATCTCTACTGATTCAGTTATTGTAAAATCAGATGTGAGCGTCATTCCAGAACCATCAGTATTAACTCCTTCTTCAAAAATCCAACGATATTCAACTATGAACCCATCTTGATCTTCAAATACTAAAGGCATTTCAAGAGGGGTTAAGGTAAACGTTTGTAAATTTTGTTGGAAAATCTGTTCAGGGACGCGATTTAGTACTCTGATATATATCGAATAATCGATGAATTGGTTTCCATCATCGATAGTCAAAGTTAGTGTATAAATTATACCATCAGAACTTCCATCAACCCATGCATGGCCTAATTCAGCCAATCCTTTACCTTGCTCAATCTGCCCATCTCCCCAATCCCAAGTAAATGTCATTTCATTTATTGGTACGTTATCCTGACTTGCTAATGCCGAAAATTGAACTCTCTGATTAGTCATCAGTGTTAGTTCTGAATCTTGTACAATTCCATCAACTGAGATTACTGGAACTGGAACTGACGTATCATCTACAATTATCGTCCAAGTTTGTGGTTCTGAGAAATAACCTCCTTTGTCTCTAACAGTGAGTACAACTGTGTATATTCCAGAATAAAGATATGAATGAACTGGGTTTTTTAAACCTGAAGATGTATTATCTCCTAAATCCCAAAAATAAGCAATAGGAGTTTCATTATGGCTAAATGTTCCATTTACTTGACTGAAACCCCATGTGTCATAACCAGAGCCGTACATTGCAATTGGAAGCCATGTCTGGGTGATGTTTGTAGCCATAGAACCGGATGCCACGGGTTCCATATTAGCAACATTAACTGGTAAAGCGAATGCTTGATCTACGACAATTCCTGTGACGTCTGTTATTTTCACACCATATGTCCAATCTCCTCCTTCAGGTGGCGTAAACCAGATACTTTTTTCCGTAGCAATGCTATTACCTGCTGTTATATCAAAAGTTAAAGTATCTACAACTGTATTATTTACGTATGCATTTACTTCAACTTCTAGTATCTCAAAGAAAGCGTTTGAAGTGACTTCTAAGTCAATCCTACTACTGTCATCTAAGTTGTCTCCATCTCTATCAAAATTTTCTATTGCAGAAATTTCTACTTCTGCTGGGTCTGTAATTAATCCTGCTTGAACTGTAATTGCTGCTTCAGGATAAGAACCAGTGGTAATTCCACAACTGGCAAAATTATAATCACAGTCATCTACTAGTGATTCATACCAAGTAATCAACCAAACCTCATCAGTTTCATTTCCAAATCCGTAAACAAGACCAGTTCCTGCTCCACTTGCAGGGTCAATTCTTAATTGACTCATAGACCATGTTCCAGTCGATGATTCCTTCGACATTACAATTCCTTCAAACCCAAACTGTGTAGGGGAAACCATCAGATTTAATGGTGCACCTGAACCTTGTGAAAATTTGTATGATCTCATACCCCATCCTTCAACTGCATCACTATCACTGCTCCAATCATTCGCCCATTGATCATTATATCCGGATTTTTGCACTTTACAAATGAAGGCCGCAGTACAGGCTTCTGACAGGTCTAGATTAGAGAATCCAAATGCTCCTTGCTGACTATCTAATGTGACTGCTGCGCTGAAATTTGCGTAAATTTCGCTCATCGTAGTACCTATTGAGATTGAACCGGGCTGTGGATTAGCAGCTAGATTTTCTATTCCAGCACCACCTGTTGCTGTATCTGCTACCAGGCTTGATATTGCACTTCCTCCTCCTAACTTGTCTGCCAAATACATCAAGAACATGAAACCTGCTCCATAGTCAGCAATCCTTTGATTCCACCATCTAAGACTCATGTTCGAATTTTGTGACCACTCATTTGCATGGCCTGAGAGTGTGGTGGTTACTCCAAAGCAGAGGTAAGCGGCCATATCTGCTGCTCCTTCATCTATCCATAGATTTTCATAAGGGTCTCTAGCGTTATGGAGGAGATGTTGGAGTTCATGTGCTAGTATTGTATTTCTCCAACTCATATCGTCTACATCAATAAATACTGATTCTCTTTGAGATGAGATTCCTGGTGCAAAGTAACCTCCAGTAGCTCCTGCTCCGTCTATTCCTAAAATTATTATTTCTAGTTGGCAATTATTATCGACATCAGGCATTGAACCAAAATAAGTCGTGTCAGTTGGATAAATTGTTGACTCAAAGGTTGATGTAATGTCATTAAGAGTAGTTGCAGATAGAATTTTTCCATTTTCTACAAATATTGCAGCATTAGATGAAATTTTTTGTACGGTCGCATCAATACTACCGCTAGCAGTTGGAACAGTATCTGTATCTCCTTGACTCCATGCATTCGTACAATTACGTGTAGATGTCTTCAAGTTCGAATATGATTGAGAGAATGGGAGTACTAGGTTTGGATAACCTTCCTCTATCCATTGCTTCTTTAAATGACTAGTTGCAGAATAAATAGGTGCTGTATCATTAGTGAACAGATACCTATTTCCTTCTGTTAATGGGTCGTAGTCTTCAAGATTACCTGCTGATATATTAGTGGTATTATTACTTGATGAAGAATTTGCTAGCGCGATTGGAGAAATACTAGCTAGTAACATTACTGAAACAAGAAACAATGGAGTAGTAGTGTTGTTTCTATGATTAAGTTTAGACAATCGTGTCACATCCTGTTTATTACAAGTTAATGCCCGTTTGAGACCTATTTTAATATCGATGGAGCATCGTTCGTACATGATTAAGCAGGGGGGATGTCGTAAATCCATTTTCCTCATGGTATTCCTCATAGTTTTTTCATCATTTTCAGCCCTTGTTTCTTCTGACTCATTAACCTCTTCTGATTATGATGAGATTAATATTATCTCCCCCAAAATCATCGAGATAATCCCTCATGATTCTTCAGCATTTACTCAAGGATTATTAATTTATGATGGCCAATTATATGAGAGTACTGGATTATATGGAGAATCTAGTTTACGTATTGTCAACCTCTCTAGTGGAGAAGTAGAGGAAATGGTCACATTACCAGATGAATATTTTGCAGAGGGATTAGCGATGGTTAATCAGTCATTAATTCAACTGACTTGGAAAGAAAATATTGGATTTATATATAATCATTCATCTTTAGAATTAATTGGTAATTTCACTTTTGAAGGAGAAGGTTGGGGTATTTGTAATACCAATAATAATAAATTATGGTTTTCAGATGGTTCTTACGAATTATCTAATTTGTATTCAAATAATTTTTCTATAGCAGAATCTTCATTGATTATCAAATATAATGGCTCAACTATTAATCGCCTAAATGAGCTCGAATGTCCATTTGATTCAGATCTTATTTACGCTAATATATGGCTTGAAGATAGAATAATTGGTATTAGCCAATTGACGGGTCAAGTTTGTGTTGAATATGATTTTTCAGAGATTCGTTCTGAGTATGAAAATAATAATTCTCGCGAACTAAATGGTATCGCCTATGATTTAGAAAGTTCTCTTTTCTGGGTCACAGGTAAGAATTGGTCGAATTATTATTTAGTTGATTTCGATAATTATTCTCATAACTGTATACTTGTTGAAGAAATAGATGATTGTTGTACTAAAGATGGTTTCTCTTTGTTAGAAATCTTTGCTTTGTCGATTGTTGGGATTTTTGTGATGCCTTTCTCATGGCCCCTATTTGGAATGATATTTTTCAAACTATTTAGGCGACAAACTCATCTGTTCCCCCCATCTGCCACAACTGATAATGAGCATGAGGAATGAATAATGACTGATGAAAACAATACTAGTTCAGGTTTTGAATTATGGTTGTATGACTTGTCTATTGACCCCGCAACTCGTGTCGCAGGTGCCATACTAATCATTGCTGGTAGTGCTTTAGGTGCGATGTTAGGAGTGCTGTTAATGGCTGCAGATCCTGCTGATATAATGGGTCAAATTGATAACGAACAATCATCAGATGATGTTAATGGTTTGATTATATCTTCACTTGAGAATAATACAGGTGGAGATCCCATTGAAGGAGTATTAGTAGAGTTACTTAATGAAGATCGAACTCTAATTAGTAGTGATATTACTGATTCTGGTGGTAGATTTTCGATTAATGACGTACCTCGGCAATCATCCATTCTTTATGTTCAGCACCCAGATAATAAAACAGTTGAAATTTTACTTATACCTGGGGATCACGCTCAAATAACTGTTACTTTAACTCCGGGTGATGGATTAATCGAGATTTTAGATATGAGGGGGACAAGTTATCTGGCAGAATCAGCATTTGTAGGATTTTTCGTAGCAGTAGTAACTCTAATTGCAGGTTTATCTGGGGTTGTAGGTGGTTTAGAAGCTTACAATGGTAATAAATATAGAAGGTCATGGTGGTTAACTTTCTTTGGTTTATTTAGTAGAGGTATGATTTTCATCGGACCTCTGCTAATCCTTCTAGGATTAGGTTTAATGTACTTGACTAGAGATCAATTTACTGATTACTATTCCTCAGAGGATTAATGATTCGTATGTACCTAATAACAGTTGAAGGTGGTGACGGAAGTGGCAAAGGCCTTGCGACAAAAGTAATTGCTCAGGTTCTAGAGAAAGAATTTACTTTTTCTTCAGTTGAAATTACAGGAGAACCTAGGAGGGACCATCCTCTTGGAAGGTTGGCTATTAATTCTGTACGAACAAAAACTATGACTCCTGAAGGGGAAGCTGGTCTATTTGCAGCAGATCGTGTTGATCATTCACATGGTTGGATACTACCTCGCTTAGAAGAAGGAAAAGTAGTAGTAAGTGAAAGAAATATCCATTCATCTCTAGTGTACCAAGGAATAGTAGGTGGCTTAGGAATCGATAAAGTCTCACACATGAATTCAGCTGCTCTAGTTCCTGACCTATGCATATGGGTTGATTGCGATCCTGAGTTAGCTCTAAACAGAATAAGGACAGGGACTTTACGAATTCACTCAGAAAAAGAAGAATACTTTGAAACCAGTTTACTCCAAAAAGAGATTAGATCCGGATATCATCGTCTTCTTTCTGGAGAATTAGAAATGCCAATACCTTTTGATATGGGGGCAATTATAGGCCCTATTCTGAATGAAGGGAGTGAAGAAGAATTCAAGGCAGAATTAAGGCTAAGAGTTAGGAGATTCATACATTCTCATCCTAATCCAATAAATGTTCAAACCGAGGTTGTTGAACAAAATCTCATTAGGAAACTTTTGATAAAAAGTAAGGGTCAAACTACCCTAGTTGGGTTAGGTGTCGAGCCGAATTCCAACCGTGATGAATGGTTAAGTGGTCAGAAACCGTGGAAAATACTAAAAAATGCTCAATTAAATCATGAGAAGTCATTGTCAGAATCTCAAGATAATATCAGGCCTTATATCCCAAAAAGTGTTCTTGCCCATTCAATTACCTCAATTGTGGGTACTCTATCTATTATGTCGAATGCAGATGTTGGTGAATTACGTTCAGCACAAGGTCCTGTAAGGTCAGTTTCTGAAAGTCATTCTCATAAAGTGATTAGATATTTGAATGATGATTTAGATTGGTTACATCAACATAGGTCATTAATAGGTCGTGATACAGCTAGGAATCAAATGAAGGAAAAACACCTTCCATTCGGATACCTTGTACTGGCAATATGGCCTTTAAGGTCTATAATTCAAAAATGGATTAAAGAAAATCCCAAGACCCATCTTAGGTATTGTTTAGGTCAAATTATTCGTTCTAACAAAAATACTATGGCTATTGAAAATTGTTTACAGCGAATTAAAATTTTAGGTTCAGGGATTCCTGAAATAGACTTGCCAAACAATGCTTCTAGTCTAATTGATTGGTGGCAAGGGAATAATTAATCTTTGATAGCTAATTTAGCATTTGCAGGAAGTATCACTGAACCGGCATCTTCGAAATTGTTAGGTTTGGAACTGATTGCTGCACAAAACCACCAAGAAAGAACAAAACCTGCAGCCATACCAGTGATTAACCTGATACTATTTGTAGATTCATATGGGAATAATAGTTGCCTGAAACCATCTATTCCTATCGGAATAGCACCTATTGAAAGTATAATTAACATAGCTAACATTCTCCTATCTTTTTCATATAAAAATTCAATTCTCTCATCACTAAATACTGACAAAAAAGAGTCCCTTTGTGTCCATCGATTTAATCCTCTTTGTCTCCACAATAAAGCTCCAACTGCTAATCCAATAAATAATCCTACATCTCTTACACAAACTGCTAATTGATTTCCATTAATCTCCCACGAACGCTCATATTTTTGATGACAATTCAAGTCACCAAAACCATAAACAAATAGTGCAATTGGATTTAAATCCATCCAGCTAAACAAACCAATGTCTTCTTGAATTTCCCAATTCAGTTCTTCTGCATTATTAGTATTGCCCCAAGACCCCCACCCATCTTCTGTTGCATAATCAATTCTATTCGCTCGTCCTGATAAATCAGGAACAGAACCTGGTGCTAAAATTAGAGGGGTAATGAAAAGAAATAGGAGATATCCTCCAGTTATAGATGCTATAATCAATCCAATCTTTTTCTCACTTAATCGTTCATTTCTTCCATTGGCTAACATGTTATTCCTCCAACTATTTTCTCAATTTATGAATAATTAGGGACTCCTTCACAACATGCCTCTACTACTCTTCTACAAGTGGGGCATTCCATATGTTGTCTTACAGGTATTGCTGATCCTCTAAATCCACAACTGCAAAAAATCTGCTCGCAGTGGTCATAATCCATGTACCTGCTATGGTGAAGCGGTACTAAATCTGTTTCTTATGTTGTTAATGACTTTAGTTCATCTTGTAGGTTGCTAGCTAGCCACTGATGTAATGTCTCACTACCCATTTCAGTAAGTGTTGAATTTAGGAATGCAGCAATTAATGCATCTTTAGCCTCGTCTGGGCTGTATCCTCTGGCTTCTAAATAAAATAATTGTTCTTCGTCTACTGGTCCGTTAGCAGTTCCATGTCCACATCCTACTACGTCATGTTCACTAACTTCCAATTCCGGTATACTATCTGCTTCAGCTTTCTCTGAAAGTAATAAGTTATGGAATATTTGTCCAGCATCCGCGCCTTTTGCTCCATCTGCAACTCTTAGCATTCCAGTCCCTATTGTTCTGCTATTACCTCCACAAGCAGAATGCCAATCTAATCTACTAAACGTATTGGGAGCTTCGTGGTGTATCTCTATATGGTGGTCAATATGCATTTTATCAGCTGATAATATCGAACCTAATACTCTTAAGTTACCACCATTTTCATCCATCATATATCTTAAATCAGCTTTAGTTCTTTTAGAACCAGAGCTAATGCTTCCTGCTTTAACTTGCGCATCTCTACCAATATTCGTTGCATCTACTCTCACAAATATTCCTGAATTCATTTGTCCTACTAAAATGTCATTAATTATAGAACCCTCACCAATTTCGATGTTACGTAATAAACCAAACCATGGTGCTTCACCTATTATTTGTGTTACTAATTCAAATTCACAGTGTCTTCCTATTTCTACAGTCAAATTCATTGCAGATCTAGAATCTCCTGTATTAATCTTAAGTATTGCCGGTTGATTGAGAATTGTATTATTTTTGACTTTCAATGTGAACTTAGAATTATTCGAAACAGCATCTATGAAGTTCATTGATACAGGGTCACTGTATGTATTTTTTCTCGTGACAATATCTTCCATAACTATTGAAAAATTTTCAGATATATCGCTTCCATCAAGTAAACATAGACTTACTTCTGGTATTGAAAAATCCAATGGTATTTCTTTAATATTACCTGTTGGATGAACCTTTTTCCAAGGTGAATATCTCCATAGATGGTTTGAATTCTTTGGCTCATCGAGAGATAGGTATGTTTGGCCAGAATTCATTTTTCAAACCCCTATTTAACCGATGCTTCCTTCCATTTCCAATGCCATTAATTGATTTAATTCAACAGCATATTCCATAGGAAGTTCTCTTGTAAATGGTTCAAAGAATCCATTTACAATTAAAGCGAGAGATTCTTCTTCTGAGTGTCCTCGACTCATAAGATAGAATAACTGATTATCGCTTACTTTTGAAACACTTGCTTCGTGTTCACACCGAGCAGTTGGATTTGCAACTTCCATTGTAGGGTATGTGTCGCTTCTACTTTTCTCATCTAGAATAAGTGCATCACATACAACATTTAATTTACAATTTTCAGCCTTAGGTGACACTGTAACTAAACCTCTGTAAGAACCTCTTCCTCCATCTTTACTTATTGATTTAGATAATATTTTACTCGTGGTATTACTTGCGAGATGGTGTATTTTAGCACCAGCATCCTGATGCTGTCCAGCGCCAGAATATGCAACTGAGATGACTTCTGCATGTGCTCCTTCTCCCTTTAGAATGACTGATGGATATTTCATTGTTAATTTACTACCTATGTTTCCATCAACCCATTCTATCTTCGAGTTCTCATGAGCAATACCTCTCTTAGTTACAAGATTGTAAACATTAGCACTCCAGTTTTGTACCGTACTATATCTGATGTGTGCACCTGGTAGTGCAATAAGTTCTACAACTGCTGAGTGTAAAGAATCAGATGAAAATGTAGGAGCTGTGCAACCTTCTACATAGTGTATACTACTTCCTTCATCAGCAATTATCAAAGTCCTTTCAAACTGGCCCATATTATTTGCATTTATTCTAAAATATGCTTGAACTGGTAACTCAACATGGACTCCTTTTGGCACATAGATAAAAGAACCACCTGACCAAACTGCCGTATTTAGAGCACTAAACTTATTATCCGAAAATGGGACAACACTACCGAACCATTTCTTTACAAGATCTTCGTGTTCTCTCAAGCCAGTATCCATATCTAGGAAGATAACTCCTTGTTTTTGCAAATCTTCTCTAATTGAATGATATACTGCTTCTGAATCATATTGAGCAGTTACTCCACTGAGCCACTTTTGTTCAGCATCAGGTATACCTAATTTATCGAATGTATTCCTAATATCTTCTGGGACATCATCCCAGTCATTTTCAGTAGCCTCTGATGAACGAAGATAGTAACAAATTTTATCAAAATCTATATCGTTGAGCATTGACATATTACCCCATGTAGGCATAGGTCTTTCATCAAAATGTTTGAATGCTTTTACTCTCATTTCAGTCATCCATTCAGGTTCATTTTTTAACTCTGATATATCTCTAACTACTTTCTCAGAAAGTCCAGCGTCAAAGCGAATAGTTGGTTTTTCAGGGTCATGCCAGCCAGCGCTATAATCGCCAACTACATCACGTGCTTCACTTGTTGTCATTATTTTCATCTCCTTCATTCATTTTTGTCAGTCTCTAACCAGTCATAACCTTTTTCTTCAAGTTCAAGAGCCAATTCTGGTCCTCCGGTTTTAACAATTTTACCAGCAATTAATACATGGATTTTATCTGGTTGAACATGTTCTAGTATTCTTGAATAGTGTGTGATGATTAATGCACCCGAATCAGTTCCTCTAATTGCAGCATTAATTCCCTTTGCGACGGTTCTAATACCATCTATATCCAATCCAGAATCAGTTTCATCTAAAATAGCTAATTTAGGTTTTATTAACATTAATTGTAAAATCTCAAATCTTTTCTTTTCTCCACCACTGAATCCATCATTGACATATCTTCCAAGGAAAGAGGATGGTATATCTAATTCTTTCATACTATCTTTGAGTTTTTTTCTGAATACGGGACCCTTAGCCGCATCATCTCCTAGAATTGCTGCTACTGACTTACGAAGAAAATTTCCAACTTGTAAACCAGGTACTGATTGTGGGTACTGAAATGATAGGAAAACACCTTTTCTCGCTCTTTCAAAGACTTCCATCTCTAGTAAATTTTCTCCATTAAGCTCTACAATACCACTTTCTACCTCATAATCTGGGTGACCCATTATTATATTTGCCGTAGTAGTTTTGCCACTGCCATTCCTACCCATTATTGCATGAATTTCTCCAGGTTTAATACTCAAAT
This sequence comes from uncultured Candidatus Poseidoniales archaeon, assembly GCA_963990035.1. Lineage (GTDB taxonomy): Archaea > Thermoplasmatota > Poseidoniia > Poseidoniales > Thalassarchaeaceae > MGIIb-O2. The sequence goes on along the minus strand of CAXDMJ010000004.1, from coordinate 53,317 downwards.
TAATACCTTTAAGAATAGAGGTTTCTTCAATCCCAGCATAAAGATCTTGGATTTTTAGTAAGTTTGGTTCATTAGACATGCTATTTCCTAACCTTTCGTGTATGTTCTCCCTTTTCAACCGATGCATATTTCCATGTTCAAATAATTTAGTAGATAAATCTTTAATTGGTCATCCTAAAGTGGAAAAACCTCTTCGGCTAACTCGATGAGTGAATCTCCGGAGGATAAGTTACCTGTCAAAAAAACTCTATCTGAATCATATAGAGATCAAATTGAAGAGGTAATGAAAGCAGAGTCTGCTAGGAGAATTGCAGAGAATCATGACCCCAAAGAATTACGACGTCTTAGTAAACTTTCTCTAATTGAATTATTTGAATCAGATGATTCTGAATTAATTCCTGCATTAATGTCTAGATTAGGGGCTGTTAGAGCCGCTCTTGATGGTCACGGTGGTGGATTAATTATTAGTTCCGCTGAAATCGAAGAAACCTATACTGGTGACAAAGCCTTATCCTTAGTGATTGATTTAGATGGTGCTTGTGTATCTTGTGGTGCGGCTCCAGGTACTCTCAAAGGAATTCAAGACGATTTACTAATGGATGATGAAATTATTTCGATTCGTTTTTCAGTTACTATGTTGGAATGGTTCGATGAAATTCAAAAAGAGTTTGTACTTAAATTCGGCGGCGTAGTTTTTGTCTAGAGAAGAATTTCCTTAAGTTCTTTTATTGCTCTACACGAAAATCCCAATACTGTTAATTCATCCCCTTGATTTAATTCGGTATATTCACTAGCGGACCCTGCTAGATCATATCCTCCTGCTTTTCCTTCCCAAGAGTTACTTTCAATTAACGAGATTATATCGTCATCTATTAGTGTCTTAAACTCAACAACTGCATGATCCGTCCATATTTTATATCTCCATTCTCCATGTAATGGTTCATATGTTTTTTTTTTCCTTATCAATATAGCTGTAGACGACCAAACTCTATGTTTTTTCCCCGATAATCTTAACAACATATTTGTTGCTTGGTTTTTATTCTTAGGCTGACCCATAGGGATCAAATAATTATCTGGGTCCTCAACAATAGTATCTGAAACAATAATTATATCTGGTAATTTTTCTCTTGTTTCTTTGATTATACTCCATTCTATTGCCGCCGCCTCTGCTTTTGATAAGCATATTTCTTCTACTTGTTTTTCAACACTCTTACCATTAATTATATCTTTTTCATCTGAATATAATGGTTGAGCCATAAGTTCTTGGTTATCTAATATATCCTGTAGGCATACAAGTCTTCGTTTAGATGCGGATGCAAGCAATACTCGCATAGTTGACACCTATAGGTCTATTCTAATGTTACAAATAGGACATTTAATCATTTTTAAATCTACAGATATTTCAAATCTAGACGAACAATCTGGGCAAACAACTGGACGATTAATTTGTTGTGATTCAGCCATTCCATTAATTATTGGTGGTGGCATACTAAGTACTGGTGTATTTACTCTATTTTCATCTGTTGCTAATTCTTCGATTTGCCTTTCATTTCTTCTTTCTTTTCTAGAAATTGCTCCGTCATTTTGGTCGCTATCGATTAGTTCGATTTCAGATGATTTTATTTCAATATCAGTTGGTTCAACTATATCCACTACATTTTCTTCCAAAATAATATTCCCATATGCTACTTTTCTTCTTTTTCTTCCTACCCATTTGACTGCATTAAATGACATTGTAGTTAGAACTAGTAGGCAAAGAAGTAGTACAGTTATCGCAATACCTGACATTAAAATTCCAAAGTTTTGTTCATCAAGTCCTAAATATATTCTGAATCCATCTAGTAAATTCAATTCACCCTTATCGGGGTCACTGTCGTCAATTAATGCTCTAATCTCCCAACCAGATAATTCATTCCAAGTCATTAGAAGAGTTTGGTCACTTAATGGACTTCTATCTGTTGATGAAAGATGATTTTTTCCTGAAGTTATTCTGTCTGAGAGTCCGATCCATTGTTTATCTTCTGTAGGACTCATCATTCCATATTGTATTTGTGTTCCAGTAGGTCCTACAAAGTCATAGAATATCTGTATACCTAGATGAGTTTCGGTCATTTGTATGTTCCCTAATCCTTTCGCATTTACTTCTATACTGAGATTATCTTTAGGAGTCAAAGTCGAATCAGTAATCATAGCAATTAACTTTGATTCTGAATTAATTCCTTCCTTCCAAACTATGAAAATATTATCTTTTTCATCTATTGTTTTTACAGACATCTGGTGCATCCCTGCCTCGTCTCCTATTGATTTTTTATATGCCCAAGATGATTGCTTACTAGAGCCATGGGAATACCATAAACCTAGTCTTTCATCCCCAGTAATGTCATCTCTATTCGATTGATATAGGACATGTGTATGTTCCTCTCCAAATTCAACAACTACCGGGTCTGCTTCATTCATGTTAATTTCAATATCGGCAATGATATTTGGAGTAAATGTCCAATCGGAGGATGATGTAGGGAAATCTGAAGTTAGTAAGAAAACATTTGTTAAATCATCATATGTTCCTCCAGTCGATATATCTCTATGATAACCCCCTATTATTACTTCAGTTCCTTGTACGTCTATGTCTATGCCATAGTATTTACCATCTGATAATGATATAGGTTGCATTAAGTCCTGTATAGGTGTCATTTCGCATGAAGCATCTATTCTTGAATAGCTCAATGTTTGTTGGAAATAACCTTGATTATCTATATATCTTCTAGTCCAAGCAATATGGGCATATCCGTCTCCAGTGCTCCATGATGTGAAATCTCCTGACCATTTTACTTCAAGCGAATTTGAGCAAGGAATTAATGCGAGATTAGAATTTAAACGATATAATGATAATCCTCCATCTTTACTAGTGATGACTAATCCTTCACCATTTAGATCTAAAATCTTCACCGGTTCTTCACCATAACTAAAAGAGATTTTCCTAGCACCTGTAAGTGATGATTGATCAACTAATATGGTTGTAATTATTTCATTATTACTCCAGTCTAAGTCACTCAAAGTATCTCCTTGTATTGTTATCTTCATTTCTATTGGACCTACCTCATTAGAAATATGTGCGAATGAAACTAAACTCGCTCCTTGACCAACAACAAGTGAAATAGTCGTCGAGGTAATTTCCATCCATCCAAGTTCATTCTTAAACCAAAGTGTAGCGCCTACATTCATTGCATTACTAGATCCTAAGTTGTCAATTCTTCCTGTTATTAGGAATTGTTCGTTAGGTCTAGGTATTGATGGTTCAGTCTTAACAGCGCCATCTCTGAATGCCAAATCTACCCCCTGAGGTCTCTGTAAAACCGGGAAAATAATTGAAATATCATTATCAGATTCATTATTCTCCTGTATTTCATCGAGTGGGTCCAGTGAGATAGTTAATTGTATATCTCCAACTGTTGATGGATTCCAAGATAATGATATCTCTATGATATCTCCACTACCTATGCTCTGAATGATGATTTCATCTCTTCTGAAACCATCTTCTAATAGGTATATTGAAAGTTCATCTGCAGATAAATCTCCAATATTTCTAATTTGTATTTTAGCTTCCAAAAATGTATTGACATAGGTCTCAGTTATTGGAATACCATATTCTTGTACTGATATCCCTGTTCTAAACATTAAATCAGGAGAGGGAGGGTTATTATCAATCTCTATACTGGTACGAATTTCTTCAGAAGCAACCCCTGCTCCACTTACGAATCTGACAGAAAATCTTTGTATTCCATCATCATTATCTCTTGTATCCCATGGCATTGACCATTCTATTTCTTCATTCCCACTTCCAGAATAGTAAGTCCTATTTTTCCAATCATCTGTCCCTAATCTCCATTGTAATTGTGCCCCCTCTACTGTCTTTAATAAACCACTAATTTCAATATTACCACTTACAATATCTTGACTACTTGGCGAATTAACTTCTAGAGATATTTCACCAATATTATGTGTTTTTTTAGTAGTATTACTCCATTGCTCGAATTCATTCCTAGATTTCACCTCTATCTGAAGAGTTTCCGCGTCAATATCTTCCTCTTCTTCAAAATTTGGTAAATCAAAGTTAGTAGTCCAATTTACTGTACCAAATGCTTGATGCCAGTCAACTAAAACTCCAGTAGAAAGAGGACCTCCCCCTGTAGGTCTATATTTGTAAGTGACTCGAACTTGGACTTCTTCAGTACTTCCATTTTCTTCTCCCGCTTCCGTAATATGTCCACGAACGCTGTAACTTTGACCTTCAATAAGCCATAGTCCACTAGGTTTTTCAATTACAGCCCAGTTTCCAGTTCCATCTACTGGTGGATCACCGCCACCTGTATCGTTACCTGGACCATCACCCCCCCCATTGTCATCTCCAAGTAGTGCCTGAAGGATTAGATTTCCATCAATTATTCCAAAACCATAATCCTCATTCCATATGTCTGATACTGAAGGCATCGATGGAGAACCTTTTACTTGTGAATTATTACGAAGAAGATCTTTAACTTCTTGCGGTTCGAGTTCGTCATCAATTTGTAAAATAACTGCAACTAATCCGGCTACTGCTGGTGTGGACATACTTGTCCCATCCATTGATACGTATCCATCATCTGCTAATCCAGTAGAATCTTGTCCAGGAATTGTAGATGATGATGCAGCATGTTGTGCAGATGTGATACCTGAACCTGGTGCGACAACATCTGGTTTCAATTCATCCCATTTATTTTCATCATTATCATCTACCCTTGGTCCAGAGTTTGAGTAATCAGCAATTTCATCGTCATTACGTTGTATTGTGTTTTGGTCATCAATTGCTCCCACTGTTATTGCCGCATCAGCTGCTCCTACAGATGTAACTCGATTAGTTCCATCATTACCTATAGCGGCAATAGGGACAATCCCTGCCTCCGCGCAATCATTAACTAATCTCGCTGCAGAGTTATTTCCATCATCTCCTTGATCATTTTCTCCAACAGGTGAACTTCCACTACCAAATGACATTGTCATGACATCGATTCCTTCACTTGAGTCATTATTCCCCCAATCAGTATTGACATTTTGAAGAACCCATTGTAGTCCTTTGATTATAGGTCCTTCATCTCCACCTGCACTCCCTCCTGAGTCAGTCATCACTTTGACATCTACAAGGTAAGATCCAGGAGCGTATCCTTGGTTTACTCTTCTTTCATCTCCGGTTCCTAATGCAATACCTGCTACATGAGTTCCATGTCCATTCCCATCATCTGGGTCAAATTCTCCATCATTACATTCTTGTGAGTTCCATGAGGTGGCATCGCATCCACCTACCCATTTCGGGTCACTTAAATCATCTGGCTGATTTTCGTTATCATTATTTTCATCTGAAAAATCATCTAATGAAAAATGTTCATTATCTACTCCTGAATCTAAAACAGCTATAACCACTCCAGATCCATCATAACCAAAATCTCTTAAAGTTTCATCATAAACATCTGAATTTCTAACTTTTGAACCTCTAGTAGCCACACTTAGGTATGATACAATCTTATCTTGTTCTTCAATCATAACCACTCCATCTAATTGCCATATCTGAATTAATGAACTTACAGGGACATGGTCAATTACTACTGAATCAATGTACTCTACTGGGAAAAACCAGGAACCATCTTCCTCCCATCCGTGTTCAATTAATATCTGTTTTAAATTTTCCAAATCAGTCTCTCCGGGGTGCCATGAATAGCCCACTATTATTGCAGTAGTCATTCTACCATCATCGCCAAGTATTGCCGTTGCTGAATGAGATTCTTTTTGACCATCAATCATATATTGTAAACTATCTTCCATGCCATTAGAATCTTGATCGGTTGAAAAATCAACCCACCAATAAGGACTTTCTACAGCAGTTCTAGCATCCCACGGAGGGAATCCTACTCCAAGGAATTTTTCTGGACAAACTTCTCCTTGACACATCAATTCAGGAATTTCTGAAATATGGTTTTCCAAATCGTTAATGTTGTCTTCTTCTGGAATCATAGCTGAAACTCCAGCTGATAAATCTAGTATTAGCATCAATGCTACAACTAACATTGGAACTACTGTTTTTGATGCTCCTGTCATGGCTCTCTTAGAGAGCCAGTGTAAGTAGAGGTATAATCTGAACCGATAGTCAATTCAATAATAGTTGAATTAAGGCCAAAATAAGTGTTCACCATTAATTGTGCATACAAGTCGATACACACTCTCATTTTCATTTAATTCTATTTCTCCACTGCATATTGGACAGATTGTATGTTCGGATAATTCTTCTAACCATGCTTGTCTTGTTTCTAATTCATCACCTTGTAACTTAAGTTGAGTAAGTATTCTAGCTGCATTTCCTTTGAGTGGTTTGTTAGCTAATTCCCATGGGTCATTAGTTAAATCTCCCATGTTTTTCTTAGCAATTATTCTAACTGAGTCATTATGAGATGCAGCGGTTGGTCCTGAGTCCTCTGCTTCCAATGAACTGGGTGCTCCTCTAGCGATAATTCTTGCTAATAGGTAAGCTAGAATGAATCCTCCAATATGTGCCATATGTGCAATATTGGTGTCTCCAGAGGTACCTTCCTGAATTGAATAAATTTGATAAACTTCTAAACCTAATCTTACAAATACAATTATCCATATTGGCCACGCCCTAATCAAGAATAATAATGGAAACTCCACCTCATCATTTGGCCAACATGCCATATATGCACCAAGTAATCCAAATGCTGCTCCACTCGCCCCTATTGCAGGATTATATGACTCTGGATGGGTCATGACCCAAGCAATATTTCCTCCAAAAAATCCTAGTGAATAAACTAACAACCATCTCTTACTCCCTAACCTTTGTTCTAGTGGTACACCTACTAATCCTATGACTAAAATGTTTGATAATACGTGTAACCAATCTGCATGCAACCAAGCTGCAGTTACAAATCGATATATTTGATCTGGTTCGTCAGAGATAACTGGGATCATTGCAAAAAACTCTATCTCGTTAAATCCTAGATTTGCTAAATCAGTACTAAATCGAACAAACATTACAAGTAGTAATGATAGAATCATTGCTAGAGCTACACTAGTTTTTTGTCTATATGAATTTATGAAAGGTATCAAAGCTACAATGATGTAAATAGATAAAAATATCAAATCACTATTTTCTAATTCCGACCAGAAAAAATCATTGTCGGAGGTGACGGACACAAATCATATCCGGACGTATTATAGCAATAGCGCCTTCTATACCCTGACGAACGACTCAAACGATGAACCGTACTCGGATGTATGTGGATGCACAGCCATTAATCCAGATATCTGGCTTAGACATCCATAGAGGTAACCGACTTGTTATATCTGACATGGACTTCCATTTATCAGAAGGAGAAGTTGTAGCATTAGTTGGGCCTAATGGTTGTGGTAAGACGACTCTACTTGAATCGAGTGCAGGAATGCATACTATATCTTCAGGTAGTATTTCTTGGAGATTTGGTGCGTCAGAAATGAAAATAATTCGTGATTCAGAGGGTCGTAGACATTCTCTTCCTCCTATGGGATTAACCTTGCAAAAAAATGGAATGTCAGGTGAAGAGACAGTTGGTGAGAGAATAAACACTGCTCTAGCCGTTTCTGGTTGTGATGTTAATCAAATTCAGGTTTCAAAATTACTTGATACGTGGGGTCTTGATCATCGTAATTCGGATAGGATTTCTCAACTTTCAGGTGGTCTTGCTAGACGTCTTGCAGTTCTATCCGGGCTTGCTCCAGCAGTGATGTCTCATACTCCCCGTACAGTATTACTCGATGAGCCATCAGAAGGATTGGATGATTCCGCACGATTATTACTTGTTAATTGGTTGAGGGCGCTTGCATCTAAAGGTCATGGGATTATGTTGGCTACACATGACCCGAGAATAATATTAGCCGCAGATCGAGTCATTAGATTTGATAAAATGAATAATTTTTCAGAAGAGTTACAAGTCCAATCTCAATCTGATTTTGAATTAATTCCACCTGTTAACGAAGCTAAAATAAGTAAGGTTTCAAGTTTATTCAATTGGGCATATAAAATGGAAAAAAGAAATCCAATTGATACAATAAATCGATTTATCCCTGCAATTTTCGCACTATTAATGATTCATACTTTAATTTCTGAAGATGAAATATTAGTTGCTGGACTTGATTTTTTAGCAGCAATGATACTATTACCTTCATTTATCTCTGTAGTGATTCCTCCTGCCTTAATTTCGAGGTATGCTGAAGAAGATTGTGGTAGATGGTGGGCAGCAGTAATCGGACCTAAATTTCGTCCTGTATCATCTATAATAGGCTCATCAATCATACTTCCTTTACCTTTAATTTTTATTTCTTGGTTAGTTCTTAGTGATAATATAGATACTGTAAATAATTCTGAAGTATTACAAATCTTATTTCTTGCTAGTTTAGTTATGTTGGGTGTAGCTATCGCTTCATCTGCATTGCATTTACTAGTTTCTGATTTAAGAAGATCAGGTGCCTCAATAGTCTCTTTATTATTATTGATTTTAGTATGGCCATTTCTTGAATTAGTTGATGCTTTAGTTATGGTGTTTGTTAATGGAATGAGTTTCGGATTTTCAATAGATGAGCCTTTATTTATGGTATTTTTGTCATTTGCTGTGAGTATTCTAGTTTGGGCAATATCGGTATATCTTCCGGATTCCTGAAAACGAGCATTCATCATAGAGTATGCTTTCGCAGGTTTGTGGTCTCAATGAGATATACTGGTTGGGTCCTAACTTGTATAGGTGCAGCGGGTGTTTTATTGACCGCAGTATTGGGTTATACCTACGCTCCTTTGGTTCAATCACCCCCATTTAGATCACCTGAAGCATACCGTATTTTATTCTGGCATGTTCCTTTTGCCTGGACTTCTTTCCTTGCATTTTGTTTATTATTTATCGGAGCTATTAGTTGGTTTTTACGAAGAAAAGAATGGGGCTGGAATTTATTTTGCACTGGTTCAGATTTAGGTTTACTTTTTGGCCTTGGTGTTATAATCTCAGGACCTATATGGGGTTCTGCTGAATGGGGTGTCCCTTGGGATTGGGGTGATTTAAGGCTGAATACATTCGGATTACTTACTGCTGTAGCACTTTTCATTGTACTTTCTCGAAGATCTCAACCAGATGGTATGGATACTAGAGATACACTTTCTACAATTGGTTTATTTGGTTTTGCATTAGTCCCAATCACTGCGATTGCCACTACAGTTTATCAAAAGAGACATCCATCAGTTATTATCGCTCAATCGGATGAAACAGGTTTAGATCCAAAGATGTTACAAGTTCTAATCCTTGGTATATTTTCATTTTGGATACTAATGATTGGGCTTTCGATTCTTACCTTCTTATCGTATAAACTTGAAAATAAATTAAATAATTTACTTATATCTATTGATAAGGAAGTGGTACATTGAATGGCTTCACTTCATACCTAGTAACTTATTCAATTTTAGGTGCTATATTGTCTTATTATATTATTTTTTTAGGACGGAAATTAAATGATATTAAAGTTAGAATTAAAGAAGCCGAATTAAAAATAAAGAGTACTATTTCTAAAGAAGATTAGTTTAAACACTCACGAATGATTCTAATGCAGGGTGCTTCCGCGAAGGATGAGAGTTATGTCTAACGAAGCATTTTGTATTGTTTGTGGAGATACTACAATACTTTCATCAAATCGACTTTGTGAAGTCTGTTTTCGTAAACGCGTCACATTATCTAAAATTCCAAAAACAATTCAACAATTTCGTTGTCCAAAATGCGAATCCTTCGAAATTCGTGGCCGTTGGTCTAAGATGGACCATGAACCATTAGCTGACTTACGAATTAAAGACAATCTTGAAGTTGATGCGAGAGCAGAGGATGTCAATGTTGAATTTGAACTCCAAGTGATAGATGATAGGACAAATAGGGTGCATTTAGATGTATCAGGGAATATAGATAATTTCCTTTTCGCTAATAGCTTTGAGATTTTAATACAAACTAGTAATGCGATTTGTACTCCTTGTACAAGAAAAGATGGAGCTTATTTCGAGGCAATTGTCCAACTTCGTTCAGCAGGCCGTAAATTATCTGAAAGTGAGCTTAGAGAATTACGGGGGACTCTTGATGAAATGCTTGGAGGTATGGAAGCAGATCCAATGTTTTTCATAACTCAGGAAGGAATTGTTACTGGAGGCTGGGATCTTCAACTTGGTTCTAAATCAATGGCTAGATCCTGGGGACGAATTTTAACTAAAACATTCGGCGGAACGATTAAAGAAACATCTACAGTTGTAGGGATGAGAGACGGAATTGAAATCACAAGACTTACAGTAAGTTATCGTAAACCTGCATATGCCGTTGGAGATGTTGTTAAGCTGAATAATCATTTATGGCTTATTGATTCATGGCAGAAAGATGGCCCTATCATACGTCGTATGAAATTTTTCCAACGTTCAGGTGCATCTTGGAGAGATATGGAAAAAGCTAGAATAATTTGTCCTTTATCTGAACAACATATTGTAGACATTATGAATCGAGATAGTTCTGCTGCTGAAGTGATGACTCCTCATGATTACACTATGGCGACAGTTGCTTTACCCTACGACGATAATATTAAGTCAACGAAGTTACGAATAGCTTTCATAGATGATAGATGGATGGCATTACCGGGTTTCACTCAGGAGATGGAAGTATGAGATCTGAAGATATGGAATCTCTTCTCGAGAAATTTGATTCTCGTGACATGGCGGGCTATACTCGTCGTTTTATTGATGATTTTGAAAAAGCAGTAAATGTAGAATTAGATATCCCAAAAGATGTTGATTGGACTGGAATCGTTTGTTTAGGGATGGGGGGTTCTGGTGCAGGAGGAATGTATCTCTCTACACTTGCAGATCATTCAGGAGGCATTCCATTCGTAGTTTGGCGAGATTATGGTTTACCTTCATGGTGGGGTCCTGATTGGCTAATACTTGCAACTTCTTATTCAGGAAATACTGAAGAGACTCTTGATGGGGTGAATGAGGCTTTAGAATCAGGAGGTACAGTAATTGGTATTTCATCAGGTGGTGAATTAGAAGAAATACTTTCAGAAAATTCCGAATGTCTTCATTTAAAAATTCCAGGTGGTCAAATGCCTCGCTCAGCCTTTGGTCATTTATTTGGAACTCAATTAGCAATATCCTGGGCTCTCGGAATCTTAAAAAAACCTAGTGTTGAAGAGTTATCTTCTATGATTATGCGCTTAAAGTCTGTATCGATTGATTCTGACGTATGTGGTGGGAATGGACTAGTTATTTCTGTGGCAGAATCTATGTTAGGTAAACAGATTGGTATTATTACACCCACTATTCTTAGTTCAGCAGGTCGCCGTTTTGCCAACCAATTAAATGAAAACTCAGATATATTCGCTCGTCCTACCGAATTACCTGAAATGAATCATAATGAAATAGTTGCTTGGGCAACAGCTAATAGCAACAAACATTCTCTAATTTATTTTTCATGTAATGATATTCATCCAAGGATTCGTTCTAGGATGAATTGGATGTTAGAAAACATTGAAAATGATCACTCTTGGATAATTGATTGTGAGGGTGAAAGTTTACTTGAAAGATTACTTTATGCATCTAATATTTCAGATTGGATAAGTATTGCATTGGCATTATTACAAGGAGTAGACCCTTCTGAAATGGGCTCTATTGATTCACTGAAGAATTATCTTTCTACGATTCAGTAAATTGGCCCTAGAACTAGTCTTGGGTCGGGATAGTTTAGTAATGCTTGATCTCTATCTTTTGGATTTACTACTCCAGGCATATCATGAGTTTGAGGCTCAATTATAGAAAGCTGGAAGTGTAAATGTGGTTCCCAACCTCCATTCTCCTTTTCATTACCCATCCAACAGATTATTTCTCCTCGAGATATTTTTTGACCTACTTTTTTATTCACAATTGATTCTGCACTTAAGTGACCATATAATGCCCATATAGGCTCATCTCCAACCAAATGTTTTGTAATTACAACATTTCCATAATCTCCATCTGCAGGATTATAGCCAAAATGTGAGATTTCTCCGTCATCAAATGCCATACAAGGTGTTCCAACTGGTGCTCCTATGTCTATTCCAATATGTAAGAATCTACTATCAGTAAACAGATCAGTATTATACATTCCAGGTCTTAGTTCATCGTATCTTCCAATATCATATTCAAATTCTGAAGGGATATATACTCCCTTGGTAAAATCTCTAACTTCATATTCTTTTGGAAGATTCACTACCGGATGGTACCTCCCAGTCTGCCAATTCATCATATACTTGCTTGTAAGGCTTAACAATTAATAGTTTTCAGAATCATAATCAGAAATATTTGCCAGTTCTTGAGGTTCTGGTAGAGAACTCAGAAGTGTGTCACTGACTTGTAAATTTTCTAATTTCCTCCCTTGCGGTAAAATCCTCGTTTCATATGAGGACATTGCTGCATTATATGCCTTGCCTGCTTTATCTAAATTACTACCAATTTTCATAACATGATTCATAAATACTTCAGTTCTTTTATACATTTCTTTACTTACATCATATATTTCTTTGGCACCATCTGCTAATGCTTGTTGTTGCCAATAAATTGCTACAGTTCTTAATAATGCTAGCATCGTTACTGGAGTCGCAATTAGTACTGAATTGGATAGTGCATATTCATGTAATTCAGGATCTGCTGCGAAAGCTGCTGCTAATAGTGCCTCACTCGGCACCCACATAACTACATAATCAATGTCTCCTTCTAACTTTTCTTGGTATGATTTAGACGCTAATTTCTTTGCAGTTTCTCTCATTCCTGCTGCATGAGCTAAAATTAGATCAGATTTTTCTTCTTCTGATGAGTTTTGTATAGCTTCAAAAAACTTCTTCCCTATTGCCTTAGAATCCACAGGGATTGCTCCTGAATTTGGTAAACGAATTACGAAATCTGGTCTGCCACCATCTACGGTTTCTTGTTCAAAGAAGTCTACATGTTCTGTCATACCAGCAATTTCTAATAATCTGCGTAGTTTTACTTCACCCCAATTCCCTCTAGACTGTGCGGAACCGGTAAGTGCTTCTGTCAAATTATCAGCTCTAAGTCCTAGTGAGCGTGTATTTTCATCAAGACTATCTAAGTGCCTTTTAATTCCTTCATATGCTCCTATTCTTACTTTCTCTAGATCTGAATTTGACTTTGATAATTTCTCTAATTGCTCCTTAAGAGGTGCGACTAGATCATTCACTTCCTTCTTTCTAGCTAGAATATCTTTTTCTGTTTCAGCTTGTACTTTACCAAGGCGTTGTTCAGCTAAGTCAAGAAATGCTGCATTGCTATCCTTTGCGACTTCTAGAGCCATCGACTGAAATTCAGCTTTCATGGTATTTTTTCCAGCTATAGATGCTGATAGTCTTTCTTCTGAACGTATAATTTGCCCACTCAATTTTTGCTTAGCAAGTAACCAACCCAGGGCTCCTCCTAATGCCAGACCTATTGCTACATACACTAGTCCGGTGATGTCCATAATTAAAGATAGGAATTGACAGTATTTGAACTAGTTGTAATTTTGTACTTTTTTATTAATCAATAAACAGTTGGTCTTAGGTACTTTGTATTCATGCGACTACTATGTCAGAACTGGGGAGGATGAATTGTGCGATCCTTGGTTCAAGAGGTCTTGTAGCACAGCGTTATCTTCAAAGAATGATTAATCATAATTGGTTAGTTCCAGTATCTGTAATTGGATCTGCTTCTACAGTTGGTTTGAAAATTAGTGAATTACCGTGGTCTCTAGATGAAGATAAGCCTGAATTACCTGATATTACCGTGAAGGGACTTGATGATTTAGACCAACTAATAAATGAACTAAAAAATGAAAATGTTCAAATTATATTTTCAGCAATCCCTGATGAAATTGCTCTTAGAGTTGAAAAAGAGTTAGTTAGAGAAGGATTTGTTGTAATTAGTCACGCATTAATTAATAGAATGGATGATGATATTCCGCTAGTTATCCCTGATGTCAACCCAAATGATCTAACTCTCTTGAACTCTCAAGAACTTGGAGATGGCTTTTTAATTTCATGTAGTAATTGCATGGTAGTTCCGATAGCTCTAACATTATCTCCACTAATGGATAATTTCGATTTTTCATCAGTTAACATAGTGACTGAACAGTCTCTTTCTGGTGGTGGTCGAGGCATGCTTTCAAAAGGTCGTTTGGGTATGCCAATAAAATCAGTAATTCCGGGTGAATCGGAGAGTATTATTAGGGAACTAAATAGGATTTTAGATAGAAACAATGAGGGGGGATTCCAGGAGCCTAATCTTGATATCAAAGTTTTATGTTCACGTGTAAATCGTGATTATGGGCATTTAGCAGTAATTGAGATAGATTTTAAGGATGAGATCAGTGCACATGAAATAATTGAAATATGGCAAAACTATTCCTCTAGTTCACATGATTTAAGACTCCCATCTTCAACTAAAATTATTAATTTTATTGATGGTAAATTAGATGTTGACGAACACAGGTGGGCTGGCTCAGAATCTAGGGAACCAGACCAAGATCTCTGTGCTGCTATGGCAGTATCAGTAGGAGAGATAGAAGTAACTGGTAAAAAGTTGAGATTTAAAGTAGTTTCAGATAATACTATCCGAGGAGCGGCTGGTTACGGAGTACTTCTGGCTGAATTACTTCTTGCTGATGGAATATTACATGATTCAAATACAATTTTAGATATGACTTTCCCAAGTAATAATTAGAATTCATTGAAACGTACACTCGGTTCCCAAGAGTTATGAGAATCCGTCGTCTTGCTATGATTCTCTCTAATTTAGAGCCTCATCCTTGTAATGATGTTGATTTAGAACAATATTCTACTGATGGTGACTTGGCATCCAGATTACTTTTTGACATTGCTTCTTTCGGAGATATAGATAGTGATACTTCAGTTGGAGACTTAGGTGCTGGTAATGGGATATTGGGTATAGCAGCATTAAAATTAGGCGCTAGGGAAGTAATTTTTGTAGAAACTGATATTGAAGCATGCACTGTTTTGAAAAATAATCTAATTACTCATGGTATTCAAGAAACTAGTCAAATAGTAAATGAACACATCGGCTCAGGTATATCTATCGATAAAGTAGATCTAATAATTTGCAATCCTCCTTGGGGGCGCCAGAAAGAGAAAGCAGATCGACCTTTTCTGAATATGATTTTAGACAATGGTTCAATAGCACATTTACTACATAGTTCTGAAGCTACGCACATACGTCCGTTTTTTGAATCTAAAGGCTGGGATGTGGAAAAATATGGGGAGGCAGAATTTGCTTTACCTGCAACATACTCTCATCATAAACGGCATAGAGATAAGACAAAAGTTGGATTTTGGCGTTTATCTCCTAACTAGAGCATTGATTGTTAACATCCGTTTTCTTCATACGTGATTGTCTAGTCGCCGAGCCAATGAATGCTTCAGCAGGCGACTTTGTTACACCCGGTACATCTGTTGTAATTGATGAAGGATTAACTCTTGGTGACGGTCTTATTTCTACGGAATCCGGTTTTTTAGCATTACTTTCGGGTAAGTTAGTTGAAAATAGTGGGGTGATATCCGTAGAGGTAGGAGGTTCAACTGCTAACATGCCAAAGATTGGTGATGTAGTGATAGGGCAAGTCAACCGTCTTAACGCTAAAACTGCAGAAATTAGGATTCTTCATATTGAGGATAAAAAGGGTGGAGAAAGAGGTATTCCTGCATTGAAACTATTTGCAGACATATATGTCACAGATTTCGTAGATAGATATCTACCTTCAGCAGGCGATGCTATGCGCTCTAGAGATATAGTTAGAGCAAAGATAACTCAATTTGAACCAATGTTGAAGGCAAGTACTCGTGATGATTCAGAACTTGGAGTCCTATTCGCAATTTGTCCTGCATGTGGGGAAGAATTAGAAAAAAGCAATTTAGTTCCCGATTTCAATGTATCATGTCCTAGATGCGACTATAGTGGTTATCGAGCACTTTCCAGTGGTTTTGGACATGGATATACAATTCCAGAAGGCTCTGATGTTAAGTCATTAAACCGTGGAGGTGAACGTTGGTCACCGAAAGCTGAAAAGATGTTAGGTCATGATGGTGCACGGCCTTACCTTTCACCTTTAGCAGATTTTAGGAGAGGTATTAATCATGAAATTCCTGCATCTGCTGCCAAAATGCGTGGTGGCAGATCAGATGGCAATAGATCAGGTGGTAATAGATCAGGTGGGCAACGTAGAGAGATGCACAAAACAACCTGTACAATGTGTTCAACTGCTACAGAAGTACCTTTCAAACCAACTCCAGGGAAACCAATACGTTGTCGTGATTGTATGAACAAGGTTAACGATGGTAAAGCAAGTAAAGAAGAATTATCCGCTGAACGCGAAGTTCTGAAATCTGCTAGAGCTAAATCAGGTGAATCCTCTGGAGTTAAATTGTTCGTAGGCAGTATATCTTGGGATGCTAATGAGGACGATTTAGAAAAATTATTTTCTACTTATGGGGAATTAAAAGAAGTCCATATCGCTAAAGATCGTGAGACAGGGAAATCTAGAGGTTTTGCTTTCATTAAGTTTTCAAGTTTAAAAAATGGCCAAAAAGCAGTGAAAGAATTGAATGGATCTGAATTTCATGGTAGAAAACTTAGTGTGCAAGAATCTAATGAATCTCGTGGTGGGTCTAATGATAGGCGTTCTCGAAATAGAAAATAAGCGAGTTATTCATGGCTAATGCTAATCTCCCTACTGATATGGAGGGGTGGCTTGTAATCGATGGTTATGAAGATGAACCTGCAGCCTTTGGTGTCCCAAACTATCTTGGTTTCCATATAAGATATATCTGTGGAGTATTAGAATCTCGAGGAATTCCTTACACCTATATGACAATTGATCAATGGCGATTGAAGTATAAGCATCTTATCAAAGATAAAATCGATAGAGATCACCTTCGTCGAGAATTATCAAATTTATCAGGTACTATAGTTCTTGCAGGTTCTATTGTTCCTGGGAAATATGTAAGAGGTACACCGATTAGTCAGAAAGAGTTAGATGAAATCCTAGCAGTATTCCCGAAAGAACAGCCAATATTATGTGGTGGTTGGGCAATTAAAAATTGGCGTTATTCTGGTTGGACTCCTTTACGCTCCAATTTATTTTGTGCAGTCAATGATATTGATGCTTCTCTTAATGATTTTATATCTACAGGGACTTGGAAGCATAGTAAAAGAACAAAAGAACAATGGTCATTATGGGCTCATCATGGTTCTATATCTAAGGCAGTAACTGATCATCCGGATTTATTGACAGAAGATGGTCGTTCAGGGCCTTTAACCTATGAAATCGAACTATATCAGGGGTGTGTAAGATTCAAAAGAGGATGTAAATTTTGTATTGAACCCAAAAAAGGAGTTCCTTTATGGCGCAGTGAAGAGGATATATTGAGAGAAATTTCTGGAGCTATAGATTCAGGAGTACGCAATATCCGTATTGGGGGTGCGACAGATATCTACACATATCGTGCAGAAGGAGTTAGAGAACTGGAATACCCTGTACCAAATCCTGAACCAATTTCTAAAGTTCTTTATGGAGCTAGAGATGATGAAAGATTAGAAATATTACATGTAGATAATGGCAATCCTTCGATAGTTGCTGAAAATATTGAACCATCTACTGAAATAACTAAGTGCATGATAGAAACTCTTAGTGACGGCGCAGTTTTGTCATTTGGTTTAGAATCTGCAGATCCTAAAGTCCATGAAATGAATTGGCTTAATTGTGATTCTGAACAACTTAAAATTGCAATACGTCACATAAATGATTATGGTAGGGTTAGGGGTGAAAGGGGATTACCAAAACTTCTTCCTGGTCTCAATTTCATAGCAGGATTAAATGGAGAGGATAAAAACAGTTATGCGATGAATCTTCGATTATTAGAAGATTTACGTTCTGAAGGTTTATGGTTAAGGCGAATTAATATAAGGCAGGTGGAAGGTCAAGGTTTTCAAGATATTTCAGAGCCTGATTTCCGTTCTTTTAAGAAAAAAGTTCGTGAAGAAATAGACAAACCTTTGCTAGAAGAGATGTTTCCTATTGGTTTAATCTTAAATGATATTTGGTGGGAAACACATGGTGACCGAATTCGTCGACCTGAACATGTTTTGAATCCAATTCATAGAGATTTATCTATATATGGGAAATCTGGAATTACTTTTGGTCGACAAATTGGTGCTTATCCTATCTTAGTCGGTGTACCTTATCAAATACCACTTGAAAATAGTTCTGATATTTTAGTTACTGGTCATGGAATGAGAAGTATATCTGGTGTAGAAACTGGACTTGATATTAATTCTGTATCTCAACAACAATTAGAGGCTATACCCGGAATTGGTAAAAAAGCCGCTTGGAGAATTATTAGTTCTCGTGCCAAAGCGAGTCGTAAATCTGATATTCCTTTTGAATCAGTCGAATCTGCTTTTGAAATAGCTAATATTGAACTCCCATTGTTAGCTGAAAAAGTATTAACAATCTGATGCAATAAGATATCAATTTAGAGCAATAGTGATAGTCTCAAGATGGACGCTAAGCATATATGACTGGTATTCTATCGACACGAAAGTATCTTGCAATTACTATTTGTTTACTCTTTTTATGTGTGCCAATTGTTAATTTTGTCGATAATTCTGAACCGGTTAACCTTTCTGAGGAAGATGATTATTCATCAATTAGCAAGAATATTTCAGGTATGAATTCCCCTGGTTCTCAAAGATCTAACGTCTTTTCAGATTCAATATTTGAACTAAATTCTGGTTCTCCATCTTTGGTTCTTGATAATGGTACTGTGGTATCTTTCGTTAACGGTACACCTATTTTTAACGAAGGTGAAGTAATCTCAATATCTGGTCAATGTTCTCTTTTAGTAAATTATAGTCTTTATTGTTCAGGTTTGAATAACTATGGTCAACTCGGTTTAGGTAATCAACAATTATCTAGTGGATATGTTGATCTCAATGGGAAAATCCCTGCAGCATTGAGTCAGGGTAATTCTCATTTTTGTGCAATTCTTGATGATGGGTCAGTTTCTTGCTGGGGAAGGAATAACAAAGGGCAGTTGGGCAATGGTGGGAATTTGAATTTGAATTCACCTACTTCTGTTGATCTTGGATTTAATAAAACAGCAGTATCTATCTCTGCAGGTTCAGATTTTACTTGTGTGTTACTCAACACGGGGGATGTATCTTGCTGGGGCGATAATTCATTTGGAATCTTTGCCGACGGAACTACAAGTAATAGTAATATTCCTGTAATTGTTAATCATTCCATTGGAGAGAGAGTAGTTTCAATTTCTACTCCTGGATCTAGTGTGTGTGCAATATCTTCTACTGGTGGTATTAGTTGTTGGGGAGATTCATATACTATTTCATCTCCAAACGGAGTATTGACAAATGGTTCAATTTCTTTATCATTACCTACAGGTAGATCTGCAGTGTCTCTTGATGGAACTAATTCTCATACTTGTGCAATCTTAGACAATGGTTCTATCAGTTGTTGGGGACTTAATACATATGGGCAAATAGGAAACGGTGAATGTTCCTCAGTTATACCTAGTAGTGGTTGCTCAGGTTCCAATACAAACATCCCTCAGAATATTGATACTAATTCAATAAACTTCTCGGGGAATATGATTGCTGTGTCTTCCGGTTCAGATTCAACTTGTTCGATATCTGATATTTATCTGGTCTATTGCTGGGGTAATCAAAATAGAGAATTTGATAATACTACGGAATCAATTAATTCACCTCTATTAATGAATTTCACTGAAGGTATAGATATTTCTTTTTCAGATCAAGATATGGATGGTGATGGTATATTCAATATATTAGATGTTCATATGATAGGAGATGATGATGGTGATGGTGTTCCTGCACCAAATGATCCTTATCCAAATAATCCTGCCCGATGGATGAACTGTGACCTTGGTTCATGGGGTCGAATTAGTTGTAATGAGTCATCTCTAGGACATTACTCAATTTTCTCATCATTATATCAGTCAGAGTGCCAAATAGGTGAATATCAGCATCAATTAGGGAAATCCTACTGCAATGAAGCCTCTTCTGGACATTATGTTAGTTCTCCCGCCTCTCCATCTCAATCAGTATGTCAATTAGGTTATTATCAGAACAATATTGGTTCTAGTTCCTGCATAAGGTCTGATTCAGGTAATTTTGTTTCAAGTATAAGTGGTGATGCAGGAGATTCAAATACTAATTCGAATAACCTTAGTTCTACAAGTGCAAGTTATACTGCTCGTATTAGTTCTCAATCTGATACTTATGACTATTATAAAATTAATGTCGATAAATCATATGGTGTATCTATAGAAGTTGAATCATTATCTGCCGAAATTGATATTTCGTTATATGATTCATCTATGAGTATTATCGATTACAGTAATAATTCAGGGTCTAACGAGTCAGTTAATACAAATTCATCATCTAGTTCATTTGCTCGTAACATCTATATTGTTGTTGAAAGAGTCAATTCTACCGGCCTATATTATATGAATCTCAGTTATTTCAATATTGTTGATTCATTATTATTAGGTGATTTATTGAATAGTATCGATGCAGAAATATCGGTGAATCAGGAATTATGTTCGATTGGTAGTTATCAGCCTAATGAAGTTAGTTCCTCTTGTTTTAGCGCATCTCAAGGTTATTTTGTTGCTAGTTCTGGTGCAACTACGCAAACTCCATGTTCACCAGGGACTTATCAGGGTTTAACAGGCGAATCAAGTTGTTTGACTACATCTCTGGGTTACTACAGTTCTTCCTTTGCTTCTATCATACAAACTCCTGCATCTCTTGGTCATTATGTGGATTCTACTGGAGCTACTAGTCAACAAACCTGTTTGGCTGGTACTTATCAAAATCAGACCGCTCAAACCTCTTGCATTGATACTAATCCTGGATATTATACGTCCAGTGCTGGTTCTCCTGAACAAATTCCATGTTCCAATGGATCATACCAACCGAGTTCTGCTGAAATCTCTTGTATCCTTTCCTCACCTGGGAATTATGTATCAATGCCAGCATCTACAAGTCAAATACCTTGTACACCTGGTAATTATCAACCATTTTCCGGACGTGTATCTTGTATTGACGCAAGTCCAGGGAATTATTCATCTCTGCCTCAATCAATCTCTCAAACACCTTGTGACGTAGGAAGTTATCAACCAAATACTGGTCAATTTAGATGTATTGAGGCCTCTTTAGGACATTTTGTTGCGACTAATGGTTCTTCATTTCAGGTGCCTTGTATTCTAGGTACATATCAACCATCTCCATCTAGTTCAAGTTGCTTAGATGCCGAACCAGGATACTTTGTTGATGTTCTTGGTTCACCTTCTGCTTTCCCTTGTGATTTTGGAACTTATAATCCAAATTCTAGTTCATCAAGCAATCTTGATTGTTTAGATGCCGATGAAGGACATTATGTTGATGTTCTTGCTTCTCCATCTCAATTAATATGTCAATTAGGTACTTATCAACCAAATACTGGACAAGCTACGTGTATTTACGCAGATTCAGGATACTTCGTTCATATCATTGGGTCTTTTATACAAAACCCTTGTGAAATTGGAACTTATCAACCTCAAACTGCTCAATCAGGTTGTTATGAAGCAGACGAAGGGTACTATGTTTCATCAATTGCTTCAAATCAACAAACTCCATGTTTAATTGGAACATATAATCCTTCAATTGCTTCAACAAGTTCAGATTCATGTATCCTAGCGGATTCAGGTCATTTTGTTGAATCAGAGGGTTCATCTTCTCAAAGAATGTGCTCAGAGGGAACTTATCAGCCATCAGAGGGTTCAGAGTCCTGTATTGATTCTCCAGAAGGGACTTTTGTTTTGAATCCTGGTCAATCTGAATATGTCGAATGCTCTGCAGGAATGTATCAACCAAATATAATGCAAACATTTTGTATATCTGCTGATGAGGGATATTTCACTGATACAACAATGTCTGTAACTCAGATACCTTGTTCTGTTGGAACATATCAACCTAGTCCAGGAGCAATATCATGCTTAGATGCAGATGTTGGATATTTTGTTTCAGATGAAGCTCAATTATTTCAGCAATTAAATCCATTTGATTTCTATACTGATTCCCCAGGAAGTTCATTCCTTTGGGCTTGTCCGATTAATTATATTACTATTATTGAAGGAGCAACTTCAGTTGATGATTGTTTATTAGATTCAGATGGTGATAGAATTATCGATGCTGACGATATTGATGATGATGGTGATGGCCGATTAGATTCTGTCGATGACTGTAATCCCGGTTTTATCGGATGGATAAGTAATGCTTCTACTGATATTGATGGTGATGGTTGTCAAGACATTGGAGAAGATAATGATGATGATGGTGATTTAGTTCTTGATCAGTATGATGCTTTTCCAAATGATTCTACTGAATCAATTGATACAGATTCAGATGGATTAGGTGATAATATAGATACAGATGATGATGGCGATGGCTGGTTAGATTCTATGGAATTAATATGTGAAACTGACCCTAATATTTCACAATCAATACCTCTAGATACTGATTCAGATTTTGAATGTAATCTGATAGATACAGATGATGATGGTGATGGTTACGCCGATAATGTTGATTGGAATGTTTTAGATGCGACTGAATGGATTGATACCGATGGCGATGGTATTGGGAATAACGCAGATACTGATGATGATGGTGATGGATGGTCTGATAGTAAAGAAAATGAAATGGGTACAAATCCTTTGTTACCAGATTCTGATAATGACGGTTATATTGATTCAGAAGATATTTTCCCTAAGGATATAACTGAATGGCTGGATTCCGATGGTGATGGAAAAGGTGACCAATCTGATTCTCATCCTAACTTCAAGTACTTTCAAACAAATCTTCAATTCGTATTAGCGACTTTAGGTGGCATAATAGCACTAGTAGTATTGGGTTATTTAGGAGTAATTACTCTTCGAAGAGGTAAAACTGAGGAAATAGAATCTCCTGATGATAATAAACCCGTTATTGAAGTAGATTATCCTCATGAAGGTATGAAATCAGTTACCCCTGAGATAAATAATGATTCATCTGAAGATGAGATTCAAGAAGATAATGAGGTTGATGAAGTAAGGGATACATCACATATCGATGCATTACTCAGTGAATTACCTACTCCACCTAAACCAGATGTGATTCTTCCTCCAGAGGGGACTCCTGTCAACGAATATGGGCAGAAAGTTTGGTCTGATGAAACAGGGCAAGTTTGGTGCCAAAATTTAGATGGTTCTATTCTTAGGCATGATGCGGCAACTGGTGGATGGATTCAATATCATAATTTTTCTTAGAATTGAATTACATTCGCTCCCCAAGATAGTCCTCCGCCGAATGCAGCGGTTACGACTAAATCTCCTTCCTTGATTAGTCCATTTTCCATCGCCTCGAACATAGCAATTGGTACACTTGCCCCTGCTGTATTACCATACTTATGTAAATTAGTAAATGTTTTATCCATATCTAAGCCTAGTTTTTCCATACCTGTTTGAATTATGTTTATATTTGCTTGATGAGGTATTATCAAATCAATATCTTGAATATCTTTTCCTACTTTCAAAAGTGCATTATTTACTGCTTGGGGGAATGCTTCGATAGCGAAATCCCACACTGCCCTTCCATCCATATGGAAATATTGCTGTCCTTCTTGAAATTCCTCTGAATTAAATGGTGTTCTGACACCTCCTGCAGGAATCTCAATTACTGAAGATCCTGATCCATCAGACATTAGCCAAGTTCCTAGAATTCCTTTGCCTGATTCCACTTCTGATAGTACGGCAGCTCCAGCTCCATCTCCAAATAATACACATGTAGCTCGATCATTCCAATTAAGTATCCGTGAGTATATCTCTGATCCTACTACTAGTACATTCTGATACCCATCAGTGCCTACGAATCTTGCACCTATATCTAGTGCATGAACCCAACCTGCACAAACTGCATTTATATCAAAAGCAGCACATTCTACGCATCCTAATTTATGTTGAATTATTCCAGCAGTTGATGAAAGAGGTACATCCGGTGAAGAAGTAGCCAGAATTATTAGGTCAATATCTTCAGGGCGTAAATCAGCATTTTCTAAGGCTTTTTTACATGCTTCTACAGCAAGATCTGATGTACATACGTCTGATTCTGCAATTCTTCTTTTTTTCATACCAGTTTTTGTAGTAATCCACTCATCGCTAGTATCTACATATTTCATCCAATCTTCATTGCTCATTTCATTAGGAGGGACATACGCTCCTAAGCCAATTATACCAACAGATACCATATTACCATGCTTCCCTAAACATCAATACTTTCAGTCTTACCGCTTTTCTCTTCATCCATATGCATTATTCATGAATTGATACATTATCTCTAATAATAAGCCAAACATGAAATCTAAGAAGCCTATCTTAGGCACATGGCATCATTTGGTGAACATCCTCCGTTACCAGAAACACTTGAGTCTCTTCTACTAGATGATACTGTATCTACAATCTTTTTGAAAGCCGAATGTAAACCTAGAGTTAAGAGTGGACACATCTCATCTTTGACTTTAAATGATCTAGAAAAAGAGCCTTGGGACAAGCCATCTTTAGAGGATTTATCTGATGATTTGTCATTAATAATTGAACAAAATACATCACGCTCAGATTGTTTTATAGAAATAGAGAGAGAAGGATGTAAAGTAATGCAAATAGGTGACTTAAGAGTCAGTTGTGCATGGCCTCCATTTGCAGATGCTTGGGAAATAACTGTAGTTAGACCTGTGGCAAATCTCAAACTTTCTGATTACGAATTAGATCCTGAACTAATCAATAGGATTTCAAATCATCATCGAGGAATATTTGTAGTAGGAAAACCTGGTTCTGGGAAAACAACCTTCGCACAAGCTATTGCTTCATATCTTGATTCAGATATGGGCTTTATGGTTAAAACTATGGAGTCACCTCGTGATTTACAAGTACCTCAAAGAGTAACTCAGTATGCTCCTTTAGAGGGAGATTTAGAAAAAACTGCTGAAATTATATTTTTATTAAGGCCTGATTTCGTTATATTTGATGAAGTCCGTCGAACAAGAGATTTTGAAATATTTGGGGATGTACGTTTAGCGGGGGTAGGCCTTCTAGGGGTGACTCATGCAAATAGTGGTCTCCAAGCAATTCAAAGGCTTGTAGGCAAGGTTGAATTAGGACTGATTTCTCAAGTATTAGATACAGTCATACATATAGAAAAAGGGAAGATAAATCAAGTTCTAGAATTGAAGATGGTAGTTAGAGCACCTACTGGAATGGAATCTGACTTAAGTCGCCCAGTAATCGAAATCAGAGAGTTTCCATCCAATGTTTTGACACATGAGATGTTTGCCTTCGGTTCAGAGATAGCCGTAGTTCCTGTCAGTGGTAACGGGGAAGATGGAGGTAGTCCTGCTTGGAATTTAGCTGCAGAAGAGCTCAAAAGAGAAGCTACTCGACTTACAGGAATTTCTATTAAGCATGCTAAATTTTTGACAGATTCCTCTGCTGCGATTTATGTTGATGATGCCGCAATAGGATCGATAATAGGTTCTGGTGGTGAAGGAATTCGTCAACTTGAGCAAGATATTGGTGTGAAACTTGATGTTAACTCAATTCAAGAGTTACCTCGCGGTTTAAGAAAGAAATTAGAAAAAAATAATTACCCCGACGTAGACACAAGTTCTTGGTCTAATAAACCAGGAAGGAATTGGGATTCTAAGTCTGGAAAGAATAAGAAAGGCAAAGGACGAAGAAATCGTCGTTAGTCATATTTAGTGCATATATTCATTGTTTCAGAGAAGAATCCTAGGCTCCATCTGCCTCCTTCTCGGCCAACTCCTGAATCTTTAACTCCTCCAAATGGTACTCTTAGATCTCTATGTAGCCAGGTGTTAATCCATATCATACCAGTGTGAATTTGTTCCGCAACTCTATTTCCTTTTTCTAAATCTGTAGTCCATATACTTCCAGCTAAACCATATCTAGTATTATTTGCAATTTTTATTGCCTCTTCTTCATTGCTAAATTTATGAATTGTTACTATAGGTCCAAATATTTCTTCTATTGAGCATCTAGAATCAACCTCTAAATCCACTATTACCGTCGGCGAAATCCAATTTCCTTTTTCAAATTCTTTTGGTAAACAAGGATATCCTCCGGTTAGAATAGTTCCACCCTCATCTTTAGCAATTTGTATATATTCCTCAATTTTTAATAGATGTTGAGGAGAGATTAATGCACCTAATTTCGTATCTTCATTCGAAGGGTCACCAATTTTCATATTTTCGACTTCATTAACGAATTTTTTAATGAATTCATCATAGATATTTTCTTGTACAAGTATTCTGCTACCACAAAGACAAACTTGTCCTTGATTCAAAAATCCAGACCTTACAACTCCTTTGATAGTTTTATCTAAGTCACAGTCATCGAATATAATACTCGCATTTTTCCCACCTAATTCTAGACTTAATTTCTTGAATGATGCTGCTGCCGATTGTGCAACGATAGATCCAGTAGAAGTCCCACCGGTAAATGATACCAAATCAACATCTTGGTGTGATACTAACGGTGAACCTGCACCCATTCCATCACCATGGACGAGATTAATTACTCCTTTTGGAAGTCCAACTTCATCAATCGCTTTCATCAATAAGTCTGCAGTCATTGGAGTTAATTCACTTGGCTTACAAACTACTGTATTACCCATTCCGATTGCTGGTGCAACTTTCCACGATAGTAAGTAAAGAGGTAAATTCCATGGAGTAATTAATGCCCCTACACCTACTGGTTTGAAGATTACTCTGTTATTTGCATCTTCCATTTCGAAGTTTTCAGGACTTAAATTTCTAATTGTTTCTGAAAAGAATCTGAAATTCTTAACTGATCGATAAGCGTCGACTTCTCTTGCTAATGTTATTGGCTTTCCTGTATCTCTACTTTCTAACTGAGCAATTTCTTCATATTTTGATTCTAGATTGTCTGCAATTTTATCTAACCATTCTGATCTTTCAATATGTGTTAAAGAGGACCATGATGGTAAAGCATCTTTAGCTGCTTGAACTGCTTTATCTATGTCACTTTTTTGTGATTTTGGCACATGTCCAATAACTTTTCCTGTAGCAGGTGAATAGTCTTCCATCCATTCTCCAGAATCTGGCTCTACAAATAAGCCTGAAATATAATTCTGGAGTTTCACTTTATCCCTCCATACCGCCTTCATTAGAAAATGGATCTTTACGAGACATAGCTGCTGAGTATTCATTCCAGTCTAAATTAAATCTATCCTGGTCGGGGTCCCATTCATCCCATGTTACAACTTCTTCTAGAGCATTTTGATATTGTTCAGGAACTATTCCTGGGACAATAAATGCTTTTTGTCGATGTAATGGGTAAGGGTTCCTCAATTCGATACCTAGTACTCCTAAAACTGCTCTTGCTACATACCATGTTGCTTGCGAATTCCATCCATGTGCGATTTTTATTACTACTCCTAGACCTTTTGGCCAATCTGGATGTTCTACTGATAGGCCAAGTAAACCATCTGCTCCTTCTTTAGCGATTAGTTTTCCCTCCCCTGCTTTCAGGCATGTAGAATCCAGACGATTAAAACCACCTATTAAATCAGGATTTTTATTCATTGCTTCCCATATCCAATCTTCATCTTTATTGGTAGCAAGTCCCGCAAACATTACTGCAAGTTCATCGACAGTATTGGATACAGTAGGTAGCCCACAACCATCCTTTGCAACTCTCTGAGGGTTCCAATCTGGTTTATCCATATACTCTCTAAGTACATCTAAGAAAAGAGGGAACCAGGGTGAGCTAGGTAGTGTGTATCCTGCCCTGTTTATCCCCATCTTCCGCAATCCTTTCAACATTGCCGCATGTTCTCCTGAACAGGTATGAAACCATCTTCTCGGCCTTCTAACTTGCCTTCCAAATTGAATTAATGGAACATCTAGAGGGCATTGCATTAACCCCCATTCTGATTCTGTTAAAATCGACTGTGCCGCAGCCACATGCTCTGTATCTCCATTATGTGATGAACAAGAAATTGCTTTTTGTTCCCAATTTAATTCATCTTCCAAAACTTTCGTAAAGGTTTTCATCATTAGTGGTTTCATCATAGATCGGCCGTATACTAGGACATTTCCTCCAAATGAATGTATAATCTCATTTCCATGTGCCCAAGCAACTGCTCCATGTATTGTATTTTCAGATATGTCCATTCTTCTAAAATCAACTAGTGGTTCCCATTCAACATCCCTACCCGTTGCAATTCCTTCATGTTTTTCTCCTAAAGGAGTTGTAGGGAATACTGCTGACCCCGGTCTACCTGGTGATACAGATGAAGGTGTGATATTTTTTTTCCCACTCATTCAATCACCCCATTTACAAGTGGTGCTACTTTTTTCATAAACGCAGTCATATCACGTTGTACTCTATCACTATCATGATTGAAAAAGTCAAACCAACACATTAGCCTATCACTAGAATGGAATCTTTTCATAATTTGTTCTGCTACTTCATCGATATTTCCAATAACTGCATTATCACTTGCTCTTTCTACTTTAGCCGGATCTATTGTTCCCTCTAAAGCACTCCAATATGTGGACAGTGCTGCTTTTGCTTCTTTCTTTGCAGCTAAACTCTGTTCTTCGGGAGTCAAACCCTCTTCATCATTCACGAATACCATTATCGTACGAGGCATCATACCTCTATTCCATTCACCTCCATCTGGATGATAATTCTCTTTCATTCTTTCATGGGTTGCATCAATGACATGTGGTGGTGTAATACTAAGATTAAACACTTGAACAGGTCTCCATTTATTCACTTCAATTTGTAGTTTAGGATCGTGACTGCCTAATACTAAATTTAGCAATTCTCTTCTCCATTCTTGAGGTATTGTTTTTATTTCTTCAAACTCATACCTATGAGGTATTTCGATAGAATCGGGTAACTCCTCAGTTTTATTATATTTCTTTGAAGCTTTTTGTACATTATTCCAGTCTGAATCTGAACGGAAATTATCTCTTGTAAGAATAGTATCTCTAATCATTTCTGATGAAATTACTTCACCATTTAATAATCTTAGGAATATTTCTGATGCTTCTGCAAATATTTGCCCTCTTAGTGCTGGCCATGCTTCTTCCTCAATTGGATTTCTAGGGACAATTCCATATGGTCTAGCCATAAATTCAAACCGACCAGCCGAAAATCCAATATGTAAACGTCTCGATTCATCTTCAGCCATGCCGTGCAGTGCTAAGAATGATCCAACTCTTTCAGCAATAGCAATTGGTCCACCTGATGCTAGAATTGATAATACCGCACTTCCTACTTCCATCCTTTTGGTTCTAGAAAACATTTTCTGAGCAATTTGAAAAAAATCAGTGCATAACCCAACCTCACCTGGGTAATGAGGAACTACTGGTTTACTGTTTCTCTTTTGTACTTCAGTTGATAAGTGAGCTTGAGCGACCCAACCAATTCCAAATCCTAACTCGTCTGCTAATTCCACTTGGTCCAAAAAATTTGAAAACATTTGGTTTTCTGATGGTTTATGCCCTGATGTATCTGGTGTTTGAGAGATTGAAAAGAAAATATCGAATAACATAATATCACACTCAAATTGAACGCATTCTTCCGCCATCTACTGCTAAACTAATGCCTCTTATTGCCCCACTACTGGGTAGGCATAGCCAAGTAACTGCTGCCCCTGTTTCGAATGGATCAATTAGTCTTTCAATTGGGACTGAGTTCATCCATCTATTTTGTACTTCTTCAATTGAGTCACCAGTTCTAGTTGAGATTGACTCTGCGAGTGATCCCAATCTATCAGTATCTGTAAAACCAGGGAGTATATTATTTATGGTGATGCATGGTTTTAATTCACGTGATAAAGATTTTGACCATGAACCCATAGCTCCTCTGAGTGTATTGGATAATCCTATATTGTCAATTGGCTCTCTCACGGATGTAGAAATTATATTTACTATCCTACCATATCCTTCCTTTTCCATAACTGGGGTTAAGATACGTGTAATTGTATGAGCTGCATACAAATGCCTCTTGAATGGTCCTTCGAAATCATCAATTGTATTCGATAGTAGTGGCCCACCTGGTGGCCCACCTGAATTGTTTACTAGGATATGTATCGGTTGTTTTTTAATCAAATTATTAATCTCTACTTCTAAAGTAGAGATATTTTCCAAGTCTAAATTTAAGATGATATGATTATCGCCATGCATTTCATTCGATAATTTCATTAATTCTTCATCCGATCTTGCACAAATAATTACTTGCGCACCAGCACGAGCCAGCATTAGAGCAGTGGCTCTTCCAATTCCTTTAGATGCTCCACAAACAAGTGCAGTTTTTCCTTTCAGAATATTATCAGCATATGGGAATTCAGTATCTAGTAATTTTTCCATTTCAAAACCTCAATCTACGTAATGTGCATAAGTCTCATCAGACAATATTTGATAGACTTTTTCTAATATTTCATCAGGAGCATTACGGAATGTAGGGTGGTCACTCTCTCCTTGTGGATGACGCATTTCATTCCATCTGCCTTCTTCATAAGCAATCAATGCTTCCTTCATAAGAATTCCAGCTAGAACAAGAGTTTCATAGCATAAATCTTCATAATTCATACCTCTTTTAACAGGAACTTCTCTCTTTAATAATAAGTGTCCAGTATCTACTCCATTATCACAAAAATGTGTTGATGATCCTATGGGGATGTCATGATATACGCTCCATGCAGGAGATGCTGAACCTCGACATTCTGGCAGTAGTCCCGGATGACTATTGATTACTCCGTGTTTAGGATAATCTAGTATTTCTCCTCTGATTATTCTTGTCCCTCCAAATACAATGAGATCTAAATCTATCTCTTTAATATGTGGCATTACCTGTTCTGAATTATGAATTGAAACTTCTATATTCTTAATATTTATTCCTTCTTTTGATAATTCCTCTAATTGTTTTCGAACTTCCGGGGCAATAGGATTACCTTCAATTCTTTTAAGGAACTTCTCTCTTTCTTCATCTGCTATTTTTGAATCTTCTGTGATAATAATAGCTGGGATAAAACCCTCAGAAATTAGTTGTTTGAGCATCTCTCTACCGTATGGATGTTCTTTTAGAAGTAAGTATGCAAAGGTCGGCTTGCTCATATATCTCATTTACCGCAGGGGTTTCTGATACCCGTTCTTTTCGGTGAAGTGATTTATGAAATCAATCAAAGAATTATCACAAATATGACATAACCTAAACCTATCCCAATACTCATAGATATTATTAATGTTCCAATAATGACTCTTTTTAGTTTAGAAATGATATTTTTTATTGGAAGTCCTAACCCATCATCTGACGCATTAACAATGTCATAAAACATTTTTAATTGTTGAAGCATATATCTCACTTTATTATCAGGGTGTAACTCTACTTCTATCTCTAGGGAATAGAACTACTTCGCGAACATTCCCTGCGCCGGTTAATACCATTAGTAAACGTGCAACACCGAGTCCCCATCCTGCATGAGGTGGAGCACCATAACGGAAACCATCAGTGTAGAATGTGAAGTCTTCAGGGTTTAGATCCATGTCTCTAAGATTTTGTTCAAGCATATCTACCCTGTGTTCTCTTTGTCCTCCACTAGTCATTTCATCACGCCCATAATTAAGATCAAATCCACGACTCAACTGTCCTCCTGTTGCAGACTTTTCATCTTTATCATGGTATATGTAGAATGGTTTCATTGCCATAGGCCAACGAGGTAAGAAGTGGAAACCAGGGTATTTTTCTGCTATTAGATCACAATGATGACTTTCAATATCATCTCCCCATTCAATATCTCCACCACCTGATTTCACAATTTCAATGGCATCGCAATATGGGATTCTTGGAAATGGGATTTCAGGAATTATGACAGATATTTCTTCTTCATTTTGACTGAGTTTATATTTATTTATAGTATCAATTAGACTCTGATCATTTTCCGAAACAGATGACCATATGTAGTGGATCATACGTTCTTGAACGCACATTACATCTTCATCATCCATCCATGCTCCTTCTATATCGAATGATATAAATTCGTTCAGATGTCGATAAGTATCGTGTTTTTCTGCTCTAAATGCGGGCCCGATTTCAAAGACTCTTTCTAGGCCTCCAAGGACTGCTAATTGTTTGTATAATTGAGGTGATTGGCTAAGGAATGCTGGTGTATCGAAATACATCATTGGAAAAAGATTCGTCCCTCCCTCTGATGCACTAGCAATAATTTTTGGACTATTCATTTCCATGAAACCTTCCTTAATTAGAAGTTCACGTCCGTATTGTAGTACTTTGCTTCTTAATTGGAACATAGCGTTTACATGCGCTCTTCGTAGATCTAAATGTCTGTTGTCTAATCTTATGTCGAGTCCAACTTTAACCTCATCTATTACACCTAATGGTAGTGGGGCTGCTGCATTTGCAAGCACTTGTCCAGATGTAACATTTACTTCATACTCGGGAGGTGGTGATGGTTCACCTTCTGCTACTTTAGGTGGTCTTTTTTGTGCTACTACTCCGGTAACTTGGATAGTTGATTCTCTAGTTGAAGATTGAATGAAATCAAAAACTTCTGGTTCCATGTTATCTTTTTTCAAGAATGCTTGAATATGACCTGTTCCATCTCTTAACATTAAGAAACAAATCGCTCCTCTTCCGCGTATTGTTTCTGCATATCCTGCAACACTGACTTCACTTCCAACCAGTGTTGAACCATCACTAACAATTTGACCAATTGTATGTGTTCGATAAGAAGTAGGTTTCCACTCGGTACTGTCTCGCATGTTTGTGCGGATGAATACTTGGTTATGAATCAAATCTATTCTTCTTCCTCTGATGCAATTTTGGCAGCAATAAGTAAAAATGCTGTATGACCCATTGGTTGATTACCAGGTCTTACGCCTCCTTTACTTGCTTTACTCCATTTTCTTTCTATCATTTCTCCCGCCCATTCTATTTCTAGTCCAGCATCTTCACAAGCGTTCCAAGATTTCTCTAGTTGAGATGTTGTAGGACAATAACATGCAATTCTTCCACCTATTCTAATAGTTGGAATTATTGATTTAATGACTGTCCAAGGTTCAGCCATGTCAATTATAGCTGCATCTATATCATCACAAATTTCTTTGACTTTATCTTCAACTTCTATAAGGTCCCCTACAAGTAAGTGCCAATCTGGAAATTCTGGTAATATCTCTTTTAATCTATCCATATTTTGTTTACCAACTTGAGCATGTTCATCGCGAATCTCTACTGAAATTAAAGTACCATCTTTTCCTAAAACATTGGCAATATGCATTGCAAGTCCTGCAGAGCCATGTCCACCTTCTAATACGCGACTTCCAACTCCAATTCCCATCCAAGAAAGTAGGAATCCTGAATCTTTTATTCCTATAGTTTGTGCTCGTCTAAACATATTACGTCTTGCTTCAGGTAAGGCCGCTTTGACTATAGTCAGAGATTTCTGTCCTACCTTGATTCGATCTCCAATAGAAAAACCATCTAATAGTTCTCCTGAGTCAAATCTCCCTAGTCCCTTAATCTTAATTTCACCTGGTTTTTTTTGTAGTAAATATGCTCGACCGTCATCCTCTCGTAGTGCGACCCATTCTAAATCTCTGATATCAACCATTGTTCCTTCGAGTAGGTTCTATGGTTTCAAGTCATTCAATTAGAATACCAATTTTATTATTGATATTTTATAGTATCAATATATAGTTAATGTTATACCAAACTATGATACGGATAAAACAATGCTACGAAGTAGGTTGTCATCTTCTCTGTCCGCCTTGCCACTAGTATTTTTGATGTTAACGATGACTCAAGTTGGATTAGTTGATTTTCAAGAAGATGATTTCAAGTTTGATGAACTCGAGATGGAAGCTGCTCCACTTTATGCACCAAGTCCGGGGCACTCTGTTTTTGGTGAATATGTAGGTGCTCATTGGTGTGGTCCTTGCATGAGTAGTGCATCTCCTTCTCTTAATAATCTTAAAACTTCTAATCCTGATGATTTCACATATGTTTCTTTCTTTGAAGGTTCAGGTACAGGCTGGCCATCCGACTCTATTGGAAGTTCTGGTACAAGGAGAGATCATGTCATGGCAGCATCTTCAGGTTATCCTACATTTTCTTTTGCTGATGAACAAGCAGGTTCTTGTTACAAAGTTGGTGCTGGAGGTACTAATTTCTATGATAGTGATTATTCATCTGGGGGCTGCATGGCGCCATCATCTTCTGATTTTACAATGGAACTTTCAACCTCTTTAGATTCATCTGGCGAGACAGTCACAACTGACTTATCAGTTACTTATTTAGGGCCTCTTCCTTCAATATCTGTTCATGTATATGCAGCGGTCACTGAACACTCTGGAGCTGAAAATTATGATGATGGGTACAAACCTCATCATGTTTGGAGATCTTGGTTACTTAATACGAATGACAATGCTTTCGAGCAAATAGTATTGACCCCAAATACTCCTTCTGAACTTTCTTGGGATGAGTCTCTAAGTGTAGTTCGTGCTGCTGATGGAAATACTCAATATGAAAATTTTTGGCCAGTTATAGCACTAATGGATGGGCCACACACCTCATACAATAATTTCTATGCTGCAATTGATTTAGACATGGCTCCATTAGTTGACATTGGCATTTCAGATTTTATAATTGAGGGTTCATCTGATTTTGTTCAAGGAGATAACCTTGTTCTAAGCTCCACTATTCAGAATAATGGTGTAGATTCATATTCAGATGGAGGAGATATTAGTATTTACTACTTAGATGGGTTAGAAGAGCAATATTTAGGAGAAATCTCAATTAACACTCTTTCACCAGGTTCTACTCAAGATTTCTCAGTTAATTTCGATACGTCTTCAGTGGAGATGCAACCATCAGGAACTTCAGTATTCCGTGCAAGATTGAGTGATTTAGATGGCGATAGAATTGCAAGTAACAATTATGCTGATGTCTCTGCATTGCATGATTTACCTCCAACTCCAAATACGCCCACTGCTGTTTCTTCACCAAATGTAAATCGAGGTAGTATCATCCAATTTGAAGTAAGTGCTATTGCTAATGATTTAGTAGATACAATGGATTCAATGTACCCCACTTTACAATATTCAGAATCCGGTTCAGGTTCGTGGGATGATACTTGGATAGATGGTTCTGAAATTATTGGTAATGGAGGTAACTCTAGGTATCAATATTCCATTAATACTGAATTAAATTCTGCAGTAGGACCTTATGACCTCAGGGTAATGTGGACAGATGCTGGTGGTCAGAGTAGTCAATGGCTTGAGTCTAGTGATGCATTTTTCCTCCAGAATGCCATTCCTATCATATATTCTAGTAGTAATAATGAGTATGCAGGTATGCCTACTGTGAAGGTGGATTCCGATGAATCCGTTTCTATTATCGGCCTGATTAATGATGCTGAAACTCCATTGCAACTTCTTGAAATTACTAGCGATGATGAAGAATTTATATCATGGGACCCATTAAATCTCGAGATAATTGTCAAATTCTCACAAGTTGTAAGAGACAGTCATGGTAATCCTTTACCTCAAGGAATTTATGTCCATGTTAACGATGGTGATGATATTAATTCTGGCCTTATTTTATTCAACGTAATAGAGAATGGAGCTCCTCGATGGTCACCTATCAATACTCAATCATTCGATGAGGGTGGGTATGGAAGCATTACTTTCACAGATTACCTTTCTGATACCGATAATAATGGTAATCCAGTTCCAGTATCTGGTCTTTCTCTATCTTTATTAGGGATTTCTGATGAAACACTTGTTGAAGCAACTCTGAATGGGCATTCACTATCTTTAGTATCTCTAGATGATGATTTATTTGGAATAGTAGACATTACTGTTAGAGCGAGCGATGGTGTCAAATATTCAGATACAATTGTAACTTTCCATATCTTAAATGTAAACGATGCTCCAGATATTAATTTAGAGGATATTGAAGAAATAACCTTACAAACTGGTGATGTTTTAAATCTTAATCTTTTAGAAAGAATTACTGATGTAGATAATTCTGACGATGAAATTTGGACGGTTGTTACCACTGATGTTTCAGGCGCAGCACAATGGAATCCTCTTTCAGGTGTACTAGTTATGTCTTGGCAAGAATCTGGTATCCAAACCGTTTCAATAACTGCTGAAGATAGATATGGCGCATCATCAACATCTATTATTCAGGTAAATGTATTTGATGAACTACCATTACTATGGAAATATGGTTCACTTGGAGATCTGACCATATCTATTGATACAACTGAGTATTACACTAATCCTTCAGTAGTTATTGAGAATGTTGGTGGATTAGTATTATCTGAAATTAGTGTATTTTGGAGTATATGTAATTCAGTCACTGGAATTTGTCATAGTTCTGGAATTTCCCACACATTAGGTCCATTTATTGTGAACCATATTAGTGGTGAAGGATTAGGAAGTGGCGATTATATGACTTTTACAGTTAGAGCTATAGATCATGATGGAATGGATCGATATACTGATGAAACGTACAAAGTTTATGCGACTTTACCCGTGATAGTAATTGATGATGAACCGATTGAGAATACTGCTAATTCTAATGGGATTAATAACTTGAAAGTCGTTTCCTTGTTCGGATTAGGTATCTTTTCTCTTATATTCATTGTTTTGTTAGTTAATGTAGTAATAAGAAGAAGAAATACGCCAGTTGAAGTGTCTGATTTCCCTAATTCTATTCAATCTCATTATCAAGGGAATGAGTCTCTCATAATGCCTTCTAAAAATTCTCCCCCACCACCTCCTATGGTCGCCCCATTACCTCCAGGTGGTTTGCCTGATGGTTGGACCATGGAACAATGGCATTACTACGGTGAAGAGTATCTTCGACGTATTAACTGAGTTTTTTTGCAAATGCTTCTATGACGCACCTTCAAGAAGGTCAGACTTACAGGGCTAACCCGAGGGATGCACTTGTTAGACGATGAGCAAGATTTAGATGTTGAAGAAAACTCTCTTGAGAGTTGGGAAGATGGCGCAGCATTTGGCGTCGCAATGGATAAAGATCCAATTTGCAAGGTACCCGTAGAAGAATGGATTAAAGTAGTTAAAATTAAATCCACTGCTGACGTACCAATACCAACAAAACTTGTTGATCAAGTTATTGGGCAAGAAGCAGCTTCGATAGTAGTTCGTAAGGCTGCTGAGCAAAGAAGGCACGTGATAATGGTCGGTGAACCCGGTACAGGGAAATCTATGCTTGCACGCTCAATGACTGAATTTCTTCCTAAAGAACAGTTAGAAGATATTCTTGTTTATCGTAATCAAGACGATGAGAACGAACCAAAGGTAAGGACTGTGCCAGCAGGTCGTGGCTCAAGAATTATTTCTGAGCGCAAAGCATTGATTAGACAACAGAGAGAAAGGACAAATCGAACTCTATTATTTATTGTACTAATTGTTGGTGCAGCTCTAGTCCTAGCAACACTTTCCAGTGGGGAAATACTAACCTTAATTTTTGGTTCATTTCTACTTATTTTTGGTTATTTCTTTCTTAGAGGTAGACTCACTGCTGGTGACGAAGGTAATATCCCTAAACTACTTGTTAAGCATGAACGTAATGAAGAACCTCCATTTATCGATGCAACTGGGACTTTGGCTGGAGCCCTATTGGGTGATGTAAGGCATGACCCTTTCCAATCTGGTGCAGATCTAGCAACCCCTGCTCATGAAAGAGTTGAGCCTGGTGCTGTCCATAGAGCAAACAAGGGTGTTCTCTACATTGATGAAATTAGGATGCTTAGAATGGAGGAGCAACAAGCATTGTTGGTTGCAATGCAAGAAAAAGCACTTTCAATTTCCGGTCGTTCTGAACGTTCCTCCGGTGCTCTTACAAAATCTGAACCAGTCCCAACAGATTTCATATTAATTGCTGCTGGTAATCTAGATAGTATGCAAAACATGCATCCTGCTCTGAGAAGTAGAATCAGAGGTTATGGGTATGAAGTATATGTTAACACCGATATGCCTGATACTGAACGTAACCGTCGCCGATTAATCCGATTTATATCGCAAGAAGTTATGAATGAGAGAAAGAAAACTTCGGGTCAACCCATCCCTCACTTTGATTTAGAGTCAATTGGATTAATTTTGAAAGAAGCTCAAAGACGTAGTGGCCGAAGAGGAAAATTATCTCTTAGGCTTCGTGAATTAGGCGGTTTAGTAAGAATAGCTGGAGACTTAGCTGTTGAAGATAATGCTGAAATAACCACTGCTGAGCATGTGATTAGAGCAAGAGCAATTGCCAAGCCATTGGAGCAACAAGTTGCTGATAGATATCTGGAAAGACAAGCAGATTATTCAATGATAGTCAATAAAGGCGAAAGAATTGGTAGAGTTAATGGATTAGCAG
Source organism: uncultured Candidatus Poseidoniales archaeon (assembly GCA_963990035.1). Classification (GTDB taxonomy): domain Archaea; phylum Thermoplasmatota; class Poseidoniia; order Poseidoniales; family Thalassarchaeaceae; genus MGIIb-O2. The sequence continues at coordinate 14,614 of CAXDMJ010000004.1, read as the reverse complement.
TTTTAGGCGCTGATTCCGGACTTTCAGATTATTCAGGAGTAGTTTTACCGGTTGAAGCAATGGTTACAACTGCACATGGTAGATCAGGGCAAGTTATTGCTACAGGTGGACTTTCAGATTTAGCGAAAGAATCAGTGACAAATATTAGTGCAGTAGTTAAAAAACTGACTGGTAATGATATCAAAGATTTCGACATACATGTCCAATTTCCAGGCACTCACAATGTAGATGGCGATAGTGCTTCGATAACTATGGCTACTGCGATAATAAGTGCTTTTGAAGGAGTACCTATTGAGCAAAATTTAGCGATGACCGGTTCTTTATCCATTAGAGGAGAGGTTCTGCCAATTGGTGGTGTCTCTGCTAAAATAGAAGCTGCGGCTAAATCTGGGATAGGAACAATCATTATTCCTCGCTCTAATATGCAAGATGTTCTAATCGATGAAAAATATGAATCAATGGTGACAGTAATTCCTGTAGATTCTCTCGATGAGGTGCTAAAGCATGCACTTGTTGCCTCTGAGCAAAAGGTATCTCTAGTTGAGAGGCTAGCATTAGTAATTGATACTATATCTAATAATGCAGATACACAACCATCTGCATAATTAGAGACTCAATACTAAGTATTCTATCTACACGGTGCATGTTATGGTAGCCAAGCAGAGCGAGTCATCTCCTATGGGGATTTTATTTCTTGTAGTTCTAATTGATATGCTAGGATTCACAATAGTAATTCCATTCCTTACTTATTTTATCCAAGATCTTGCTTCCGCAGAAGGAATTTTAGATGTTGGGAAAAGAGATTTGTGGGTAGGCGTAGTGATATCCTGTTACTCACTTGCTCAATTCATTTTCACTCCTATTCTTGGTTCTTTAAGCGACATATATGGACGACGACCGATAATAATTCTCGGATTAATTTCAAATTCAATATTTTTCATAGTGTTCGGTCTCTCCGAAAGCATATCTATGGCATTAATAGCTCGATTCCTAGCAGGAGCTGGTAATGGGAATATTGCTGTTGCTAGAGCATATATTGGTGATATTAGTGACCCCGGGATGATATCTCGAAGGATGGGTATGATTGGAGCAGCTTTTGGCCTTGGTTTTATGATTGGTCCTTTTATTGGTGGGATATTATCTGACCCGTCATCAAGTTTTGGAGGGATATTTGCAACCTCTTTTTGGATTAATCACCCATATCTATTACCATGTATGTTCTCAAGTCTTCTTTCATTAATTTCTCTTTCATTGGCAATAACTAGATTGCCCGAAAGTCTACCTCCTGAATCGCGTACAATTACTAATGGTAATCCGCTTAGGGAAATAGGCGGTATGTTTGCAAACATTATCAAAATCATGAAATTACCTAACATATCTACTTTGATTTTGTCAAATTTTCTTTTCATGATTGGATTTAGTATGATGCATGGAACATTTATCTTATTTACAGCAATGGATACTGAAAATGGAGGTTTAGGTTTCAACGAGATGCAAAATGGATGGGTTTTTGCTTTTATTGGTTTGTTAGGCGTCATAGTCCAGGGTGGTTTAATTGGTAAATTAACTGATAGATTTAGTATGAAGGGATTAATGATTTTTGGTACTATTTTATCTGGTTTAGGTATTGCTAGTTTACCCTATGTCCCATCTGAGGTCAGTTGGTTAGTATTTGTTAGTTCAGCAGCATTAGCGATTGGAAATGCACTATTCTCTCCGACTCAATCATCATTATTGACCTTTGAAACTAATAATTCAGGGTATGAATTAGGTTCTGTAATGGGAGCTCAAGAAGGATATGGGGCTTTAGCCAGGATAATAGGGCCACTTCTTGCAGCATATATCTGGTCATTAACTGTTGAAGGAATTGGTTTATGGACTTACCATACTTGCTTTAGGGTGGCAGGGTTCGTCTTTGTATTGGCAGTATTGCTCCAATTAAAAATTAAATTCAGTACAGATTCTCAAGGAAATAGATTAACAGATTAGTAGGTATATAGATGACAATTCCAGCAGTAGTTGCTCACGGTGGTGCTGGTCCTGGACCGGTACGTCAGAAAAATTTAGAGATAGCCGTACAAAAAGCAGCAGATATTCTTACTTCGGGAGGAAGTGCTCTGGAGGCCGCTATAGAGGCGTGTGTGATCCTAGAAGATGACCCTGTATTCAATGCAGGTACTGGTAGTATAATTCGTACTGATGGATCAGTATTAACTGATGCTTCTATTCAAACAGGGGACGGCCGAATAGGCTTTGTCATAGCAATGGAAGATACTCCAAATCCTATTCGAGTTGCAGCAGATTTACTCGATGAAGAAATTAATGGATTAACTTCAGCTGGTGCTAGGTTATGGGCAGATCAGAAAGGATATCTGAAGGCAGAAGTTGAAGGAAGGTCTCCTGAAGGTCAGATAGGAGATATAAATGCAGAAATAACAGGGGATACGGTTGGTGTTATTGCTAGGGATATAGATGGGATGGTTGTAGTTGCTACTAGTACTGGGGGATGTAGTTTCCGCCCACCAGGTAGGGTAGGTGATGTCGCATTACCTGGTTCTGGTTTTTGGGCCGAGGATGATCTTGCTGTGGCTGCAACTGGAATTGGTGAAGCAATAACAAGAGCTCTGTTGAGTAATCGTGTATTTGAAAGAATAAGGAATAGTGGTGACTCCATGGAAAGTTCAATGGAATGGGGCATTAAAACATTAATATCGCCTGAATTTTCTGTTGGATTAATTGCTCTTGGGGCTACTGGTCCCGGTATTGGAGTAGCAAATACGGATATGCCGTGGGCAACTTGGGAAGCAAGTTCTTCAGATTAAATCAACTTTGAATCAGGGATGTGCTTAAGGACATGGCTTTTGCCGACGGTTTAGTGGTAGTATGTCTGACATTGAATCTCGCATCCAACAGATTGCATCTGTATTAGGTCAACTTGATGATTCTCAAGTTCCTAGAAATATTCGTTCTTTGGCAAAACAATCAATTGACAAATGGCTTTTGAATAAAGATAAGGAGATGGATTTGAGGCTTGGAATGACTGCTTCGGCTCTTGATGATATATTTAACGATGCTAATTTACCTCTTCATTTCGGACCTTTGTGCTTACAGATTCAAACGGCCTTGGAGACTATGTTGTCAGAAGTTCGGCGTAGCTGATTATCTAAACAGAGTTGTGTTTAAATTATTCGAATCAAATTTAAATTTGATAAATAATTAAAAATTGAACATTCATAATAATTAACCACTAATTTGATTAATATACTAAATTCAAATTAAGTACTTCGGCGTTCTGTTGCCTTAGGTCTTAGATTAATATACTTACATTTTCGGCAACAACGAGGTTTTGAACCACGGTGTGTCGCGGAGCACTTCATGCATATCCACTTCTTGAGAAGACGAGCCTCTGCTACACTGTGACGCTGAGCCATATAGTCACGCCGAACTGCCTACCCTTGATAATCGCTTTGATAGTAAAACCCTCCAAATATTGCTACTATATCTTAGATATCCGGACCGAACTATTCATTCGCCTTCGGCTCAGCCGGAGCGTTTGGTGCCAGCGAATATTGTATTAGGAGCCCAGTGGGGCGATGAAGGAAAAGGTAAGGCGATTGACCAATTAGCCCCGAATTCGACGTGGGCAGTTCGTTTCCAGGGAGGGAATAATGCAGGTCATACTATTGTTCTAGGTGACACAACTCTAAAGTTACATCAGATTCCTTCTGGTGTCACATCTATGGATTGTAATTTGGTTCTTGGAGATGGAATGGTGATTGATCCATGGGTTCTTGAAGAAGAATTAGAAAGGTGGTTTTCATTAACTGAAGAAAGACCTGAGGGCAATAGGTTATTCATTAGTGAGCGAGCATCAGTAATTTTGCCATTTCATAGATTATATGACTCAGCTGATAAAATTGTAGGAACTACAGGTAGAGGTATAGGCCCGGCTTATAGAGATCGTATTGAAAGAGTTGGCATCCGTTTTTGTGATATTCAGGGTGTAATCTCGGATACAGATAAGATATCCACTATTACTACAAGGATGAATAAACAACTAGATGCAGTAGGTGTTTCTGAGGTAATCTCTCCTGAATCACTTAAGTCAGATTTACAATGGATTTTAGATAGGTATCCAAATACTATCAGACCTACTGGACTAATGATTGATTCTGCATTACAGAATGGTGAACAAATTTTACTTGAAGGTGCTCAAGGTGCTATGTTAGATATCGATCAAGGTACTTATCCATTTGTCACCTCATCAGTGACCAGTCGTGCGAATGCTACACATGGTGCCGGGATTCATCCAGGGCATGTTGAACAATGCTTTGGAATTACAAAAGCATACACTACTAGGGTAGGGAATGGTCCCTTTCCATCTGAATTACCTCTAGAGGATGGTCCAGGGCAACATATGGCTACTATTGGCCACGAATATGGAACTACTACTGGAAGGCCCCGCCGAACAGGGTGGTTAGATATGGTTGCTTTACGCGATGCTCATCGATTTAATGGCTATACTGGTTTAGTAGTAACTAAATTAGATGTTCTAGGTGGTCTTGATGAAATTAAAATTTGTATAGGGTATGACTTTGATGGTAAAGTAATCAAATATTTCCCAACGACTTCTGATGAAGTTGCTAGATGTAAACCGATTTATGAGTCTCACGATGGCTTCCCTGCTCTCTCCGATGAAGAATGGATATCTATGGCAGATCGTTCTCGTTCAGAAGGTATTGGTTACTCAGCTATGCCCGAAAAGGTCAGACATATTGTAGAAAGAATCGAATTTTTATCAGGTATACCTGTTGTAAGTGTAGGGGTTGGACCAGATAGAAAAGCCTCAATCGCTAAGATCGGTGGACCATTCGATATACCTTCTGAAGAGGTAACGTTCTAATTCAAAGGTCATTTCCGAGGGTCCATGGGGTTCAAATCCAGAGCTAAAAAGAAGCAGAAAGTAGCTTCCGATGCAAAAGGTCCTTCGAACAAAGTCAAAGAAGAGTATTCTGGTGAGATTCGTTGCGATGTAGCTGATTGTGAGAATTGGGCTGATAAGAAAATAGGTGGTCGTAAGTTAGCTTTTGATAGAGCAGCAGATGTTTGGGGTGAAGATGGTTTACTCGGGAACTCAAGACGAGTAACTGTTTGCAAGTCATGCTATAAAGAATGGAAAAAGGCCAAGAAAGATGACCCTAGTGAATGGGGTTGAGTAATCTTTCAGTTTTCTTATTAGTAATGATGAAATGCATTATCTAATAGCGACATAACATGGGACATCCCGTTAATGAACCAATTCTAGCATATGCTCGAGGTAGTCAAGAGAGAATTGATATTCAGATAGAGCTTGATAGACAAATGAATCAGGTACTTGAAATACCATGCATTATTAATGGTAAAGAAGTATTTACTAATAATACTGTTAACCAAGTAATTCCTCATAAACATAATCATATTATCGCTAGAGTTCATCTGGCAGGTAAGGAAGAAATGGATGCTGCTTGTAAATCTGCAGTTGATGCTCAGGAATCATGGATAGAGATTGGTCTAGAAGAAAGATGCGCTATTTTTGAAAGATGCGCCGATCTATTAGCTGGTGATTGGAGAATGAAAGTCAATGCTTCAACTATGCTCAATCAATCTAAGACTGTATTTCAAGCCGAGATTGATGCAGCATGTGAGTTGATTGATTTTTGGCGTTTTAACTGCCATTATGCACGTGGTTTTCATGATGAATTACAGCCATTAGTATCTCCTCCTGGTGTTATAAATTCTACCGAGATAAGACCATTGGAAGGTTTTGTTCTTTCGATTACTCCATTTAATTTCACTAGTATTGCTGCGAATCTTCCAAGTGCACCTGCGATAGTAGGATGTACATCTATTTGGAAGCCAAGTCGGAATTCATATTATTCAAATTATATTTTAATGCAGTTAATGATGGAAGCTGGATTACCCGACGGAGTAATAAATTTCCTCCCAGGTTCAGGTGCTGAGATTACAGAAGTAGCTCTATCAAATCCTGATTTTGCTGGTTTACACTTCACAGGGTCAACTGCGACTTTCCAAGGCCTATGGCAGGAAATTGGTCTTGCTCTACCAAATCTTCGTTCTTATCCTCGAATTGTAGGTGAAACAGGTGGTAAAGATTTTGTTGTTGCGCATCCTAATTGTAACCATAGGGGTTTACTAGTAGCATTACTTAGAGGTTCATTCGAATATCAAGGTCAGAAATGTTCTGCTGCAAGTCGTGCTTACGTTCCCAAGTCAGTCTGGGATATTATATCCGAGGATTTATGCACCGAGATTAGAAACATAAAGATGGGTGATGCCATAGATTTCACTAATTTTATGACTGCAGTAATTGATGACAGATCATTCGATAAGATCACAGGATATATTGATAGGGCTAAGATTAATGAATCATGTGAAATTATTGTTGGAGGTAATTATGATAATTCAGTTGGCTGGTTTATTGAACCAACTATTATCGTAACTAAAGACCCTCATTCTGAAACTATGGTTGATGAGATTTTTGGTCCAGTATTGACTGTTTATGTGTATGATGATGATAAGTTTGATGAGGTTCTTGAAATTTGCGATAAATCATCTCCTTATGCACTTACAGGATCTATTTTTGCCAATGAAGAGTCTGATGTTCAAAAAGCATTCAAAGCACTTAGGTTCACAGCAGGAAATTTCTACATTAATGATAAACCAACAGGTGCAGTTGTTGCCCAGCAGCCATTCGGTGGCGCTAGAGCTAGTGGTACTAATGATAAGGCCGGTGGCCCTCTTAATTTACTACGATGGATTAGCCCTCGGTCAGTAAAGAGAACTCTAGATATACCACAGGAATGGGATTATCCTTTCATGAAATCCGATGAATAATCCGAAATGTTGAATACTATTCTCCTCATCCTTGGAGTTGGGGAGCTCTAGCTGAGAGGTTACGAAAGTAACGACCCATAGACCTGATCTGGGTAATGCCAGCGGAGGAATAAAAAATGTATAAAAATAAAGTATTTCTAATATGCCTAATAATGATATGTTCTATATTTACAGGATGTTTAGGTGACGAAAATTCTTATGATGATGATAAGAAATTAAGTATTGTTTCTTATGATGCATTTGGCATGTCTCAAGAACTTCTTGACCAATTTACTAATGAAACAGGTATTGATGTAGAAATCACTAGAGCAGGGAATTCAGGTGGTGTCCTTTCTACTGCTATTCAAACTAAAGATACAGGCCTTTTTGATTTATCGATTGGGATAGATAATTCTTATCTCGGCACAGCATTATCTGCTAATATATTCCAACCATTGAATACTGATCGTTCAATTTTCTCTTCCCGCGCATTATCATCTTATGATGGTGATTTAGCCATTCCTTTTGATTTAGCGAGCGTCTGTATTAATTATGATTCAACTTATGTGGATGGTGGAAATATCACTATTCCTACTTCATTATGGGATTTTACTGATTCAACTTGGGATGGGAAATTAGTAGTTCAAAACCCTCGTACAAGTAGTACCGGTAGATCTTTTTTCTTAGCCACCGTTGACTATTTTTCTAATGATGAAGATAACTTAACTGATCATAAAGATTGGTGGCAATCTATGAGGGCAAATAACATTCTAATTACTGATGGTTGGACTACTGCCTATGAATCTCATTATTCTGGAGGATATGGACAATGGGGTGATGGCTTCATAGGAGACGCACATGCTGTAGTTTCTTATTGCCATTCTCCAGGAGTTGAAGCCTATTACGGAGGTAATTCGACTACATCTGTAGCGTTAGATATTGATAATGCATCATTTTCTCAGATAGAGTATATTTCTTTTCTATCAGGTTCAGATAAATCCGTATCTGCAAATATTTTTGTTGATTGGCTAGTTTCTAGTGAAATCAATTCTCAAATGTCAACAATTAACTGGATGTATCCTGCCATAAAAGGAGGAGATATTATTGAAGATTCAGGATATCGTTGGCACTCTCTGGTTCCAGTTGATTGTGATATCGATATTTTGGACATAGATGATAATATTTCTATATGGCTCGATGAATGGGATACAGCTATGGCTTGAGACGGTCTTATGAAAATTCGTTATGCAATTATATTATCGTGGGCGATTCTAGTTATCGCTCCTCTAATACTTGCTTGGAATCAACTTGAATCTATAGCTGAAAGAAATATACTTCAGACTATTGCTGATTTTAATTATAAATTCCAGACGAAGGATTCAATTTCATTTACATTTTTAGTTGCATCTTTATCTACAATTTTAACTCTGATTATCGGTCTACCTCTCGCCTGGAATCTTGGGAGATATAATTGGCCACATCATAATATTCTACGTAGTATATTTACTGTGCCATTTGTAATGCCATCTATTTTAGTCGCCATGGGTTTTCTCGCACTTTTAGATTGGATAAGTATAATATTAGAGCATAACCATTCCTCTGAAATTAGGTTCTATTCATTATTATTCGCTCACGCTTGGTTTAATTTGGCTCTGGTGATAAGATTCTGTGAACCTCTTCTCTCAACTATTGATTCATCATATGAAGAAGCATGTAGATTATTGCCGTCTGGAAATACAAATATTGGCAGATTAAGTAAATTCTGGTTACCTCTAATGTGGCCTAATATTGCTGCTTCTGCCGCTCTAGTGTTTGTATTTTCTTTTACATCATTTGCTTTAGTTAAATTCATTACACCCTCTCAAAGGAATTTAGAGGTAGTGATGTCAAACCAAGCAGAATGGGCTGGTTTGTCAGTCCCTTCTCTAAGTCGCGCTCCTTCTGAAATAGTTTTAGCGTCCTCGACTATCCAACTAATTACAATAATTATTGCTTTATTGCTTTCATCATGGTTACAATCGCGATCATCAGGTCATCATCTATCAACTCTGAATGATGGTCGTATTCCTATGTCATTCAATTCTATGCGAGGAATTTATTTGTTAGTAATGCTAGTATTCATTATTTCTCCTATGTTAGCATTAGTTTCTTCTTCATTTATGATAAGAGAAAATGATATGATGGTTTTCTCTTTCCAAGGTTGGAAATCTGCATTTGGGGGTAGTCATTCACCTACTGATGTTTCTCAATCATTATTTTCATCTATAGGATATGCATTTATGACTATATTATTGTCTCTTCCTATTGGTTATTTTCTTTCAGATAGTATATACAACTTAGAAAAAAAGAATCCCAGATTAGCGTTGGCTTTGGATGTTCTAGTTATGATGCCTCTAGCATTGTCTGCAGTTATGGTAGGTCTTGGTGTATTATTAGGTCTAATAAGGACAGATCCTGAGTTAGCTCGTAGTTGGTGGATTCCCCTTTATGGCCATTTAATGTTAACAACTCCATTCGTAGTCAGAGTCCTTTTACCCGCCATGAGGAATCTCAATCCTAATCTTGAGGAGGCAGCAGCATTACTAGGTGCGAACTATTTCAAACGTCTAATATTTATTAGATTATCATTATTAACTCCTTCTTTGATAGTTGCATCAAGTCTTGTTTTTGCAATATCTCTAGGTGAATTCGGCGCTTCTTGGGTTGTTTTGAGATTCACTGAATTTACTACACTTCCCGTCATGATTGGAGATTTACTAAGTCGTCCAGGATATGATCCTATTCTGAGACCTGCTGCCAATGCTGCTGGAACTATTCTATTATTGATTACATTAGTTTTATTCATGAGTGTTGAGCGATTCCGACCAATAGGTAGTGGAGGTGAGTTTTGATGCTCGTTTGTGAAAGTATATCTAAATCTTATGAAAATGAAGTTCTATCTAATTTTAATTTAGAAGTAGGTAGTGATGAGATAGTAGCTCTACTAGGACCATCTGGCTCCGGTAAATCAACTCTTTTGAGAATCATCTGTGGTTTGGAAAATTCTGATTCTGGAAAAGTTTTTTTTAATGGTATAGACTTAGAAGAAATTCCTCCTGAAAAGAGAGGTATTGGGATGGTTTTTCAAAACCTTGCATTATTCCCCCATCTTAATGTTCATGATAATTTAAAATTCGGTCTTCCGCCTAATTCTTCAATTACTCGTATATCTGAAATTCTTGAGTTAGTAGGGTTGAAAAATTTTGGACCACGTAAGATACAACATCTTTCTGGTGGTGAATCACAAAGAGTTGCTTTAGCACGGTCTTTAATTGCAGAACCTAAAATGATATTATTAGATGAACCATTATCTAGTCTCGATGCAGGCATCAAAGAATCATTATCATTAGAAGTTAGAAAAATGATTAAATCTTTATCAATTCCTGCAATCTATGTAACTCATGATCCAATCATTGCTAATCAAATGGCTGACCGCATAGTATATTTAGAAAGTAATATTTAACAAAAATAATCAATTAACATCAAATATAGTGTATTTTCTGGAATACTTATGGTTGATATGTCGAAGTTATCTAAATTAACGTATCCTTGGAAAAGATTTTGGGGTAATACTTGGAATAGACGTGAAATGTTTAGTGGTCGATTATTTCCTTTTGAAGTATTCTTATTCGGCATAATTTTTATTGCTGTACCTTATTTTGGTTCAAATAATTATGCAAGTTTTTATCTCGAGGATGCCTTCGCGGTATTTCCTGAGAACTCCTATGATAGTTCAATACCAGTAATTAATTGGATGATTATTCCGTATGCTGCATTGTATCTTTTTTACCCCCTTACTTTGTTTTTGGCACCAAGGAATGACAAAGGTCGATTGGAACTAATCTCTGCTATGCAGATGCTAATACTTGCGACTCTTTTTTGTGTAATCTTTTTTCTTTTATTCCCTGCTGAAATAGATTCAGGGATGAGAGATGTCATAGATTGGGACTCTATGAATGGCATTGAAACACTTCTTTTCAAGTTTATACATACATCAGATAAACCTTGGAACGCATGGCCAAGTCTGCATATTGTTCATTCATATTGTCTTGCTAGATTAATGACTCATTGGCTTAGGAATAATTATTCTGAAACACAATGGTCTAATTATTTCTTAGTTATTTTATGGGTTGAATGGGTACTGCTATGCATTAGTATACTCACCACAAAGCAGCATTATATGTTTGACTTATTTTCTGGTATGCTAGTTGGATATCTTGCATGGAAAGTCTATGAACCAACTTTAGCAATGATAGAATCCAAGGGTGCGGAGAACCTCATAGAAGAAGTCGGTTGGTCCAATTAATTGTAGACTATTGGCAAGAATGCATTTGCAGCATCTTCACACGCATTTGCAACATCATCAAGTCTCTGTAGTACTCTATACATGTGCACAGCTGCTAATGGGTCATCAGTACCTTCTCTGAATACAAATCCCGCAGCTCGACTTTCAACTAAGTCTGCTTTATGCTCTGCAAGATTTACTTCATAGATTAGGTCCCTTAACTCGGTTCTACCTTTCTTCGTATATCCTGAAAGAGTCAAATCTCGTAGATGCAATACTGTATCTTCATAGATCGCTGCAGTTTTTTGTACTGCTTCTGCCATTTCAACTACCATCTCTCTAGCTTGTCGATTATCATATAGTGGTCTAAAAGATAATTGTTCTGCTACATTCTGTGCATAATCTGCAATTCTATCTTGTCTTCCAAGCATATATAAAAATTCATCACTATCTATCAGTAATTTCCATCCTTTACTACTTACTTTTTCTCGGAGTGAATTTTTAATCTCATCTGCTTTTAATTCTGCTTCAATAGTTGCCTTAATTTCTTTTTCCGCACTTTCCCCATTTGTAGATTTCTTGACTGCAGATAGCATGTGGTTAACGGTATCTTCTACAGCTACTGCATGGGTATGGAACAATTCGAAAACTGTAGGGTCATATTTTCCACTACTACCACTAGCATCTGCTAAGGCATCTTCTACGAATATTTCTTCTCCATTTGTTTTCCAAATAATATACCCAACTATTAAGAAAGATATCGGTAAAACTACTATCAATTTGATGGGGTCTGAACCCATCGCAACATAAAGTGTCACTGCACCAAATCCTGCTGCTGGGAGACTTGCTACCCAAGATGCAGCAATCTTCCCGAATACTCTGAAGTCTACATTCTTCGCACCACCTGCTAAACCAACTCCTACTACTGCACCAACTAATGTATGAGTAGTTGAGACTGGTACTGCTAAGAAAGGCATTGAGAACAGAAGGATAGTAGTTGCCGCACCAAATTCTGCTGCAAACCCTCTAGTCGGTGTGATGTCTGTAATTTTTGTCCCAATTGTTTCCATGACTCTCCAACCCCATGTCATAACACCGATTGCAATACCTGCTGATCCTAGAAGGACTAGCCAAAGGGGAACATCTACTTTCGCAGCTAAGTCCCCTCCATTAGTCAGAATGTCATATACAGCTGCCATAGGGCCGATTGCATTCGACCTATCATTAGCTCCGTGAGCGAACGCGACATAAGCTGCTGTAATTATTTGTAACCAAACAAATATTTTCTCAACACCTTGAAATCCCTCTCCCTGTTTTTTAAATTCATAGTTTCTTAATACTATTGCCAGTATTAATGATGCAATACTCCCAATGATAAATGCGACAATTAATGAATTAATTGGAAACCATGCATTATCTGCCATTGGATTGAATACGCCATTTTCTTTCACAGGCAACCAATCATACTTATCTTCAATCCATCCATTTGATTCTGCTTTAGCAATGAATCCTTTGAGTGCCTTAAACTGCAATGCAAGGCCTAATGTGAAAAATGTAGGTAATGCTAGTATAGGTGCCAACCACCGCGATCTCGCAATAGGGTCATCTGCTTCTAATATGGTCATACGTACTATGAAGAAGGTTATGAATGCGAGAATTCCTCCCATTAAGGGGCTTGCAATCCATGACAGGACTACTTTACTAACAACTTCCCAATCAATTAATGAAGCGTTATGTTGAACTTCCAATACTAATCCTACTCCGACAATCCCTCCGATTATTGAGTGAGTAGTTGAAACAGGTAAGCCGAAACGTGTTGCTATAGTTAACCAAACTGCAGCTGCCATCATTGCTGCTATAAATCCAAACATTAAATCATTAGCAAAAGCGTCCGTAACTAAGCTCTCATCTGCAAGATCAATATTTAGAATTCCTTTCCTTACCGTGTCAGTCACCGCATCTCCTGCAAAGAATGCTCCACAAAATTCGAATACAGCAGCTATTACTACAGCTTGCTTTAATGTAAGTGCACGAGACCCTACTGAAGTCCCCATTGCGTTAGCAACATCATTGGCTCCAATATTCCATGCCATGTAGGCACAAACAATAATGGCGAGCATTAACACAACTGTCATAATCGGTTCCATATGCTAATACGAAGTATATTCAGTATATCAATTTTGAAATATAGAATCTATATAGTTTTTTTATAAACGTTGCACTGAGTCTTATATATAATTATATATCTAATGTCCTCTTCGCATAAACATGAACTCTGAGAGCGGAGCGAAATCAGAAGTCAGAAAGATACAATTGACCGGTGGTTCAACTTACATAGTCAGTCTTCCAAAGAGTTGGGTCACTCAACATGGTTTAGAAGCGAGAGATGAAGTAAGGATTGAATGGCGTCCTTCGGGGACATTGAGAGTCATAGCCGATGCTTCTTCATTAGTTAAACAAAGAGAAGTTAAGATAAATTGTAACGAAATACCAGACCATATGATATTTGATCATTTAGTGGCATCTTACTTATCAGGGGCTCATAGAATAATTATTTCATCATCTACTGAATTTTCTCGTTTTCAAAGAAAAATATTCCGCGAATTTGTGAAATCAACTAGGGGCCTAGAAATTACTAATGATCAGGGTCAAGAAATTGAAATGATTAGTCTTTTAAATCCCTCTGAAATGCCATTATTCTCTAGTATAAATAGAATGTATTTACTAATATCTAGGCAAATAAGAGATTTCTCCGAAGTTCTTTTGGGTGGTGATGCAGAGATTCTTGAAGAGTCTTCCGAGATAGAGAATGAAGTAGATGCTTTACGATTACTTCTTGAAAGGCAGGCTGGACAAATTCTAGAATCTGCCAGTATAGAAGACTCCTTGGGGACTTCTAGATGGGAGGCTGCAGAGTTATGTAAATTGGTAAGAACATTAGAAAGAATGGGTGATCATAGCTTTGCTTTATGTGATTTAGCCAAGTCATATAAAGTTCCAAATTTACTTAATATGGATTCTTTACCAATCTCCATAATCCCTGTTTGGCAGACTTCTATAAAATTATTAGTATCTAATTTAAGGAATAGAAATTTTTCTGAAATTCATGAAGCTAAATCTCAATTGATAACTGCTCAAAAAGATTTACTCCAATATGAAGAAGTACTCAGAGCAAGTGATGTCGATATATCAGATGCTTTATTTTTAGATAGAGTTTCAGAATCTTTGAGGAGAATTTGTGCATATTCGATAAATATGGCTGAAATATTAATGAATATTCAAACACATAGGGATTCAGTAGAAGTATATTCTTAATTTATCCATTAATAATGACCTTTAAGTTACAATAATGATTAGCTTAGTTCACCACGAACAAATTTAATATATCTTTGTTCTTCATTTTCTTCAAATGGATGT
>CAXDMJ010000003.1:0-70962 GCA_963990035.1 uncultured Candidatus Poseidoniales archaeon | reverse complement strand
GTTTAATTGAACCGAAATTATGACTGTCCTCACTTGCATTAGGGTCAGGATTATCGCCAACAAGAAATCAAGAGTAAAGAGGTATAATGATTATATCTATTCCTCGTTGCGATGGAAAATATGAGTAAACTAAAAAGTACTATATTGATTATTATTATGTTAGCATCGGTTCTTGCAGGATGCACCTCCACTGATACATCGGATTTAGACCAACAGATAGTTGATTTACAGCAATCAAATGATAATTTAACCGCTGAATTAGAATCATCTAACGAAAATATCGCCTTGATGAGTAGTATTACATTAGATCTACAAGAAGCGCTATCTGACGCAAATATCTCGTTATCCGAATTAAATATTCAATTATCTGATAAAGAAGTAGTAATGATATCTTTGACTTTACAAAGAGATACTTTACAAAATGATTTGGATGCGGCTATTGAATCAAATTCATCTATGATTTCATCACTAGAATCTCAATTAGAAATATTAAATCTGGAAATTTCACTATTATCCTCTGATATTTCAGAACTAAATATCCAATTAGAATCTGAACAAGTAGTAATTTCAGATCTCACTAACTCATTGAATGCACTATCTGATTCTGTAACTAAATTGACATACCAACTCTTTACTGACACTCAAGGTTGTTCAATAAACAATCCAACTCCTAAAATGAAGATTGGTTTTGATGATGGCTCAGGGCCTGGTTCAGCTGATGATGGGATATTGCAAGGCTCGGAAGTTTCCATGATTTTTGGCGCATGTTCTGAAGAAACAGGGCAAGTTGCCAATATCGGTTCATCATCTAATCCAGGAATTTCAAAAATGGTTGAGATGGGGGATAATCTATACTTTACTGCTGATGATGGAATACATGGTAATGAACTATGGAAAACAGATGGAACTGTCGGAGGTACTTCGATGGTAGTCGATTTGTCACCACCAATGTGCTCTACCTGTCAGAATATGGATTCAGATATTGTGGAATTAGTGGCTGGAGATTCAAAATTATTCTTTAGTAGTACAGTACAAAGTGCAGGCGTGCCTGATTTTGTAAGAGAGTTATTTGTTAGTGACGGTACTGCTTCTGGTACTCAATTAGTAATGGATATTTTTGATTGTCCATTAAGTTCTGGGGAAATAACATTTAATTATGAAGGAGTCAATTCTCTACTAGTCTTGCCAGGCTCAAGTTTTGGTACTGCTGGACAAGATCGTGTTGTCTTTTCTGCATTCCATTGTTCATTAACAAATTATGTTTGTTTTGGTGAAGAACCATGGATATCTGATGGAACATTAGCCGGAACTAGAGAAATGGCAAATATTCGAATCGGAGATACTCCAATGAATACACAAGATGGACAAGGAGTACTAATTGATGATGTAGGTAGCCAGCCGAGAAGCTTTTTCCAATCAGGTGACAAGGTTTATTTTACCGCTGACGATAATAATTCAGGCAGAGAACTTTGGAAAATTGATACTTCACGTGCTAGTTCAGGTGCGACATTAGTAAAGGATATAAATTCAGGATCAGATGATAGTATTGATTTAGAAACTGTAACTGAATTCGTTAAAATGAATGAAAATATATTTTTTACAGCAGATAATGGCAACAATGGTATTGAATTATGGAAAACAAATGGTTTCGGATTAGGGACGACTATGGTTAAAGATATTAATTCAGGTTTTAATAATAGTAATCCTACTGAACTTACTTTAGTTGATAATGTATTATACTTCACTGCTTATGATAGTACAACTGCAGCAACTGAACTATTTCAGAGTGATGGGACAAATATGGGGACCATCATTCTAAACTCAGCCATCAGTAATCCTGAATGGCTCACAGCTGTTGAGAATACGCTATTCTTCTCAGCATATAATGATTTAACGGGAGTTAATTGTCTATGGAATAGTGATGGTACAAGCTCTGGGACAGGGTTTGTTGATATCACCGTGAATCCACAACAAATTATTTCTTCTGATGATTTAATTTATTTCACACATGGGAATCAACTATTATCACATGATGGCATTACAAGTATTGTTGACTCAGGACCAGCAATAGAAAATCTAGTTTTATTGGGCGATGTACTATTCTATACTCATAACAATTATCTGTATTATCATTCATCAAATCATGGTGAATTCATTACAACCTCAGATGTTCAAAATGCATTAGGTGGACAACTAGGGGATACAGGTGGACAACAAGGGGATACAGGTGGACAATAAGGGGATACAGGAATTATATCCGACTAAATATAATTTAAATATTTTATTACAATAATTAGAATTAGTCATCTTTTCTATTCCTTATTGAGTCTTAAGACTCTAGGCAATATTATTGCAGTTAAAAATCCAATCAATATAATAGAAATTAGTAATATATCATTTAACATATCAGCAGTATCCTGGTAGCGAGAAATATTAGGAAATGAATCTGTGTTATCTCCAACGCCATCGCCATCTGAATCTAACCAGTCTCTGGAATCTAATGGAAAAATATCAACATTGTCAGAATAACCATCAGAATCAGTATCTGAATTTTTTGAGTCTGTTCCAATCTGAATCTCAGTAATATCAGATAATAAATCATTATCATCGTCAATATCTTCATTATCCCCTAAGCCATCATTATCAAAATCTGACCATTCTGTAGGATCGAGAGAGAAAATATCAATTTCATCAGGCCATCCATCATCATCATCATCAATATCGATTGCATTACATACACCATCACCAATTATTACATCAGGCATATCGTCATCAGTTCCATAGATTCCATCAGCACCTGGGCTTGTTTCGGTATCAATAGGCATGACATTAGCATTTCTTGCATCACCCATACCACCTGCATTAGCACAGATAACTTCTGTAACATCTAACCAACCGTCGCCATCGTCGTCAAGATCACTGTTATCACCATATCCGTCACCATCAAGGTCGAGTTGTTCGCTTGGATCCATTGGGAAAGCATCGTCAAGATCGATTATTCCGTCGTTATCGTCATCACTATCAGTAGCATCGCAATCATTGTCACCATCATTATCTGCTGGAACTGAAAATGCATCCATTGGGTCAGAACCACAGTTTGGCTCGATTGAATCTAACCATCCGTCACCGTCATCGTCTGTGTCAACTATGTCACAGACCATGTCACCATCGAAATCATCTGGTACTGAAGTTGAATTACGCCCATCACTTTCACAAGCTAATTCTTCTGCATCAGTCCATGAATCACCGTCATCATTCAGATCAGCGTTGTCTCCAATACTGTCACCATCGAAATCTGCCCATTCATTTGGATTTTTAGGGAACATATCGTCAAAATTATCATATCCATCGCCATCTTCATCAAGAACAGGATCGATTCTAACAACTTCGTTTCTTCCATGATCAACATAGTACAAGTGACCTTCAGGACCGATTTCAATACCCATTATGGAAGATGCTGAGGTGATGATTGTGTCTACTTCAACAGCACTTTTCCCATCTGTGCTCAGCTTGTAAGAAACGATGCTATTATTTCCATTCAGTGACACAAATAATTGATCTCCATCAAGAGCGATCCCCGAGGGGCTGCTCATCCCTCCATCGAGTACCCCCCATTCTACTTCTGTAATACGTGAATATTCAGAAAGGGTTTCCAGCCTAGAAGGGTCATCCATTATGTCTTGAGTTTGGTAGGTTGTATCATCAGTATTCACCCAGATAACACGATTTGCACCTGCATCTGAAATGTAAAGAATACCTGTTTCCTTGTCGAGAACCATGTGTCCCGGAATCCCATAGGAATGAGTTAATTGAATATCGGAATACCTTCGAACTACACCATCTGAGTGGTAATGCCCTCCAGTATCATGGTCGGACATGAAATCATACATTACAAGTTCTCCATAGTATCCATCATTATACCAATATACGTTATCATAGTCATGAGCGATTCCTACACCAAAAGGAGATTCATGAAGCATGTCTATATGACTTCCCAGAAGTCCATCTTCATTATTTTGATTCTCAACAGCAAAATGGTCAAGAGATGAGGGCCATAGTGCAGGCCCCATGAAATTATTCGGAGAACCCTGTCCATTGTATGTGTTTCGTGATTCTTGAGCAGAACCCCATTGCCAGTCAAACTCTGGATGATAAGAACCAAATGAAATAGCACTTACTTCTTCCAAGAAATGGTTTCGATTCACGTCCAGTCGAGTTTCTGAATTCTGGTTTTCTAATCCTGTATTATGGACTATTGTTATACTGTCAGTAGCCTTATTTGCTATCCACAGCTCATTAGATCTTCCGGGATGGAACTCCAAATCTGTAGGATTAGACAAACTGTCTGTTGAATCAGCGATTACTACCTCTTCGAAACTGTAACCAAATTGTGGTACATATGCTGCTTCGGAAGCACCTACTGCACCAGATGGCAGATAAAGTATTAAAATTGCTATCAATAGTACAGTGACTCGTTTATTTGCCATATATTTTGTTTTTTTCCAATTACTTAAGATATGTTCCATTAGATGTTTACCAGATAGTAGACATGTAATATTCTAAAATTTCATATAACTATATGATAAAGTCCAACGTTGATTACATTACTATCCTTATTATGAATATTAATTGAAAATGAATTATCGAGTTTTGATATGTTCCTCGTACCATTGATAGCAAGGGATTTGCCAGCATATCGTGCACAGCGCTAGAGGTAATGCAACGCCCTGATAATAATATATCGGATCTTCAGTGAATAGATAGAGGAAACTCAAAACTAGTGGTTGATTAACTATCCATCCAAATAATGGGCGCAGAGCGACCTTGGATGCGAGGTACATAACGGGCGGGCCCAAACATTGTAGTTAAGATGTTTACTCTACAATCAAGACCTTTTCTAATTCATTAGGTTCATGAGCCCAAACTCGATGGAGCACCATGGTAGATGAGATTACGAACCGACTTGATGGATGTACATCTCCATATCTACTCCAGCACTCCTCCAATCCAGTTTATTGGCAACCATGGGATCAGAAAGCTATCGAACTGGCTAAGAAACTAGATCGACCCCTACTCATATCCATCGGGTACGCAGCCTGTCATTGGTGTCACGTCATGGAGCATGAATCATTCAATGACGAGCATATGGCTAAACAGATGAATGAATCACTTATCTGTATCAAGGTCGATCGCGAGGAGAGTCCGGATGTTGATGCATTGTATATGGCGGCATGCCAGATTTACTCTGGTGGTGGTGGCTGGCCATTGAATGTGTTTGTTGACCCAAATACACTCAAACCTTTTTTTGCTGGAACCTACTTCCCTCCGGTACAACGCTACAATAAACCATCATGGGGTCAACTCATCGAGAGCGTTGTGCATGCATGGAAAGAGAAACGCCAGGAGGTAATTAACTCCTCAAAACAGATAACAGAGCAAATCCAGAGATCATCAATAGGGAGTGGTTCATCGAAAAGTGTTGATTATTTAGTTAAGGAATCAATGTTGGCTGGATTGAGACACTCAAAGAGAGTCTATGATCCTGTCAATGGAGGAATAGGTCGTGCTCCGAAGTTTCCGCACCCTATGGAGATGGAAGGTTTGCTACGTGCAGGAGAAAAAGGCATCGTAGCTCATTCTTTGGATATTATGGCAACCCGTGGTCTATTTGATCACCTTGCAGGTGGGTGGCATAGGTATTGTGTAGATGCTGAATGGGCAGTACCGCACTTCGAGAAGATGCTCTACGACAATGCCCTGATGTTGGCAGTTCACGAGAAGGCGCGACGCCTAGGTGTAGGGAGTCAAAATGACAGAGTAATTCAACTGACATTAGAATGGATCCGTAAAGAGATGCTGGACCCCTTAGGAGGTGTATGGTCGACTCTAGACGCAGACTCCATCGGAGAGGACGGAAAATCAGAGGAAGGAGAATTCTACCTGTGGACTCCCGAACAGGCTGGGGATACAGTTGCATGCGAACGCTTCGGAATAACCAAGATGGGAAACTTCGAAAATACTAATCGCAGCGTATTGTCACTACATGATATTAGCGGGTTAGAAAATGATGAGCACCTTCGAGTTCACCTTCTCAAGATGCGCTCGGAACGTTCGCGTCCCGGTACAGATGACAAGGTACTCACCGCTTGGAATGGTATGCTGCTAGTAGCCTGTGCAGATTTACCTGAAGATGATGCGAAGAGTATTGGTCAACATATCTGCAAGGAACTATTATCTCGTAAGGAAGTTCTTCGGACGAGAAGAGGAAATACTCTGGGGGGTGCGGGTTTCCTAGATGATTATGCATGGGCTGCACTCGGCCTTCTTCGATGGGGAATACGCTGGGATGACAAGGAATGCTTAGATCGTAGTCTCAATATTACTAGCCAATTACTAGAAATATTCATTGATCATGATGGTGGCTTCTGGATGACTAGTACCGAACATACAGATCTTCCAGTTAGGCAAAGATCTGTTTTAGATTCTGCTGTACCAGGCGCTACCGCTGTGGTAGTCGAACTGCTGAGAAGCCTATTGCTCCTATATCCTGATCACTCCCAAGCGAATGTATGGAGAGAATCTGCTGAGAAGGCAATAATCAGGGTAGGGAATGACTTAGTCACTAGAGCCGGTGGTCATTGGGCTCTGATTTGTGCTGCCCAAGGACTAGTTGAACCTGGTCAAGTTTGGTACATTCATCATTCAGGAAGTGAACCTGCAGAGGTCGAAAATCTAAGACGCTCCTGTACTTGGAATCAGTTAGTTGTCTCCAGTTGCAAACCCTTCAGCCATAAAGATCGTGGCGAAACGGAATGGATGGGGTGGTTATGCGAGGGCATGACATGCAGGTTGGCTACAACAGATGAATCAGCACTCACTTGGTCCTAAATTTAGAAAATTAATCGCCTATATGCCGGGAGAAGTTTCTTTATCATAACGTGATATGTGAAATTATGGCGACAGGGGCAATTGCTACAGTTACACTACTGGGCGCCATAGCATTCGTCGTCCTAATAATTTGCAACTGGTATTTCTTTCATAAGCTAGATATGAGTTTCCTAGAGTGGCTGAGAAAGGCGACTTCAAAGCAGCGATTTTTGGTCTTATTTGATATCGTTATGAGCGTAGCTCTTGCATTGGAATTCTTGGCAACTATCTTATTCATAATTTAGAATAGTTTTTTTTGAATAGAGGATTCGTTCTTTTTAATATTACGTCTAGATTTACTTCTGCTTCCATGCATTTGTAAAACTTTTTTACTGATTCTACGGGCATCTTCTCCATTTCTTGCTGAGTAGGTTTTACTAATTCCATTCTTTCTACTTACAAGTTCGTTAACTATAGGTTCAGGATATTCAATACCGATTCTGCAATATATCAATTCTTGAAGAGATACTGGCATTTGCCATGGTTCATGGATAAAATCAGTAGGAACCATAGATAATTCAGGAACCCATTTTCGAATATATTCACCCTTAGGGTCGTGATCTCTACCTTGTTTAGTCATAGAATATGCTCGAATTGTATTAATTCCAGTTGTACCTGACTGCATACCTACTTGTGACCAATGGATACCTGGCTCATAATCTAGAAATTGTTTGGCTAAAAATATACCAGTATCTCTCCATGGTAACCAAAGATTGTATGAGGCAGCAGACATCATCATCGCCCTCATTCTAAAATTTATCCATCCAGTAGAAGTTAACTGCCTCATACATGCATCGAAAAAAGGCCACCCTGTTTTTCCTTCTTTCCATCTGGTGAATTTTTCAAAATCTAATTCCCTATCTAAAATTTCTTCAATCGCAGGATTTTGAGCTATCAAATCGAGATTTGATTCCATCTCTAATTTCTGAATAAAGTGACACCTCCATGCCAATCTTCTCCTAAAAGAAATAAGACTTTGGATCCAATCTGAATAATCATCAATTAATAATCTATTTTTACGAATATAATTAATTTTAGAAGTAGTTTCCTGAACTACTCTTCTCACCGATATTACGCCCGCAGTGAAATATGGAGATAAAACAGAACCATGTTTCGTGGAAAGTATGGGACTTGATATAGCCCAACTGTATTTCTTACTGTCTTCGTTGAGAAATTTATCGAGCCTCCTCAAAGCGGCATCTTCCCCTGGTTTAGGTCTACTAACTAGATTTCTTGGCGTTAAATTGAGATCACCCATATTGGGGATTTTTCCTTCAAAGATTATACTTTTACTGAAAGTAGGTGTTTCATTGAGAGGAATACGCATTCTTGAATCTCTTTCTCTTTTCCATAGATCTCTATCTTCTAATCTCCTTATTACACCATTATTCGGATATTCAATCCATTCAATTTTTTTTGAGTTACACCATTTCAGAACTTTTTTATCTCTACTATAAGACCATGAATTACCAGTTTCTTCATGAGATAAAATTCTCATAATATCATGATCATTATTGATCTTTTCTAGTATCTTAACAGGGTCTCCTATCTGGAAATGAAGACTTGATCCTGATTTTTCTAGTGTCTTAGATAAATCAATTGCACAGTCTAATTCCCAATTAACATGAATTGGATCAGTGTCTTTTTGTTTAAATCGATCAGGTTCTAACATGAATAAGCATAATACAGGGCGTCCAGAAAGTATAGCGCTGAGAAGAGGGACATGGTCTCTTGTCCTTAAATCACGCTTGAACCAGACAACATCTATAGCCATATTATATCGAAAAAAATTACTTTATTGATGGTTGATAAAGTAATTGTAAAAATATCTACTCTTTGATATACTTTGCAACAATTTCTGAAAGTTTAATTGAACCAAAATTATGACTATCTTCACTTGCATTAGGATCGGGATTATCGCCAATAAGAAATACATTTTCTTTAGATATTGATTGAACTCTTTTAATGATCATCAGATTACTTTTCAATGGGTGTTTTGTTAAGATTATTTGTCCTACCTTTACTTCATTAGGCATAATATTCTGGAATCTAACGATACTGCCATCGCTAAGCGTAGGCCACATTGAATCGCCTTTAACGACTACGTTTAGGAAGCGCGAACCCATGGAACTTCACGACCTTTAGCCGCCCAGAACATGTTATGAATTGATTCTACTGCATCCATTAATTCTTGAGCATGTTGTAAAGATACTTCTACCTTACAAGCAGAGCAAAGTTTTGCAGCTTGCCAAAAAGTTTCATGAAGAGTAGGTATTGATTCAAGATGCTGTGGCTTGAAAAAATCAGTCCAAAGGACTAGTAATTCATCTTTACATTTTTGAGCTTCTTCCTCTTTAATAGCAGCATAACGAGACATTGTATTTAGGTATCCTACAAATTGCTCTGATTGAGCTCCAGGAGAGTTTAATGAAATCATTTTCTTTGTCATTGATTGGACTGCTTCAGCCGCTACACGAGCACTTGCAGGGTCATATACACCACATGGCCCATCACAATGTGCGCTTGCTTCTATTGTTGATATCTCGTCATTGGTCATTCCTGTATCTGTCATACTTCATTACCTCTGACCAAGCGCATCGGGTGCCGTATTATGAATACTAAGGTCAATGAATTACATTCGCAATATTGATTGAGTAAGTCATAGTAGAAGAGTTATGGCAAGAGTCGCTGTCACAGATGGGATGGATGAAAATGCAGTTAAAATCATTACAGATTCAGGACATGAAGTAGTGAAAATGCACTATTCATCTGATGAATTACTCAATGGTGCGTTAGTAAATTTTGATGCAGTAATAGTTCGAAGTGCAACGAAAATGACTAAACAAGTCATTATTGCTTCTAAAAAAGAAAAGGGGAAATTGACTTTTATTGGGAGAGCCGGAGTTGGTGTAGATAACATCGATATTGAAACAGCAACAGTAAATGAAATTACAGTTTGTAATACACCTAGAGCATCTACAAGAAGTGTTGTTGAAATGACATTGGCACATTTACTTGCATCATGTAGAAATATAACAACAGCAGATAGGAAACTAAGGCAAGGAATATGGGCTAAAAAAGAACTATTAGGGTCAGAATTATCAGGGAAGTCACTTGGATTGATAGGATATGGAAGAATTGCTCAAGGAGTGGGAATTGCTGCAAGAGCATTAGGTATGGAAATTCATGCGTATGATCCTTATGTCCCTGAAGAAGTTGCAAGAAAACTAGATTGCACTTTACACACAGATGTAAATAGTATTTTCAGAATCTGCACTCATATATCCATACATTGCAATCTAACTGAAGAAACATACCACTTAGCTAATACATCAAGAATAAATCTAATGCCTGGAAAAGGGACGGATGGAATTCATTGTGGAAACCATCTAATTAATTGTGCAAGAGGTGGAATTGTTGATGAAGAAGCTGCTTTAGAGGGGCTTAAAAATGGACAATTATCTAGTGTCGCTTTAGATGTTTTTGAAGTAGAACCAGCAATAAATAATCCCTTATTCCTTCATGATAATTTTCATGGAACACCACACATCGGTGCTGCTACAAAAGAAGCACAGGCAAGAATTGGTTTAGAAATGGCAAGTCTAATAATCGAACATTTCGATGGTAATAAACCTGCAACAGCTTTGAATTAGATAATTCTATGCATCCGATTAAGAGAATTAGAAAGATATTCTAAATCATCAGGAATGGAGATATCAGGTATCTCTGTATTAAGAGAAATACCTGAATCTTTCTTTAATTTCCACACATTAGAATTAAACTCAATTAATGGAATAGTTAATTCTAATAGTTCTAATTCACTAGGTATTATCGCTGGGAACTCTCTAACATCTACAGAACTTTCATCATACAAAGTCGTAGATAGATAATGTGTAAAGAATGGACAAATAGGGCTTAAAGTAGTCAAAATATCTCTAACAATTCGATGTAATGTCCAAGCCGCAATCTCATCCCCATCGTATAATCTAGATTTAACCATCTCTAACCAGTGACTTGGAAATACGCCCGTACTAAAATTCTTAATATTCTGAGCAGCATTGTATATATCAATAGCCTTCCATGAATTTTCTACTTTAGACATTGTTTCACTAAATTCCGAGAGTATCCATTTATCTTCTGGTGATAGATTTGAAGGTACTGAATCTAAGTCAGATGGAACATCGAATTGGCTGGCAAATCTTGCAACATTGAAGATCTTCGTTAAAACACCAAAATATTTCGCTTCTATTTCTTCAGGATTAATGTGGAAATCATCCCCTACTTGAGCATCACATGCTTTCCAAAGACGGAAACATTCACTACCTATTTTATTTGCTTTCAAATTAATTTGTTTACCATCAGTACCTTTCACTTTCCAAGAACCTGTTCGACCACCAGATCCACATTCCAACACAGAATCTGCATCTATTCCATTCCCTAGTGACTTAGACATCTTACGCCCCCAAGGATCCATTCCTAGACCATCAATCCATACGTTAGAGAATCCTGGTTTATCGAGAAGAAGAGTACTTTTCAGAAGAGTATAATATAACCAAGTTCTAACTATTTCCTTACCTTGTGGACGTAAAGCGGTTGGGAAAGCACGATTAAATAATTCAGGATCTTTACCATAACCTGAGACAAATAAATTAGAATTGGAAGAATCCATCCATGTATCGAAAACTTTTTGTTCTCCTACTAAATCACCGAGACTATCGGCTAAATCTTCATAAATTCCGATTTTTTCTTTACTTTCTCTATCAAGAACTTCAGAACCAATGGGCGGTAAATCTCTCCAAGGTTGTACATACTCACCAGAAGGTGGAACTACTACTTTAGTGCCATCTTCACTGTACCAAATTGGTACTTCAGTATGATACCATCTTCTTCGTGAAATTGGCCAATCAATTGAAATATTTTGCATCCAATCATCAAGGAATTGTTTGTTTCTTGGTGGTATGAAATTTATTTCAGAGATTAACTCTTTCATACGATCTAAGGTTTGGGTTTGCTTAACATACCACTCTTTCAAGAGTATTATTTCAACAGGATTATTCCCTCTCTCACTAACTGGTATTTCTTGTTCATGATCAATAATTGAGGATAAACTATTATTTTCCTCGAGAAGTTCTATGGCTCTTTTTCTAGCATCTAAAACTTTTAATCCGGATAATGGTCCAGCAATTTCAGTCATCTCTCCTTGGAGATTTATTGCAACAAATGGATCAAGACCAAAATCTCGAAATATAGCCACATCGTTTTGATCACCGAAAGAACATACCATCAATACTCCTGAACCGAAATCCATTTTGACAGAATGATGAGAAGAAATTAGGACTTTGGTGCTTCTACCATCAACGGCCAAAGGAAGATTAATTTCTTTACCAATTAAATGCGTATAACGCTTATCCTCTGGGTGAACTAAAACAATTCCGCAAGCACAGATTAATTCTGGTCTTGTTGTTGTAATCAGAATTTCTTCATCATCTTCTGTTAACCAAGTAATATCGCATAACTTAGTTTTACGAGAGATTCGTTGTACTTCTGCATCAGCAATAGTAGTTCCTTCAACTGGGTCATAAATATTAGGTCGTAAATCTTCAACTATGTTTCCTTGTTTGAATAGGTCGACAAATATTGACTGAGATACTGATCTATATTCGGGTGAATCGGTTAAGTATTCGTTTTCAAAAGAACATGAAAGACCTACGCGACATGCAGTCTCCCTCATTGCTTGCGTATACTCTTCTATCGTTTCCTTACAGATATCAATAAATTGCCCTCTCTCAAAGGTTCTCATTTTCTTACCCGTTTTTTTCTCGACTGTGAATTCAATATTTATTCCATTACGATCAACACCCCAAGGGAAATACACTTCTTTTCCTAAGAGCCTTTGACTTCGAGCTATTACGTCAATCATGCTATATTGAGCTACAGCACCAATGTGCCAAGTACCACTTGGATAAGGAGGTGGCGTATCTATAACGAAGATTTCTTTTTTACTTTCAGGATTGAAAGAATACCTTCCACTGTATGAGTCCCCATAATGTTCCTCTTGTATACGTTTTTCTAGGTCAATTGACCATCTTTTATCCGTAATTTTGGGTTTACCCATTCAATCTCACCTAAGCAGTATATGCTAACCCCGTAGTAACTTATTCTTGACCATTGCCGAGTTGATGATATGAAAAAAATAGTATTCATAAGAGTTTTTGAAGCGTTGGGTTGAAGTCCCGTCCGTATCCACGTGGCTTTGAGGGGATTGGACTATGGTTCGAGATGACAATGATAAATCAAAAGAAAAATCATTTGATTCCGTACGTAATTATGTTAAAAATATAAATACGGAGTCTATTAAAGATACAATAATTCACTCACCAAATACTGTTAGAAGATCTTTATCAGGGATTTCAGGTACACAAGCTCTAGTTAAACTTCCAGTTCTAACAATAGTTCTATGTTTGTTAGTTACAGGATTTTTCACAATGCATTCAGGGGCTATTGATTGTAGAGACGGATTTGATAATAAATCAATTTGTAAAGAAGGATCTTCGATGAATGTTAATGGAGATTTAGAGGTATATTTACCGGATGGCTCTCAGGTGTCAATCCTAATTGAAGAAGTCGAACAGGATTGGACGACAAACGTCATGATTATTTATGTAGAATCAGAAGACTATAACGTGACAAAAATCTCAATACTCGAACAAATTGATGCGATGGAAAATTTGATGAATAGTGCTCGAAATGATGGTGGAGAATTTGATGATATCATATACGTATTATCTATATCTGCTGTAATTAAAGAAGTGAATTCAAGTGCTGTTAGAGTAGCCAAAGCTTTTGCATCAGGAGTGGCTCAAGCAACTAATCTAGAGGAAGCTGCAGACACAATCAATGAAACAATAGATAGTCAAAAAGACATTATTGGCAATTATGCAATTCCTGACGAACAGGAAAGAGTTGACCAGATATTAGATGAAATGCCTCAAAACGCCTTGGATAAACTTGTTAGAGATGTAGGTAGAGAAGAAGCAGAACAAGCATTTTATTGGAATAGAGCTGTGATTATCATGGGAATTTCGAGTGACGTAGATGTTGCGGAAATAATAGAAAAAACTCAAGCAAATATTGATTATTTAAGTAGCATAGATAGCGATGGAAATGGCACTTCTGATTGGGATGGACTAAAATTAAAAATGACTCTAACTGGCCCTACGCCGATTACAAATGCGGTGACAGAAGAATCATTCAAGCTTTTCTGGACTGTTTTTCCGCTAGGAGTTGTATATGTGTCCTTCGGATTATTCTTATTCCATTGTGACTTATTACAAACGGGGAGATTTAGATTTGTTCAAGGAATGAAAGTCTTGATAATATCAGGTTTGCCAACTTTATGTTCTGTGTTCTTAACAATGGGAATAATTGGTTATACAAACTATGAAGTGACAATGACTGTGATTATTGTAGGCCCAATTGTCCTTGCATTGGGAGTTTCATACGGTCTACACATTACAAATCGTTATGCGGAAGCTAAAGGCACACCTCATGAAAAAATGGAAGAAGCATTGAATTCTACTGGTAAAGCTGTATTCTTATCTGCCGTGACTACTATCATTGGATTTATTTCGCTGACATTCACACCAATGGCCCCTATACAAACCGTAGGCTGGTCACTAGCATTTGGGATTGTTGTAGTTTATATTATGACTATGCTAATGGTACCTAATTTGACTATTCTATTAGACTTGAAAAAACCGTCTCATCCACCACCTAAATTATTCGTTAATGCAGTATCAATTCCTATCAAATGGACTAAAACAACTTTGGTTGTATTCATTATAGCCATGTCGATTTCAGCAGGAA
Source organism: uncultured Candidatus Poseidoniales archaeon (assembly GCA_963990035.1). Taxonomy (GTDB): domain Archaea; phylum Thermoplasmatota; class Poseidoniia; order Poseidoniales; family Thalassarchaeaceae; genus MGIIb-O2. The sequence goes on along the minus strand of CAXDMJ010000003.1, from coordinate 56,169 downwards.
TTTCTAGAGATAACGTTGAATCAAACCTTGATTTATTAGAGATGGCACCACAAGATGTTGAAGCTGTAATTAAGATGAAAACTTACAGTGATGAATTCGAATCGGGACAACCTGGATTTCTGTTGATACCTGGCGATATCAGTGCATCAGCAGATTTCGCTGTAACAGCCGCTGATCCATTTGAAGTATTAGATGATATAGAACGTCTAGAAGGTCAATGTGCATCTGTAGATCAAGTAACAGCTGTATCTATAGTATTCTTAATGAAAGCAATAGCAGTTTCAGTGAATATTTCTGGAGCACCGATTGCTGATTTAATTCCTGATGGAACTCCCGACCCAATCAAAGATGTTGCGGACTTAATATTCAATAATGAACAATCAGGAAATGCATCCTTCTGGAGAACTCTGGACACCTTAGATGCACAAGACTTGGGTGGAATACAAACTCAGAATTTCCTAATATATGTATTCTATAATAGCCTCACAGAGGAAATGAGAGAATTATTTATCTCTGATGATTATCAAAAAAGTCTGATTTACATCGATATGCCTTTCATGGATGTTGTAGGTACTGAGGAAGCTACAACTTTGGTAAATAAACATGCATCAAACTCACAATTCCCAAATACTGAATTAATTGGAGTGGCATCAGTAACAATAGAAGTAAACGACTTAATTGTAGGCTCACAATGGAGTTCACTTGGTTTCGCACTATTATTTACGATTATTACTCTAGGACTAGTTTTCAGAGACATATTATATGCATTTTTAACAACTATCCCTGTTGGATTTACTGTAGCAATGCAATGGTTGATAATGGATGCTGGAAACGTTGCACTTTCACTCGTTACTGTGATGATAGGTTCGATATTAGTTGGAGTTGGAGTTGACTTTTCAATTCATATTGCTAATAGAGTAAAAGAACTAGGTGGATCACTAGAAGCAATAAAGTCATCATGCGCTAGTACTGGAATGAGTTTATTCGAAGCAACAACAGTTACTGCTGCTGGTATGATGTGCGCTTTCCAAATTCCTATCCCTGCAATCAAACCATTCGTAATAGTCATCATCGTATTGCTCATTATTGCTGCAATATCAGCATTGTTACTATTACCTGCGATATATGCATTAATGGTCAAATCAAATGTCAACTTAACGGGAGGTGTGTCTAGAATGGTCAAAACTGCGGGACTCAAGAGAGCAATCGAAAGAGACGAGGCGGATGCCATAGATGCGACACTGATCATAGGTTCGTCGGAAGATGCTTGGTAACGACACTTTCATTCACCTCTAGCACCTCGTAGACATATGAATTACTGGCTGATGAAGAGTGAACCACATGTTTATCCTTGGGAAAAGTTAGTCGAGGATAAAAAAACACACTGGGATGGTGTCAGAAATTATCAAGCTAGAAATATGATGAGAGATGATATGAAATTAGGTGATCGAGTACTATTTTATCATTCAAACTTCAAACCACCACATGTAGTTGGTATTGCAGAAATATGTAAAGAAGGCTATCCCGACCATACAGCACAAGATCCATCATCAAATTATTTTGATGAGAAAGCAACTCCAGAAAATCCAAGATGGATGATGGTAGAGATAAAACCAATTATCGCCATGGAAAAAATAATTCCTCTTCAAGAGATGAGAGATAATCCAACATTGGAAGGTATGAAACTGCTAATGAAAGGAAGTAGACTATCAGTACAACCAGTAACAGAAAAACATTTTGAAATAGTTTGCCAAATGGGTGGCCTTGAGGGAATTCCTGAATAATATTTAGTGGGCATGTCTTCGGTGGACGCTCGTATTCATCAATGAATAATCAATGGTGTACTCAGCTCCGCTATTCCAAGGCATCCAGCATCCCCAGTCGGGTTGCTCGCTTCCGCGCCTGACCTGGTTCCCGGGTATAAGACACTTCGAATTTCCCTCCGGAAGTTCGTTATGCCAACCTGCATCTCTTGGAGGCGAAGTTTCGACATACCCCTATGGTTCATCGAAGGTTCGTTTGCGCCGCCCTCAGACTTCAGGTCACCATTATTGACGATTTGTGAATAATAGAGCACGTCAACACTCCCCCTAGCCCATATGACCGTGTTTGGGGACCCATTTTAATGAAACCCTAACAAGATGTAGATAATTTATTCATTCTGCTTCATATTTCGAGGGGCATCCAGTCTGTATAGAGTTAGCTGAAATAGTCCATTTACCATTTTCTTCTATAAGATCGCCTTTAACAGCAATAACATAACCTTCAGCGAAACCGTCGGGTAAAGCAACAGAGGAAATATCAATGAAAATTTGATCGTTGATACCTGCCAAGATGAAGGTCTTTGATTCATCATCAACTGAACCCTCGAGTACGGTCCCTCTAAGGTGGACTTCTTCTGAAGTATACTCATTTGGTGATGCCATAATCTCATCTACAGTATACTGTACTTCGGGATCAACACTGATGAACATTAGGGATATAAGGGCTAAAAGAGCAACGCCCACGATTAATAATCGCGTCGTCCGAGTAGCAGCCATAATGTTCGCAACAGAATTATACTCATGAGGTTTATGATAATCATTTGTGGTAATTACCAACAACTTCTTCAATATTTAAGAAATTATTTTCCTTAACTCTTTTCTTTAAACCCTTGACAATATGGGATACAACTGAAGGCCCCTGAAATACTAAAGCGGAATATAGTTGAATTAATGAGGCACCAGAATTAATCATGTCCCATGCTGATTCGGGAGAATCAATACCACCAACACCAACAATAGGAATCTTAGATTCTGTATAATCATACAATAAATTAACTACTTCTAATGAACGAGTTTTCAGAGGTCTACCCGATAGCCCACCAGTTTGTGCAAATACTGAACGAGATTGAGTGTTTTTAGGTACATATCGTGAAATAGTTGTATTTGTAGCCACAAAACCATCAACTCCAGATTTAAGCGCTGTTTCAACAGAGTTAAGTAATTCATCATTGTCCATATCTGGAGAGAATTTTAATAAAATAGGTTTATGATTCCCTTTTCTATCACGAATATTGTTGCATTCACTAAGGACTTTTGATAGATGTTCTTCTTCCTGTAATTCTCGAAGACCCGGCGTATTAGGGGATGAAACATTGAGGACAAATAAGTCAGAATAATCCCATAATATATCCAAAGTGGAAGAATAGTCTCCGGGAGCATCATCATTCGAGACTTTTTTCGAACGACCTATATTAGCAGCTATTGGATTATTAGGCCATTGACCCTTAGATCTTCTATCAACTAAACTTTCTCTAACTGCTAAGGCTCCAGGATTATTAAAACCCATTCTATTTACTAATGCATGTTCTTTATTTGCCCTAAACATTCGTGGTTTGGGATTCCCATCTTGAGGGAATCTCGTGACCCCGCCATATTCTATCCAAGAAAAACCTAAAGATGGCCATCCAGAAAGTGCTTGAGCCTTTTTATCAAAACCAGCAGCAAGACCTAGTGGATGGTGGAAAGGCATACCAAATACATTAGTGGGTAATTCAGGAGATTGGTAAAGAGATTCAAGTATCCCTCTACCAATTGAATTATGACCTAATTTAGTCAAAGAAGAAACTCCGATTGAATGTGCTCTTTCCGAATCGATAAGGCCTAGAATTGGCCTTCCAAATATTCGATATGGCAGTCCCATCAGGAAGTCGGTTGAACCGACAGTCTTCAAGCGTTGCGCACTTCCGAAGAATCATGAGTAGTTCTTCTGAGGATGCGGCAGTTGCCGAATTGGCAAGAAGAATTCTTCGTTCTAATGGTCTGACGATAACTCATAACGGTCAATTGACAGATCAAATTGAACAATTATCCTCTGAATTATCAGATAGAGCGCCTAAGATAGTTTTTGGTATTAATGGCAAAATTAGTGATGTTAAAGAAATATTTTTTGAAATTAATAATTCAGAGGATGGTATGATTTCATTAAAGCCACCGAATTCATTAGACATTGTATGGATAAGAGGTGGGGCGAATATGTGGAGTAAACTTACAAGAAAAATTGTTGAATTGGGGTCCGCAGGCTATCCTGGATGCGTAGGTTGTGCTGGTCCAGCAGCAAGTGAACCCTGGAATGAAGAAGCTTCAAGAAATGAAATTTGATGACTTGGCTTCGCGCGCTCACGTACGCGCACGCGCCTTGTAACAAACTAGGTTGACTCAAGTTTATACAGGTAGTATTGTGCCACCACAAATAATGGTCGATGCTAAGTTATTGACTAATTGAATAGGTGGTTATTATGAAACTAATGATTCTCGAGTCTGGTGCTAAAGCAAAGACGGTAAAGAAATACTTAGGCAAGGGATGGATTGTCCAAGCATGTGGAGGACATGTTCAAGACTTACCTTCTAAGGGAAGTAAAGGGTCATCTAAGTCAATGTGGGATTCAGAAAGAAATGTACTGCCTGAACCACCTTGGGGATGGACTAAAGGAGCACAAAAGAAAATTACAGATTTAGTTAAGAAAGCAAAGTCATCTAAGGTCGAAGAAGTATTTATTGCAACTGACCCTGATAGAGAAGGCGAATTTATTGCTTGGAGACTGAGTATGATTTTTGCTAAATTCCCATCACAGAAAAGAGTGACATTTAACGAGATAACAGAAAAATCCGTCAAACATGCTATAGAAAATGCAAGAGATATAGATACTGCGTTAGTTGATTCAGCAAAAGTTAGAAGATTCATGGATAGATTAGTAGGTTTTGAATGCTCAAGATTTTCTAGATCATGGAAACTAGCATCCATGGGCCGAGTGCAAACTCCGACATTAGGATTTATTGTTGAAAAAGAATTGTTACGTGAACAACATATACCAATTAGATATTACAGTGTTAATTTCAATTCAAATGATATTAATTTCAAGATTAGATTTCATGAAAAAGATGATTCAGAAGCATGGTTAGATGATGCAGGGAAACACTTCCCTGATAGAACCTTCAATCAAGATTTAGCTGAAAATGCTGTATCGAAATTGAATGAAAATAAGACTATTGAAATTCAATCTGTAAAGGAAGGGAAAAATAAAAGAAGTCCTAAACCACCATTTACTACAGACACAATGCTACAATCTGCAAGTTCTAACTTAGGTTGGTCAGTTGCACGAACAAGTTCTGTAGCAGGTGAATTATATAATTCTGGACATGTCACCTATATCCGAACAGATTCTACAAGAACAAACGAAGATGCTAGGAAAACCATTAAAAATTTCATTAAAGATAAATATGGAGAGGATCATTTAGGACCTGGAGCATTAGGGTCTGATGCTAAGAAAGGTAGTTCGAATGTTCAAGATGCTCACGAAGCAATAAGACCTACAAGACCTGATATTTCTCAATTAAGTGATGTCAAAGACGAACAACAATTACTATACAAATTAATATGGTCAAGGTTTGCAGGTAGTCAAATGTCTAACTCAATACGTGAAACAAGAAATATTCAAGCGACTACCGATGGATTTGATAAGAAAATTACAGGTACTGCATCATGGAGAATTCATCCAGGATGGGAGGCTGTATACGAATCATATCATAAAGATGTGAAGTTAGAACCCCCACAATCTAAGCTAATTAAAGGAACACTTTGGGATATTAAATTAGACGAGGAAAGTCCTAAATTAATTGATGATGAAACAAAACCACCAAGAAGATTTTCAGAAAGTTCAATAGTTCAGGAAATGAAAAAAGAGGGAATTGGGAGGCCCTCAACTTATGTATCTACTATTCAAACACTGAATAAAAGAAAATATGTAGAAAATAATAGTGGAGCACTAATTCCAACAGATGCAGGTAGAACAATGTGGTTAGAAGTTGTTCCATTTTATAATGAACAAAATGAAAACGGTCTATTTGCTGCACAATTTACTGCTAAAATGGAAGCAGATCTTGACACTATTGAAAATGACACACAGTCGGCCCCAAAAGTTTGGCATGATTTCGTAGATATTTTCAAGGAAATGAATAATGTTGCTAAAACAAAGAAAAGAAGTATCCCGTCAAAAAGACAAATCGAATTACTAAATAACTTAGTGAAAAATATGAGTGAAGAAGATATTTTAAAGTCGCTTAAAGGTAAAAAACCGGAAGAATTAACAGGTGAAGAAATGAGAACTACACTCGATCAAATAATAGAGGAAGGAGGAGATTTCCCTGCAAGTGATAAACAGATGAACTTGATAATTAAATTAGCTGATCAACTTGGTCATAGCATAGAAGAAATTTGCAATATGGCGAAAACAGACGACATAAATAAGTTAACAGGAGGGAAAGATGGTACGGCTAGTGATTTAATTGATACTTTAATAAAACAAAGTCAATTATTACCAGCCTCGGAAGCTCAGGTCAAATTAGTCAATAAATTAGCAGTAAGGGAAGAGATTCCTTTGAGCGATATTCTTTCCATAGCAGATATTGTAACAATTGATGAGATGACTAAACAAGATGCTAGTAAAATCATAGATACAGTTATGAAAAAGAATAAAAAATCTCGGAAAAAGAAGTGAGATTAAGATTAGAAGAAGTCAATAAGGCTAACCTATTGAATAGTGCTATGAATGACTACGATTATGACGTCGTCATTGTTGGTGCTGGTCCAGTTGGAGGGTATCTTTCTAGAAGATTAACTGAAAAAGGAATATCTGTTTTAATTCTAGAAGAACATGCAGAAATTGGAAGACCTTTTCAATGTGCTGGATTGATTAATCCCAAAGCTATGGCTTTAGTTGAACTAGAAAACACTGTACTAACACCAATTTGGGGAGCAAGAATCTATAGCCCAGAAGGCACGTTAGTAGAAATAGGCAACGAAGAAAAAATTAGAACTTGGTCAGTATGTAGGAAGTTATTCGACGAAGGTGTGGTAAGACAGGGTATAGAATCGGGAGCTGAACTATGGGTTTCGAGCAAACCAATAAAACTTGAGATTACAGATGAAGTAGTTAACTTAGAAATTAGAACTTCAAATGGAATAAAGAATATAAAATCAAAAATGATATGTGGCGCGGATGGAGCTCATTCATGGGTACGTAGAACTCTACGCTTAGGACGCCCAAAAGAAACAATGATTGGTATGCAAATCGAAGTAACTGGTTATGGAGGGGTTCAGGGCAAACTGGACATGTACACAGGCTCAAATATCTCACCAGGATTTTTTGCATGGGCAATTCCGTCAGGAGAAACAACAAGAATTGGTGTATGGAGTCAGACAAAATATATTGGTCAAGAATCCTGTGAAGACTTATTGATTAAATTAATGAGAACTGGTAAATGGAGTCACCGATTTAAAGATTGTAAGGAAGTAGGAAGATTTGTTGGTTCAGTACCGAGTGGAATCCTCAAGAAAACTACTTCTAAGAGAGCCGCTTTATTTGGGGATGCTGCAGGTATATGCAAACCCACGACAGGAGGAGGAATTGGCCCAGGATTTGCACATGTTGATTTAATTGCTGAAAGTTTAGTTGAATCAATTAATAAAAATAATTTAACTGCAAGAGACCTGAAGATTTTAGATAAAAAGTTAGATAAAATGAGAAAATCACAAAATAGAGCAAGAGGTCTAAGGGACGCATTTCTATCTCAATCTGATGATAACGAATTAGAAGAAATTTTCAAAGTTTGGGCTAAACCTGAAGTGATATTAATGATTAATGAAGTTGGAGAAATTGAAAATCCTATACCATTAGGGACCAAAATGTTGAAAGAAATACCCGAATTTAGAAAATTAGCCGGTAAGGCAATTAAATCAGTATTGTGGAGTTGATTAAGTGGAGGAATCAGTACAACGAATTCGTTATCCACCTTTCGAACACTCTGATATGATTCCAAGTGAAATTCCAATAATTGAGGTTATTTTGGTATCAGAAAATACTCCACCTCCATCATTTAAGATTGGTGAAGAGAAAGATTGGGTTGTAGAATGGAGAAGAATAAAAGAAGGTGATAAGGGACTACCAAAGATAAAGGGAGAGGTTTCTAAGGAAACTTTTCCATTCTTAATGAGAACTCGTAACGGATGGTACATTGATCCTGACCCTATGCATTATAGGGCAAGAAAAATGATTACTCCCGCTGTTGTTTTGATAATATCCACCTTATTTCTGAGAGCAATTACACCGGCTATCAAAGAAATCAAATATATTTTACCAATATTAGATATCTTAAGTTATTCAATTAGAATAGGTCAACTAGATTATCCATTATTTCTCTTTATCGCATTCCCAATATTTATCTCACCAATATTTTTCAGAATGATAGCAAACATGAGAGATATAAGAAGACAAAATCAATTAATTAAAAATCCAATTGAACCACCGGAAATAATACTGGAAAAAAGCATAAATGAAATAAAAATATCTAAATTAAAAATACCTAAAGAACTCCAAATAAAGAGAGCGAGAATACAAGTTGGAATCGCAGTCCCTGAAAGAAGAATGATATTAGAATCACAAGGGAAAAATGAAGGTGAGCAAACAATTCCAGGAATGTCTACCGCATTACCAGGAAGAAGAATAACGACAGGGGAAGAACTAGGAACAGGGGTTGGGGAATCAACACCAATGACCGTCGCACATAGGAGATTAATGATGTTGGAACCTATGAGAGTTCTCTCTCCTGGGGTATGGGTTGACTTAGCCGAAAGGAGTGGTGACGATATTATTTTACGTGGTCCCGAAGAATTATGGCCAGGTTCAATATACTCAGGACTTATAGCAGTTCATTGGGAAATTATTCTTGAATTCGATAGTAATAATGGCACTAAAATGAAATGGGTTAGACCTCTGATAATGGATAACTACCATCATAAAATTGATATTGAAACATTACCAGTTAAGAGTGGAAGATTAGAGCTCTCAGATTATTGATTTTGAATAGGTATAGTTGCTACTAAATTTTTATGTTCAATTATTGATGTTTCGAGATGATTATAATCGGAATTTCTCTTAATGGGTGTAAATCCTGCTCTAAATATTGAACCTTGCAATTCCTCTTCCTTAGCTAATGTTTTCTTAGTACCTGATGCTGAAACTACATTTTCCTCCATCATTGTTGAGCCTGCATCATCAGCACCGGCTAAAATTGCCATCTGAGCAACTCCTAAACCCATTGTAGGCCAAGAAGCTTGAATGTGACTTATGTTATCAAAGAATAGGCGAGAGACGGATATATGCCGTAAGTATTCTACAGGGCCGGCTCCTAATTCTATTCTATTACGACCTCTATTTCTTTTACCAAAAGAATTGTTTTCTAATTGGACTGGCCAAGCAACAAATGAAGTGAAACCTACTCTACCCAATGAATGAGCATTATCTTGCATAATTCTAATTCTCTCCATATGCAAAACTCTATGATGATCAGTCTCACCAAAACCGAAAACATTTGTTGCAGATGTTGTAAGTCCTAGTTCTTGAGCTTCAGACATAACTCTTAACCAATTATCTGCTGAACCTTTCTTAGGCGATATATCAAGTCTGACATCATCAACAAGCATTTCTGCTCCTCCGCCAGGTAGACCGTGCATTCCTACATCAGATAACTGTTTGAGGACGTCAAAAGTACTCAATCCACAAACATCCGCTATTCCTTCTATTTCGATGGGCGAAAAGCAATCTAGAGAGATAGTCGGATGTTTTTCGCGGATATTAGATATTAAATCCAAATACCAATCGAGACCCAAGTCTGGATTTACACCTCCTTGCATAAGGATTCTTGAACCACCTATATCTTCTAACTCAGATATTCTTTCACTTATTTGTTCAAATGTTTGAGTATAAACTTCAGAGTGACCCGGAGGCCTATAAAAAGAACAAAACTGACAATTAATTGTACAGATATTTGTATAATTAATATTACGATCAACTAAGTAAGTAACTAAACCACCAGGCACTTGTTTTTTTCTTCTTTCAAGAGAAGTAAACATCAAATCATTAATATCTGCTTCTTCATATAATATTGTAGCATCATCAACCGTGAGTCGAGGGGGGTTATTGGATAACTGCTCTAAGAGTATATCTTTCCAACTACGCATTATTCTCACTCAAACCTTTACCAATTAATGCTTCTATATCTGAAATCTCTTTTGGACAAGCTGATGTTAAAACAATAGGACCTTTTTCAGTAATAAGGATATCATCTTCTATACGAATTCCAATTCCTGAATATCTGATTGGAATCTCAATATCTTCTCTCCAGTTTCCGAAATAAAGTCCTGGTTCAACAGTTAGCACCATACCTGCTTGTAATATTCTTTGAGGACCCTTATCACCTTGCCTACCTCCACCAACATCATGTACATCAAGACCTAAAGAATGACTAGTGCCATGCATGAAGAAGTTTCTATACGGACCGTCATAATTTTCGCCCAATGCTTCATCTAAAGTACAATTTAAAACCCCTAGTTTAATTAATCCTTCAGCAATTACTTTTGATGCTGCATGATGCGATGAACTCCAAGGAGATCCAACTTTACATGCTTCAATAGCTGCTATTTCTGCCTCTAATACTAGATTATAGATCTCTTTCTGAGAATCACTGAATTTCCCATTAACTGGCCAAGTCCTAGTAATATCCGAGGCATATCCCTCTACTTCACATCCTGCATCGACTAAAACTAAATCTCCATCTTTAATAATTGAATTATTAGAATGATAATGTAAAATAGTTGCATTATCACCACCTCCAACTATAGAACCATAACTTGCACAACTTTTGTTCGAGGAGAAATAAGCTTCAATAATTGATTGTATTTTCCATTCACCAATTCCAGAGAAACTTTGTTTCATACCCTCAATGTGAGCCTGTGAAGCCAATGACGCTGATTCTTGCATTAATTTAATCTCATTATCTGACTTAATAACACGCATCTCATCTAAAATGACTTTAGGATCAATAACTTCTAGGGTAGATGATTGAATAATTTTATCTAACTTGGTATTAAGTTCGGGAATAGAATAAATCTTTTTACAATTATCAATTTTTTCTGAAATTATTGTTCCCATATCAGATATTGAATAGGCTACATCGATAGGCCAATACGATGAAGCTCCCTCTGTTCCAACTCTTCTCCCTTCCCAAATCTCTGCTTTAGTATCCCTAGGCTGAACAAAAATAGATGTGACCCAAGAACCTGATTTATGATACGCCATAAATATTGCATCAGGGTCTTTCCAGCCGCATAAGTAAAGCATGTATGAACTTGCACGATATGGAAATGTCGTATCATTAGAACGATAACAGATAGGATTAGTAGATATTAAAATCAAAGAATCTTCGGGTATATCTTCAAAAAAAACTTCTTGACGTTTTTTGTAATCATCATAAGGAAGTGGAAGTCTACTCGCAGTTCCCATAATAAGATGGAGATGGGCATCTCTTATCTATTTGTGTAATATACTATTTTCATTTATTCCATTTAGGAATAGATGAACTATCATTATCTTTCTTGAATCTATAGAATACTGTGGATACCAAAAAAAGGAATGAAATGAATAGTGCAATAAGAGGATAAGGCAAATCATTAGCAACATTAGAATTAATCAGTTTAACAGATACAGAAGAATATTCGCCATCATTATCCATTACATCAAGTCTGAGTACTAATTCCTTCTCATTAATTATATTCTCTGGCCAGACTAATTTCCTATCACATCCCTCATATATTGTGACACCATTAATTGACCAAATACACCTTAAATTATCGATATCGTTTATGGAATCTGTAGATGAAGAACCATCTATTTGAATATTTTCAAGATCTACAATTTTCATTTCATCACCATCAAAAATCTCTAATCCATTAATGAATAGCAATGAAGATGGTAGCACATTTGATATTGTGAAATAAAATTCATCTGTTGAAGATAAACCTCCTTCATCCATGACTTCTATCTTAACTATATAATCGGCAGAATTACGAGCATCTAATTCGAAAATACCATTATTGTAACCTTCAGAAACTATTATTTCACTACTATCAGAACTGGTACAGGTCCAGACATAGTACAATTCATCTTCAGACCAAATCGGATCTTCAGATGTTGAGGCATCAATTATTAACATCAAATTATCTTCAGATTGATTAGATGGTTCATTTAATATTGAAATAATTGGTGCAAGATTATTCAATTTAAGTGACAAACATGAAACATCATACTGATTAAAAGATTCATTAGATGGGATTAAAATCACTAACTCATACCAACCATCAGGTTTAGTATTCAAATCTAATTGATAAGAAAAATCACTGTTATCATTATATAACGGATATATCGTATTTTCTTCATCATACGAGATACCACTATTGCATGTCTCTGTAAAAGTAACATAACGTTTCAAATAAAGTTGAATTGATGACGGTTGATTCCCATAAATATCACTAATTTGACCTTCGATTTTTAAATCTCCTTTTATCCAATCTAAGTCACTAGGATTTGAAACTAGAATTGCATGAATTGAATCAGAGGTATAATCGCTATTAGATATGAAAAAAGGCATATTTTGTTCGAAAATAATTTTATCTTCGAGTTCAACATATATATTAAATATACATGAACAAGAGTAGTAATCCTTCGAATCAATAGTGATTTCCCAGTTTAATATGAAATAATCTTCACTAATCGGCACTAAATTTTCAGATAAATCATTAAAAGAACCCCAATTATATTTGAAACCTGTAGAATTTTGAATATCCCATGAAATAATGACATCTTCTCGTGAACTTATTATTGTACCAGATAATATTTCTTCACTGTCAACTATTACACCAAATTCAAAATCAAAGCCTACTGAAATATCTAGATCTTCAGAATCAGCAACAACTGAATCCAAAGAAAAAATAATTAGGGAGGATAAAATTACACCTAGGAATATTACTCTCACATGCCTTGGAAGAACGTTATATTATTGAACCTAATACATAAATGAATCAAATATCATCTATCTGATATCTGCATTTGCCAAGATAATTCATCTAGCCATAGACCTAATGTTCGACGGTTAACAAATTCATGACTGGACTGTGCAGTAAGAACACACTCACAAGCAGCTGCAGCCAGAACAACCGCTGACGACATAGGGAATTGATTACCCAAAGCGGCAGCTAAAGCAGTTGCCGCAGCATCATGAAGCCCAATTTGTTGCGAAGGAGAGGGGGCAGAACAAGCAATAAATTCGATATTCCCATCTGATTCATACAATGTCACTCCATCAACCCCACCTAATACTATCAAAGAATCCCAATTATATTGTTTAATTAAACTAAAAGCAGCCTCTTCAGCGCTATCCAACATTAGCCTCCTTCTTAACAAATCAAGACCTCTAATTTCGAAAAGAACTACAGTAGCGCCACGACTTCTTTCAAGACCAGTTAATTTAGGATCTACAATTGAAGGAATAGAATTTTCTTTAGCACATTGAATTAGTTTCTGGGAACCAATATCTGTAAGTACACCTTTATCATAATCGGAAATGACAAGAGCACAACTATCGGGTATTGATTGTAAAGTTTTTTCTACAAGACGATTGCTTACTTCAATATCTAATTCTTCAAGAGATTCTCTATCTGCCTGTAAAAGAATTTGAGATTTATCGAGAAGGCTCTGTCGGCTGCCAAAGAATCTTATTTTCGTTAATGTTTGACGGTTTTTTACAGTTTCAATACCATCGATTGGCAAACCATCAGATAAAAACTGATTTTTAATAAATTCACCTTCTCTATCGTCTCCAACACATGAAAAAATAGAAACATCCAGACCTAGTGATCCAAGACCTCTGGCAATATGTGCAGCAGCACCAGGAGATTCTTCAGAACGAAGAATTTTCAATACTGGAACTGGGGCAGTAGAAATAAGCCTATTAGAATAACCATGATGATATCTATCTAACATTATATCACCAATTAGTGTGACTTTGGAAGAGTCCATTTTGTCTAAAAGAACCCTTAAATCTTTCAATATTTTTACCCTTTCTCGCGGCGCCTCATCCATATTATCATACTGCCGAGTATTACCACATGAATGATATTTTGCAACCGTTGACATGAAAACAAGAACCTCCTCGTACATTCATGGAGGCATACAAAGACGATTGGTTATATTCTGGCTCTGCTAGTGAAAGATTATGGAATAAATCAGCAATTGGTAAGAAAATAAACAATAATCAGCTACTTTTATCTGCATCTGAAGTAATTTTTTGTCATAATCATAGACATCTAGACTGGCCAAGTGAAAACTGGTTTGAAGAAGAAATTTCAAAAAATCCAAACTTAATTAATGAATCAATAGTAGTTGAAGCATTAAGAGTCCCTGGAAATAAATTAATGTTAACTAAATTCATAGAAAATAATTCTAAATTCCTACATCATAATGATACATGGGGAGTCAGATGGAATTCAAGTAATCACCCTAGAAAAGATTTACCAGAAGCAGAAGTAAGATGGTTCCACTCATCCGAGATGATAGATAGAGAAAATTTGCTATCATGGGCTATTGCAGTTAGCCAACAAGGGCATAAGGCAGAAGTACTAATTGTAGATAATGAGCAGGCAGTTGTCACATACAATATCACTGTAGAAGAACCTAGAGGAGAATTACTTCCCCCCACATATCAGATTTTAGAAACAATTTCAAAATATAAAAAAACTATTATTGATAATGATAAAATATTCGTACATTATGGTAGTAATTGGCCCTGTGAACAGATTGGAATAGATTATGATAACGGAAGAATAATTGATAAAATTACAAATGAATTATTTACTGTATTAGAAGAAGATTATTCACGAGATACAAGTGTATTATATGACCTTCTTATGAGAGGATTACACCCTAGACCCGGATTCAAGTATGGGACATTATGGCGATGCTATGAGCAAAAAATAGGTACAGATCATGCACCATGGTTGGTAGTTAATCCTTCTAATAAAATAATGAATTGGGAAAGTGCTTGTTTAGCATCAAGATTAGCGTCAGGAGTTAATAAGATTTGGTTACAACCCTTGAAACATGAAGAAAAATGGAAATACTTAGGAATTGTACGACCCGCTGCTAATTCAAGATGGACTAATCCAATTAAAAAATAAAATTAGAAATCTGGTATATCAGAATATTCTGGATTAATTATTTGTCGCTTTTTTTCTTTACCGCCTGTAAATACCGAGATGGCAAGGAATATACTAATCATGAGCAAACCATTACCTGGTTCTGAAAGCCATGAAAATGCAGTATTACTATTCAATGAAGACTTCGCTTCGAAAATTATGGGAATCCTTAGTTCGATACCAAAATCATCAACAATAACCAGTTCACCTCTTGCAATCATTCCAGGAACAAGAAGTCCGTCAGGATTAATTGAAATTAATAAATCATCACCGGGTGTCAATGAATTGACATTTTTTACATCTGCAATACGTGAAGCCGCTCCTTGAATCTCAACATTATATATTCTAGCATTTTGTCCTTCATAATCAGGAGTAAATGAAATAGTACTTTCTTGACTATATTCTATAATAGCATAAAAATCATCTGAAATTATACGATTACCCACTTTATGCCATTCTAAATCTAATTGCCGCTGGTTATTTTGATCACATCCAATTTCCCCAATTAAATTACCATTTGAAGGAGTATTTTCATCTACATCCATAATCGGAATTAGAGAGGTCCCGAGAGGTAATTGATTAATTGTTTTATTAATAATATTATTACTATGGGAAAAAACATCTATAGAAAGATTACATATTTCATTGGTCCATACTTCCACAAATAATACTTCACCATCTAATAATTCGACAGGAGACCTTGGCGTGATGACATTGAAAGAATTTATTTGCATAACTGGTGTTATATTAACCATTATTACATCATTATTAGATGATGATAGTGTTGCAAACCAAGTCACTAATCGTCCTCTATTATCATAAATTAGCATTCCTTCAGAACTATCTAAGTTACCAAATTTATCTCCAACTTGAAAAGTATCTGTCGAACTACCACTATCCTTATTTCGGATTAAAGCATCATCACCATCTGCCTCAATAACTTTCAACCATGCATTTTTAGAATCAGTATTAACTAAATTACTATTAATATCACCATTGTTAATATCTTGCTGTTCTACTAAAATACCAAATCCGGGTAGAGCAGAATCGAATCCTATATCACCCCTATTAGTTATACGAATATACTCACCAGATGCGATTTCAATAGATAACGAGTCCCCGCCATCAGATATTGGTTTCAAAGAAAAATTCCCACCTATATTTGGATCTACTACTATCGAACGATTAATTCCAATTAATTCTAGAGTCGCTGAAGAAGGAAATGCAGGAGATGCACCATTACCATTCCAATTACCACTAGCCATTATTCCCCAATCACCAATACCATTCCAATTACTTGTAGGTAGTGAGCTATGAACATCATACAAATCATATGCTCCCATTTGATGAAGCATCTCATGAACGAGGGTACCCATTCCTGATTTAGTAGATGCAATAGTATAATGTTCAATAGACCAATCACCAATTTTAACTGATTCATCTAAACCAGACATATGACTCCAAATTGAATTAGACCCACCGCCTATTTCTTGAGGCTTCGCTGAATGGAGAATTAATATCCGATCTAAAATACCGTCATTATCAAGATCCCAAGCAGACAAATCTTTGCCTGCTAACGTTTCCTTAACTACTCTTTCTACTAAATCTGTTACTCCTAAACCATCTGAACCTGAATCTCGTTCAATTTCACCATCAGCACCCCAAAATTCGATTTTATTGGATGATATCCAAACTTCATCAAGAATTGTAGCATTGAGTGAAGACTGACCATTAGTAATTTGTTGAATATATGAACGAGCTGAATTTTCACCATTAAGAATTGAATTAGCAGTGGCTAAATTGAAACTATCATCTTGGAATGAGACTGGAATTACTAACCAATTTTCTAAATCTTGGACACCTACCAGTATGTCGTAATTATTTTCATTGATAGGGATTTGATCTGATAACCAATCATCGATGATATCTGAGTTTATGTTTGCAGACAAACCAAGCACTATGATAACAACTGAAATAGTCGTTCGCGCCGCATTCATATTAACCTCTAAACAAAACTATGATTTGAATACGTTGTAATCATGCATAAAAATTAGGATTTTTTACTATGATTTATTGATATCCTGAGAAAAACTATTCATGTATGGGCATCAACCTAGAGATTATATCTGAAAAATAAACAGTGAAAAATGCAATAATTATCCTTAAACCCTCATATGTTTTTGGTAGAGTAAGGAATATCATTGAAAAACTGATAAGAAGAATTCTAATTCTAATCCTAGATTCACTATCTTCTACCAACCCAAACAATCTAGACAATGAAAGAATTATCACTGTAAAAATACCAATTACAAGAACCCAAGACACACCTATTCCTAAACTAATAATGGAAACTGCATCATATCTTACAACAATACCATCAATAATACTGATTTGATTAAAAAAATCTATTGAAAGTGGCAATATTAAAAACCAAATGAGAAAAATAGTAATAGGAATTATTATTGCGCTGATAAATAAAACAAGAGTTAACCATTTTTTCTCATTAGGATACAATCCAGGTAAGGCGAAATTACGTAGTTTAATACTAACTATAGGTGATACCATTGTTATAGAAAAAATAAGTAATATAGCCCATTTAATATCTATCCAATCATAGGGGCTATATACGAATAGTTCTAATGATTCATTGCCTAAATCTAGAGATTTTAACCAATAACTCATGAAATCATCAATATAAAAGGATAAAATGAATGAACTGATGATAATCGCAAATGCACCAACTTTGATAATTTTGTAGAGCTCAACAAAGTGCTCTGAAATAGTCATTTGGCTTATTGGGGAAGACTGCATTTCAGAGTAAATCCTTAACTTTAGGTTTAGCTCTAGCGGCCAAAATAGTTCTATATAATCCATATGCAAACCAAGCACTAAACAAGAATGTGAAACCTATAACGAAACTAGAAAGATCTGTGACATTTTGTGCTTCTGGGTCAAGAAGAGCTCTCGGAGGGAACTCTAAGACTGCATCTTCTGCCAACCATCTAACGCCTACAATGAAAGAAATTACAGAAACAACAGCCTGCCGTAAAGCTTGAGGATAAGCTAACTCCATTGCTAAATATTCAGGACCTTCATCATATTTCCTTTCTAAAATTTCTCTCTGTACCACAGCACCAACAATTAATGCAGTCAAACTAAACCAATAGAATAAATTCCCTTGCTGATAAATTCTTTCTGCAATAGCCTCCTGCCTCTGAGCTTCTCTCTCTGCATCAGTTTCTTCCAACAGGAATAAAGAATCATAATCTCCAACTGATATAGTACGTGTAGATAGAATCGCATCACTATCATCCTCAGCTATGGTACCAGGAGGATTTATTGAGAATGCAAGAAGATTCCAGTAATCTTCAACATCGGGAACTCCACCACCATCTACTGAATTTCCAACTAACCAGAAATTCACGGCCCCTTGGTCATCTGAAGGTGCGGTCCATGTTACAATCCAAATACCATCAGAATCGGTTTCACTGTGTGATATATCTCCATCACTATCTGCTGCGATACGTATATCCTCATCATCAGACCAAGAAAATACCCCTACATTACTGGAAGAAAGTAAGAAACCAGCTTTAGTATTACCATCTCCACCAGATAGAGTAAGTGAATCTGCAACTTTTATTGTTAGTTGATATGCTTGATCAAAATCATACATTACTGGGACGCCAGTAATCATGACTACTGCCCTCTCGGAAGTCGCACCATTATTATGACATGAGCAGCCATACTTAACTGTCAATTCACCATCTTGATTCAGATAAGGAGGACCGCTACTGTTACCTAATGCAGGAATTGCAGCCATACCAATAATCAACAAAACAACGATTGCTTTGGAGTTGATAGACACCATACAGTACACCTATGTTATTTCGAGTGTTGACTACCACATAACCGTTGCTTGTCTCGAGCCTTTATACAATCCATATCATAACTCTTTGATAGCCGCGTTCAACTCGTTCATCATTTTCTTACCATCACCGAAAAGCATCATAGTTTTATCTTCATAAAATAAATCATTATCTACACCAGCATATCCAACAGATAGGCTTCTTTTGATGATTACAACCGTCCTAGCCTTGTCTGCATCAATTATTGGCATTCCTGCTAAAGGACCTTCACCAGTCCTAGCAGCAGGGTTACAGGTATCATTCGCTCCAATAACTACTGCCATATCACATTCAGGGAACTCTGAATTAATGTCTTCCATATCGATTAACTGATCATAAGGGATATTAGCTTCTGCAAGAAGTACATTCATGTGACCAGGCATTCTTCCAGCTACTGGATGTATTGCATACTTGACTTCCGTATCGAATCTATCCTGAAGAAGGTCCGCAAATTCCTTCACTTGATGCTGACATTGACTGACTGCCATACCATAACCTGGAACAATAATTACTTTCTGTGCACCATCAACCATCATAGCAACTTCTTCCGCATCGGAACCAACCTTGGTCCTAGTCAAACTTACTTTTTCAGAACCACCAAATGATTTGAACAATACATCTGGAAGAGTACGATTCATTGCTTTACACATAATGAATGTTAGAATTAAACCAGAAGCACCGACCAGTGAACCTGCTACGATTAAAACACTGTTTCCAATAATGAAACCAGTAAATGCTGCAGCAATCCCAGAAAGAGAATTAAGAAGAGATACAACAACAGGCATATCAGCACCACCGATTGGTAAAACAAGAATAATCCCTAGAATGCTAGAAACAGCTATTATTGAATATAGAATATCTTCATTTCTGGGATCAGATATACTTAGATAAATTAATACAATTACTAATCCAATTAATAAAATTTTAATGTAGTTAAGATATGATGGACCCCAAGTAGGTGTACGGAACCATTTTCCAAATATTTCTACACCTCCTTTTAATTTATACATCGCTAGTATAGAACCGGTAAGAGTCATCCATCCAACTAAAGCCGATAAACCCGCAGCAATCATTAAAACTTCTAAACCTAAACCAGTAGGTAATGATAATTCTGGGTTTTCAATATATTTCCAAGATTCAGATAATGCGACTAGTGCAGAAGCTGCACCACCAAAGCCATTGAACAAGGCAACTAACTCAGGCATACCTGTCATCTCAACTTTTACAGCCATGATATAACCAATTGTAGAACCCACTAAAATTCCCGAAATAATTAATGTCCATTCAGCTCCACCTTCCAAGTACATGTCAGTAACAGTAGTCAATACTGCGACTAACATACCCATAGAACCTAATTTATTCCCACTAGGAGCTGTTCTTGGATGTCCAAGTTTTTTGAGACCGAGAATAAATAAGCATGCTGAAATTAAATAACCTATAGATATCCACTCACCAAATTCCATGATTAGTCCTCCTTTTTCTTATTTTTTCCAGCAATCATATTCAACATCCTATTAGTCACTGCAAAACCTCCAATGACGTTTATCATCGCTAAAACGATAGCTAAAAATGCCAATAAACCCGATAAGGACGTACTACCACCTTCAAAGGCTACATTGGCTCCATATAATGCGCCAACTACGCTGATACCAGAGATAGCATTAGCACCGCTCATTAAAGGAGTATGTAACATTGAGGGAACTTTTGTTATTAATTCAAAACCTAGGAATATAGAGAGTACAAACAGTGTTACTGAGCCAATTAATAATTCAGGAGTCATCAAAGAATACCCCCCAGTCGAGTTTGTTTATCATGTAAAATTCCATCTTTGCAAATCAATACTCCGCCCATCCCAGGTATATGGAAATCTGATCCCTCTGGTGAACCAACGAGAATATCATCTTCTTCAGATATGATTAATTCATCATTATCAAAAATTGACAAAACGAAAGAGGTTAGATTGTTTGAATATAGCGTACTGGCTGTGTTAGCAATAGTACCAGGTAGATTAGAGGTACCGACAATTATTACCCCATTTTCAGTAGTATAAATTTCTCCAGGTTTTGTTAATTCACAATTGCCACCTACATCAGCATTCATATCAACGATTACTGTGCCTGACTTGAAAGTTAAAACTGCAGACGCAGGGATGGTAATTGGTGCTGGGCGGCCAAAGATTCGAGCAGTGGTAACAATAATATCTGCTTCAGAAGCAACTTCGCAGACAGTGTCATTAACTTTCTGAATAAACTCTGGAGTCAAGGGTTTAGCATAACCCGATTCATCTTCAAAATCATCCATTCCTTCTACTTCTATAAATCGTCCACCTACAGATTCGATTTGCTCTGCTGCTGATTTTCTAACATCAGATGCATAAACAATAGCACCTAATCGCTTAGCAGTTGCAATAGCTTGGAGGCCTGCCACTCCACTCCCCATAATTACAACTTTAGCAGGCTTAACAGTACCTGCAGAAGTAGTCATCATAGGAATTCCTCTAGGAACATAAGATGCCCCTAGTAGAACTGCTTTATACCCTGCTAAATTATCTTGGCTAGAGTTAACATCCATTGATTGAGCACGCGATAACCTTCGAGGTATCATATCCATTGAAAATAAAGTAACATTAGAACTTATACAATTATTTATTTTTTCAGGGTGGCGGAATGGATCTGCAACACAGATAAGTTTCATTCCACTCCTTAATTCAGAGGAATCTAACATTCTTATTGTAATTAGTAATTCACAGGAGAGAACTTCATCTCTCTGACTAATATTAGCTCCAGCAGATTCATATTCATTATCAGAAAAATTAGAATTAACACCTGCACCGGATTCAACAAAAACTTCCAATCCTTTTTTGGTTAGTTTTTTAACAGAATTAGGTACAATTGCAACTCTGTTTTCACCCTCTGGTTCAGTTAATACTCCTAGCCTCATAATATCACATCTACAAAAATAAGTCTCTGCCTCATTATTGTTAACTAAGCCGAATGTAATCAGATTATTGAATGAAACGGGTGAATGTCTTCAAAATACGATTACAATGCTTTAGTTTATTCAGAAAAGAATTATGAAGCCTATACCAAAAACAGCAATATCACAGATTGCATGAGATAACCAACATACCCATATTGAGCGATATCTAATGTATAGCCAAGACCATATCGCAGCTGCAGATAAGAGACCGAAAGAGGCAAGAATAGTCTGCCACCAGATAAAACCAAACAAATGTAGAGCAATTGAATGATGAAGAGTAAATAGTAATGCAGAAAATATGATTGCTGCTATATCATTTTGAAAGATAATCACTGATTTTGTAGTGATGAACCAGCGAAAGACATATTCTTCTAAGAGACTATTAATGAAAATCCAATAGAACATTCCCAATATATACAAATTAATATTCGAAAGCCCTTTTGACTGAAGCGTATTTTTCATTTGTTCTATATCTAATGAACTTTCAAAAATATACCATGTAATAATTATAATCATAGACATTACTAAACCAGTTAACAGGCCCATCCTAAGCCCATCTTTAGAAGGAAGATTTTTAGATATTGAATTTTTATCTATGTAGATATACCAAACTGTGGGTATTACGAATATCCAAAGTTTACATGATAAGAAAAAAAGTTGAGAAAAAAATTCATCATCAATGATTTTGAGCCCAAAAATTACTGACATAGAGGGGACAAAACATATCAATAAAACCGAAATTATTGACTTACTCCTTGAATCCATAATGTTTGCTAACCGTTATCTAATAAAGAAGATTATGCCGACAGACTGGAGTATACTGCTCACTAAAGGCTAAGGATGAGATACCTGCGGACACATAATGAGGGAAACTCAATGGCTAGAGGAGCAAAAAAAATTGCAGTAATTGGTGCGGGTAATGTAGGGGCCACTTGTGCCTTCGTGATGGCTGAGAGAAAATTAGGAGAAATCGTATTGTTAGATATTTACGAGGGTTTTGCAAAAGGTAAAGCCTTGGATATGAGTCAAGGAGGACAAGTTCTAAATTATGATGGAAAGATCACTGGTACTTCAAAATATGAAGATATTGCTGGTTCGGATGTAGTCGTAGTAACTTCGGGTTTCCCAAGACAACCTGGTATGAGCCGTGAAGACTTGATAGGGAAAAATGCAGAAATAATTTTACAAGTTGGAACGGGAATTAGAGATTTCGCCCCGGAAGCAATAGTAATTATGGTTACAAATCCTCTCGATTTAATGACTTACCATATGCAGAAAGTAACTGGTTTCCCATCAAATAGAGTAATAGGACAAGCAGGAATTTTAGATTCTGCAAGAATGACTCATTTTGTATCGCAAGCAATAGGATGCTCGAATGAAGATGTTCAAGCTATGGTACTAGGGGGGCATGGAGATACGATGGTTCCTTTACCAAGGTACACTACAGTTGGAGGGATTCCAATTACTCAATTACTTGATGAAGAAACAATAGATGCCATATCTCAGAGAACTGCAAGTGGAGGAGGAGAAATAGTGAAATTACTAGAAAGAGGAAGTGCCTTTTACGCCCCTGGAAGTGCTGCTGCAATAATGGCAGAATCTGTATTGAATGACAGAAAAAGAATGCTTCCATGCAGTGCTTTGCTAAATGGCGAATATGGATTAGAAGATGTATACATAGGAGTTCCAGTTGTTTTAGGCAAGAATGGAGTAGAACGTATAATTGAATTAGATTTAGAAGATAAAGAATTAGATAGTTTACAAGATTCTGCTAATTTCTATAAGTCTCAACTAAGTGAAATATTAGGTTATTAGTAATTAAGAAGGAACAAAAATGACAGATTATATCCATTTAGAACACGACGGGAAGTTACTTCTAGTCAATAATAATGGAAAAGGCCCCGCAATACCAGTATTAGGTAGAACTAGCTGGGATGGAGAAACGTTCCTAATTAGACTCCCTACTCTAGAAGAAGTCAGTTCTATGGGGATAGAATGGGATTTAAAGAGAAAGAATTTTATAATTCTTGGTGACATTGAAAAGAAAGTAATAATTGCAACACCAAGAATTGATTGGCCAAAAGACTGGGCTTGGAAAGATTCGGTAATTAGTGATAGTGCTGTTGATCCAGTGGCAAGAGAATCTGTTTATCGTACAATACACAGAGTTGTCTCCAAAGTAATAATTCAAAATAATGAACAAATGATCCTCATGGCTAAAGCAAGTAGAGGTTTCTTTACTGGCTGTTGGACATTACCCGGTGGTTTTGTTGATTATGGCGAGCATCCTCGAAAGGGAGCAGTTAGAGAAGCACTAGAAGAATTGGGTATTGAAATAGAAATTCCAGATAAAAATGGAGAATCAGGAGAAGTTATTGAAGGTAATGATGGAGCAATAATTCAACAAAATATTTTCACTTCAGAAGGTATAAACTGGCTATCATTCACATATATATGTAATTTAGATATACCTATAGAGAAAATTAAGCCAAAAGAGGGTGAAATAGAAGAAGCAAGATGGTTCAATAAAGAAGATGCCTTAAGAAATGCAGTAAGTATGTTTGACAGAGATGCAATATTAAGATTGAATAATTAAAAATATCCATCAGCCTAAATTAATGGTGGGCCTGCCTGGATTTGAACCAGAGTCTGTTCGTCCCAAACGAACAAGCATAGACCAGACTAACCCACAGGCCCTGTGAGTAACCCTACGAACGAACTACATGTCAAGAACTTAACTCAACCAATTCCATGTTTTTTCATTTACTCTTAATAATAAACCCTGCATTTCAGCTTGTCCAATTAAGTAATCGCTACTCAAATCTAATTTACCTTCATCGAGTAATATTTTATCTAGTGTAACTTTATTCAAGTTTCCACTTTGATCAGTGGCTAATTTCATTAATTGGATCATATTTTTAGTATCTGGTTTAGAACTAGAATTACTTCTAGAATCTCTCTTTTTAATTTTGGAGATTAATTCTTCACTTATTTCATCAGGAATATTTGCCAATGAAACCGCATATGATAATTTTTCTGCATTCTCAAATAACTTAATTTCCTTAAGATTAGTTGAAGAACCACACTTTGTACAATAATTATTTTGAGTTTTAGTCGAACCGAATGAGTGCCCACAGCCGCAGGTGATGAGGTTGAACTGCTGTGTCATATTAACTTAGAAAAAGTGACAGTTGAAGAGTTTGTCTAATCATTGGTGTCACAAATAATTCATGAACAAAGATGCTAGTCGACACACATGAGACGGGCCGGGATAACTGTATCTTGGATAATTATTATTCTATTAATATTATCTTCAGCCAATAGTTTTGTTAAATCAGGAGGTGATTCTATCAATGCTTGGGCATTATTATTATTAATACCTTTACCACTTTTATTCATTATCTCTGAGCGTTCTGTTTCTGAGAATTCAGAAGATATAAATCTAGAAAAATGGGATGAAGATAATGATGAAAAATACAAATTGAAGAAAGAGGCAGATGACCCTCTTGAAAGCGGTTTTGACATTCCTACATTATAACTACAGCAATCTTAGTGTTTCAAGATTAGCTGGAGCATATGTTTGTACGCGGAATTTTTCGCGTAGACCTTGACGGAATGCATTACATGTTTGAGCATCACCGTGATGACAAATTATTTTTCGTGGAGTAGGTTTCAGAGCTGCTACATAATCCATTAACTGATTCCTATCTGAATGACCACTGAACCCATCTATTTTCCTCATAGAGCAATTAACTTGTATCATTAAAGTTTGACCTTTATCGATCAAAGGTACAGATGAATGACCATCTCTGAGCCTACTACCAAGTGTACCTGATGCTTGGTATCCTACAAAGCATAGGGTATTGTTAGGTTCAGGAGCCCAGTGTTTGAAGTATTCAACAATAGGCCCTCCTGTCATCATACCACTGGTTGCTAAAACAATACAAGGAGATGGATCAAGGAGTATTGATTCCCTCTGTTGATATGATTCCACTGTACGGAACCATTTCGAGTGGAATGGATTTTCAGAACCACCTTTGAGAAGTTTTTTCCTTAAATCTCTATTGAGGAAATTAGGGTGACTAGCATGAATTGCTGTTGCTTCTGAGATCATACCATCTAACCAAACAGTGACGGGAGATACTTTTCCGGATTTAAATAATTCATCAATTGCAATCATTACTTCTTGAGACCTTCCTACAGCAAAAACTGGACAGAATATTTTACCACCTCGACCAATGACGTCAATTATCATTTCTTGTAATTCATGACTTGCTGCATCCCTAGTTGGTTGAATGTCTTGAGGACCTCCATAAGTTGATTCAATAATTAAGGTATCAACTTTTGGAAATCTAACAGTCGCTGCATCGAAAAGCCAAGATTTTTCATACTTAATATCGCCAGAGAATAATATTTTATGCTCATTACTCCCTTCACCAACATTCATGTAAACACTAGATGAACCTAAAATATGTCCAGCATTTTCCATTGTCATCTTAATGTCTGGGGCAATGTCTGTTTTATCGCCCCAATTAACATCAACAACATGCTTGATACACTCTTGAATATCTGCTTTGGAATAAGGCGCCTCGTTTCCTTCTGCTTGACTAACTTTAACATAATCAATTTGAAGTAATGTCATCAAATCTCTAGTTGGAGGTGTGCAATATACTGGACCGCGATATCCATAACGAAATAGAACAGGTAACATTGCAATATGATCTACATGAGCATGGGTTATGACAATAGCATCAAGATTGTCTAGAGGCATTAATTCCGGTGCATTGAAGAAGGGTTGAATCTCATTTTTATTCGTAGTTGGTTTCGCTCCACAATCTACTAACACTTTAGATTCATTTGTAGTTATCAAGTGCATAGCTCTACCAACTTCTCTATAAGACCCTAAAGCAGTAATACGCACCCAAGACTCACCAGGTCTTTGAGGTCGGTAAATTCTTGCACCAAACTTCCTAAGTAATGATTTTCTCTCATCTGACATTTCTTTCCTATATCTTCTGATATCATGCTGAGTTCTACTTTCAATTGAAGGCGCTCTGACGACTTTAACTAACCAACCAATTTCATTCCTTAGAGATTGGATGTGAGAACCTTTAGGCCCTACTGCATCAGATGGGTTATCACATTCTAAAATTACCTCGCTTAGGGCAGGATCTAGCCAGACCTTTCTAACTTCGGCTTCAGGAGGTATAATTTGACTAACTGCATCATGAACTTCTTGTTCACTAGATAAAATATCGGGATGAGGGCGAATAACGATTCTTCTTTTTACTATTTTAGCAATTTTGACTGTTAAATTATCAGTAGAAGTTGTAAATCTTTCAGGCTGTTTTGTAATGACAGATATTGAACCCGCTTCAAGATCAATCTCATAATCAATATCTTTAGGAATTATACCTGATATTTTCTTTTTTAATTCAGCGTATGACAATCTCATAAAAAAACAACCTAAGTTATTCACGACATAGGGGGAACTCCGTAAAACGGAGATGTGCACAATGCAACGTGAATATCAAAGTGAAGAAAGGAGAGCTGCTAACTGGTCTCCAGGTAATTGTTGAAATCCTTTTTCTGCAGTAATTACTGCTAAATCCATCCCATTGCCACTAGCAGCATCTCTTTGTGCAGAGGCAAGTAGGGCTTTAGCTGCAACTTTTAAAGCAGATTTCTCATCCATACCGTCACGGTATTGGTCTTCAAGAACACCATACATATATGGTGAACCTGAACCAGTTGCACAATAAACATCAGGAATAGAACCTCCTGCTGAATCAATACTGTAAACACTAGATCCGGATGAATCTACTCCTACGATTAATAGTTGAACATAATGAGGTCGACCAACTAAGATATTAGCAGTTAGTGTAGCTGCACCCTTAACAGTCATAGCAGTTCCCTCTTTCAGTTCATATAACTTTAATTCCGCTGCAAGAGTTCTAGATAATGATTGAGCATGGCCAACTAATCCAGCAGTTGTTAATGCAATATTATTTGATAGTCTAAACATTTTTTGTACACTTTTATTTGCAATGAAATGACCCATTGTTGCTCTATGATCAGCACCTACAACAACTCCGCCATCAAAGGTAATTCCGATTGTGCTTGTTCCAGTCTTTACTGCATCAGTTGTTGCGTGCATTTTAATCACCGCCATAGGGAGAAGTCCCTCAGCGTTTCTATCAATATGAACTCCTTTATCAATGCAACGGATAAGAGGTATGAAATTTATTGATATGTAGATAAAATACACTATGAGAGAATATATCACTAGATAAGTCAAAGAACACCTCCCTGACGCGTTATCGTGGTGAAAGAAGAAAGTAGTGAGCCAAAATGGATTGAAATGCCTAGTTTACCTAACTATGGTAACAATTCAATAGAGGCTGAACAAGATTATCACGACTTAGGGGAAAGGTACCCTCAAGCACCTGTTCCTATGCACCTAGGTGATACAATAATTCATAGAGCAACCCTTGAAGATATTACAGGTCTAAAGGAAATCATGAATTGGATATCTGAAGGAGATATTACGATTGTAGAAATGAGTGGAATGATTAATCGCGATATAGAACTTCAAATGGCGGTCTCAAAGTTACAAAAATTTGTAGAAAATGAAATGAAAGGGACCGTTTTTGGACTAGGTCATAATCGATTACTACTATTACCTCCAAGTTTTGGCACTAAAAAGGCTGATATAAATCCTAGATGAGGGCGTCTTATGGAGAGTACAGTTGAACAGCCCTGCCCTATTTGTTTTTCAGATAAAGGGCTAACTATGATCGCTCATACTTCGGAAATACCATATTTTGGTGAACACACTCAATTAACTATTCTGTGCCCATCATGTGGTTGGAGACATACCGATTTCATACCAGCAGAAGGGAAAAAACCAGGTGCCTGGAGTTTAGATATTGATAATGCAAATATGCTCACTGTCAGAATAATTAGGTCATCGTCATGCACTGTCAAAATAGAAGATTTAGGTCTGGAAGTAGAACCTGGAGGAGCTACTACTGGATATGTATCTAATATTGAAGGAGTGTTGAATAGGTTCGAAGATGCTATTCAATTAATGTATAGACAATCTAAATCATCTAATGAAATTGATATAATTGAAAAGTGTGAGAAATTAATGGAAAAAATTCGATTTGTTAAAAATGGCGATTTGTGCGTGAATATTACGTTATTAGATCCGATGGGACATAGTCAAATATTACATGAAAAAGCAATACCTAGAGAATTGACTGAAAAAGAATTAGAAGAATTAGAGGTTGGACCATTAATTCCAGTATTTAGTTCGGAAGATATAGGATAACTATCTCGAATCTGGGGCAAGGAAATCATCGATTCGATCTGCCCATTGATCTCTTTTATCTGAGAGTTCAGTTAACCATTCAGCAGCCTTATCAATACAGATTTGTTTTATCTCGCCAGCCAATAACCTACCTGATTCATAATCTCTACCAATAGAAGATAACTCACTATCACTCTCCTCAAAAAAGAATTGAAGATACTGATAAGCAACATCTTTTGATAAATCTCCCCCTAACCTTCTATGCTCCTCTATTGTAGCCTGGCCACCGCTATATGCACGCTTTACTTTCTTTGACATCTCTTCGATTGTATCGCTCATAAATATTGTAGTTTCAGGCTTAGATGATGACATTTTATCACCCGTCATGCCAACCGCAAAACGATGATATGTAGAACTGGGAGGCATTAATCCAATTCCTCCCATCTCTCTTTCAAGAGAGAGTAAAGAAAGTTTAATTCGAGATTTATCTCCAATTGTAGCTCCAGGTATCTCTATCGTACCATGCTTAGGATTAGCTAAAATATCCGCAAATCCAAGTTTAGATAAGGATGTTTTAAGTTTCTCAAAAATTGATGCCCGTACTTGCCGGTTGACCCCACCAGATTCTGAAACACCCATTTGAATTTTATTTTCATCTTGAATAGATAATCCTATTGTTAAACCACCACTTTTCCTTTCCTTAAGATTAAACCAATTTGTTTTACCAGCCAATCCTCGTGTGAGTCTAATATGAGGGTCTTGATCAACACCAACAGGCACTACAATCGGCCTTAAGCCACCATATTCATCTAATTGCGGATGTAAAATGTCACCTGCTTGAATAAGAGGTGCTTGGACATGAGCAAGATTTGTATCACCTGAGAAACCATATATTGCCTCAAATTCGGAAAGATTCGTCTTTTTACCTAATGTAAAACCAAGACGTTGGACATCTGGCCTCATACTTTGAAAATACACATTAGTTTTATCAGGGTCAAGACCTAGTGCGGCATAATTATGAATATACTCTGACAAAGCTATTTTACGACCTTCTTCCAAAGATGTACCACGTGTTGCTAAAGATTCTAAATCAGCCACAGTTACAGTAATATCTCCACCATGATCTTGAAACCATTTAACTTGATTAATTACCATACTATGGCCAAGATGCATTTTCCCACTAGGCATTAGTCCTGTTAATACTCCAAATTCATCTCCTCTATGTATGGAATTCAAAATAACATCTAAATCTCTGTGTGCGAAAACAATGCCTCTACGATGTAATTGATTAGGGTTAGGTATTTTAGAAATTTCAATTTCACTTAAACCGAAATTATCTCTAATTCTTGCATAATCAGTTGACTGTTGAGAAGACCATGGATCTATCCGAGACTCACCAACCATATGTCTTCGAGTGCAAAGCCCTCAATCAAGGCTACGCATAAAACATTACGAATATGCCCAACTACTATGGACAGTAACCATAGCCGAGGAATGAGAATATGACTACTATACACTGCTTAGGTTCGGGACTTGTTGGCTCTTTTGTTATCAAAAAATTAGTATCTGAAGGAAGAAAAATAAATATTGTTGATATCGAAAGTAAAAAATATCCATTTGAACATGAACTAGTAAACATACACATTACGGACGCGTACAAATATTGCCAAGAAATAAAGCATAAGGATGACTTATTCATTAACATGCTACCAGGGAATTTGGGACATAAAGTTACAAAATTACTGGTATCCAAAGGGAAAAAAGTTGTAGATCTAAGTTTTAGTGAAGAGACACCTGAAGTTTTGCATAATACTGCCGTTGATACTGGAGCGAAAGTCCTCTGGGATGTTGGTATTGCACCTGGATTTTCAAATATGTTAGTTTCATATGCAGCAAGAATGGGGGATGGTATAAATAATGCAGAAATCAGAGTAGGAGGTAACCCTATTCAAACAGATGAAAAATGGAGTTATATGGCACCATTTTCTCCAAATGATGTGATTGCAGAATATACTCGCCCAGCAAGAATTATCAAAGATAGAAATATTTGCACCTTACCTGCTTTATCTGAAATACATAAAATCAATGTTAAACAAAGGGGAGTTATGGAAGCATTCCTTACTGATGGATTGAGAAGTCTACTTTACACAATACCTGCCAATGATATGAATGAATATACTGTTAGATGGCCAGGACACATCCAAAAATTCATTGAAGAAAGAGAAGCTGGCATATTAGATATTGAGGAGTTAATAAAAAAATGGAAGTTTGACGACAAACGTGAAGAATTTACATGGATGGAAATTAAAGTAGAATGTAATAATGGAGAAAAAATGTCTTGGACTATTTATGATGAAGGAAGGAATGGAGATTCATCAATGGCTAGAACTACTGGATTAGTAACATATTCATGCATAAAACAGTGGTTAATGGATGAAGAATTCATATCAATAGGAGTTTACCCTCCTGAAAGTCTATCTAATGAAGCAATATTTAATGTATTACAGAATCTACGTGATGAAGGAGTTATAGTTGAGGGACCAGATATCAAATTATAATAAAAATCACTTATCTTGATCTCTACGTACCAGCCACCTAATTGACAAAGGAGTTGCAATGAGTACGCTTATGGCAATAATAGGTAATCTCCAATCCATTTCTAATGCCGAGGGCCTTTCTATTAGCCAAGTAAAAAGTAATGGTGAGCCATAGAAATCAGAAGCCCACTCATGAAGATTAGTAACATGATGGCCAACAATGGTAACACTATGATGTAAACCATTAAATGTTTGAAGAGGAGAATATGAAAAATTAGGATTTTCATCAAATACAATTGTGATTTCATCACCAGGAGTAATTGTCAACAATAAACCATCATCAATATTTCTCCAACCTTCTTGAAGAGTCTTGGTATCAGATTCCAGTAGTGGATAAGAATTTCCACTCGAACCTGTGATAGAAAATAATGAGGATGATGTTTGTATCATTATACTGCCAGGAACTATCCATTCTGAACCTAGAGATTTATCTAAACTAACAGTTAATGAATTGTCTGAACTATCAATATTAATTAATGAACTAGAAAGTCCATGATTATACCACTCACCCCAAGTAGTATACCATACATCTTGATTCTCCAAAAATTCAATAGCATCCTTATCTTCCCTAACTTTGAGATCAAAAATTCGGGCTTCCCAATAAATTGATACTAAAGAATCTCTATCTGCTGAATCGAGCAAACTAATATTTGCAGAATTTTTTTCTAGACTGCCGCCATTTCTTTGAATTACAAACATATCATTAGCTTCAGTCTGTAAATTATCACCTAAAATAATAAATCCTGATTCTTTTAGAGAAGAAAGTGTTGAATTATCAATAATATCTGGTACACCAAAAGAAATTGGTTCGGCACCCCATCTAGATGAATTAGTATGCTCAGTGATATACTCTTTACATAATTCAATAATAGAATTATCATTATTTATATCCTTGCCCTCATATCCATGGCAAGCGAATTCATCACCATGATCCAGCCTCTCAGGACCAATTAAATTCCATAACCAATTATCATCATCCCATTCCGCAGCTACTGCAGGAGACAGTAAAGGAGTGATAAATATTAGAAGTAAAATTAGACCCTTATTCCGTATCTCCATGTCTCTCCGAATAGGAAATATGCAATGAACCCTTGTGAGCCTAATGGAAAGCAATAAGGGTAAAGTGTGACCGCGATAGATGTATCATGCTATCAGATAGTAGTTTAAATTCCATATCTGAGTTAGTTGATTTGTCAGGTACTGGGAATGATTTTTCTACACCATTCATGTATAAATTCTTGTTATTTATTTTACCGGCTCCTTTCAGAGCTTTAACGAATATCCATTATCATGGACTCGAAAGAATTCCAGATAAAAAATCAATGATATTCGTTGCGAATCATACATCTCATGTTGACCCGTTCTTAAAAATAATTGCAGCTAGAAGACCGGTTCATTATCTTGCCAAACAAGAACATTTTGAATCACAAGCAACAAAACTCTTGATGAAAAGTACCGGACAAATTGAAACAGTTAGAGACAATGGAGCTAAGCACGCATTATCTAGAGCAGTGGATGTATTGAATTCAGGGGCTGCAATAGGAATTTTCCCTGAGGGAACAAGATCAAGAAATGATAGTCCGCCATATTTACAAAAAGGAAAAACTGGAGTAGCAAGATTAGCTGCACGATTCCCTAACTCATCAATAGTACCACTATCGATAACTGGAGCAAGAGGATTCATGAAACCAGGTAGTCTAGTTGTTAGACCATGGAAGAGAATAGATATTTTTATCGGAACACCAATAACATTCGCTGAATGGGCATCAAGTCCCTCAGGTGGAAATCTGAATAATGAAAAAATAAATCAATTATTACTCAGAAATGAAGAAGAAAAAATGAGTCAAATGAAAGAAATATTTAGAAATTTAACAGATCAAATCATTGAAACTTTACGGCTTAATGGCGCACCTTAAGTGACTTAAGGAGAGTATCATTCAAAGACTGTCGTCTAAACCGCTAACATCACTATGGAACAGTACCTAGATTTTTTACGGCGAATTCTAGATGAAGGAGGTGAGAAGGGTGATAGAACTGGAACTGGAACAAAATCAATATTCGGTCACCAAATGCGCTTTGATTTATCCAAAGATTTCCCTGCAATAACAACAAAGAAAGTACATTGGCCGAGCGTTATCCATGAATTATTATGGATATTATCGGGAGATACTAATGTCAGTTATTTACAAGAGAATAAAGTAAGGATATGGAATGAATGGGCAGATGAAAATGGCGATTTAGGGCCAGTTTATGGAAAACAATGGAGGAAATGGGTCTCTAATGAAGGAGAAGTAATTGATCAAATAAAAAATGCCATTGAACTAATAAAAACAAATCCTGAATCTAGGAGAATTATAGTTTCAGCATGGAATGTGGGGGAATTAGACAAAATGGCGCTCATGCCTTGCCATGCATTCTTTCAATTTTATGTCCGTAATGGGAAATTATCATGCCAATTATATCAAAGAAGTGCAGATGTTTTCCTAGGAGTGCCTTTCAATAT
This sequence comes from uncultured Candidatus Poseidoniales archaeon, assembly GCA_963990035.1. Lineage (GTDB taxonomy): Archaea > Thermoplasmatota > Poseidoniia > Poseidoniales > Thalassarchaeaceae > MGIIb-O2. The sequence goes on along the minus strand of CAXDMJ010000003.1, from coordinate 21,747 downwards.
TTCATCCTATAGTCTGCTTACTTACATGATGGCACAAGTTTGTGAACTTGAACCGGGTGAATTCATATGGACTGGTGGGGATTGCCACCTTTACAATAATCACCTTGAACAAGCAAAACTTCAGGTCTCACGTACACCTCTTAAGCTTCCAACATTAGTATTAGACCCTAGTATTCGAGACATTGATGATTTTACAGCAGATCATATTGAGATTATTGATTATGAGCACCATCCACATATTTCCGCACCAATTTCTATATGAGGTATTCTAATGAAAATAAAAATGATTGTTGCAATGGATAATCAGAAATTCATTGGAAAAAATGGTCAACTACCTTGGAGATTACCCATAGATATGGCGAGGTTTAGAAATTTAACTATTGCAGATGGTTTTAATGCAGTAATAATGGGAAGAAAAACTTGGGATTCATTGCCGGAAAAATATAGGCCATTACCTGAAAGATTGAATATTGTCATGTCAAGAGATACAAATTGGAAAGATGAAAATGCAGAATGTGCACTTTATCCTGGAAGAGCTATAGAAATCGCTTATGCGAACGGTTGTGAGGAGTGTTGGATTATAGGTGGTGCACAGATTTATGATATGTATCAAGATAGAATCGATGAAATACATTTGACAAAAGTCCATACATCTGAGAGTGGAGATATAAGTTTCCCAAATCTTAATTGGAATGATTGGGATGAAAAAATAATTGAGAAAGTTCCAAAAGATTCTGCAAACGAATACGAAACAACATATTCGATATGGATGAAAAAGTGATATCTTATGAAAACAGGGCATTTACCTTTCCCAATGCCTGAAAGAAAATATGCATTGAAACAGAATTGGTCTAATCTTACATTTATGCATTGGGAAATTGAACCAAAACTTCTACAAAAACATATCCCTAAAGATCTAGAGTTGGATTTATTTAATGGAAAAGCATATGTTGGTACTATTCCTTTTAGTATGGAAAAAGTAAGGCCGCGAAATATCCCAGCTATATCTTATATCTCAAATTTCCCTGAATTTAATGTAAGAACATATGTCACTAAAAACGGTAAAAGTGGCGTTTTTTTTCTGACACTTGATGCACAAAGTTGGATTACTTGCACATATGCACCATTAGCATATGGATTGCCATATAAATATGCGAAATGTATTATGGAAGTTAGCAATAGTGACAGGTATTATTGGAAATCAAAAAGATCCGAAAATGGGATTGGAATAGAAGGTGAATCAATTGCTAATGGCTCTATCCTCAAAGCGAAAAAAGGAAGTTTAGAAGAATTTTTATTTGAGAGATATTGCCTTTATGTGAGCTATAGGGGTGAAATACACCGAGCATATACCTGCCATGAACCATGGGAATATAGGGATGCTAAAGTGACAATAAAAGATAATTCATTAACTGAATTTTATGAATTGGGAATTAAAAATACGTTGAAGCCAGATCTTGTACATGTTAGTAAAGGAGTTGAAGTATTAACATGGAGTATAGAAAAAACGGTGACACAAAATGATTACTAATGACATATTATTATTAGATGGAGAATGTGGCCTATGCAATAGAATGGCAGTATTTTTGTATCCGCGATTAAATATCAAAGAGAATCTAAATTTCGTAACTAACCAAAGTGAAGAGGGGCAGGAAATTATCAAAACATTTTCAATTAATCAACAAGAAGCAGATACTGTCTATCTTATTCGAAATGAAAAATCATATATTAGATCAGCGGCAGGAATACGATGTTTACTTTATATGAAATGGCACTATAAAATCTGGTATCCTTTTCTGTGGATTATACCTCTACCATTTAGAGATTTCATCTATAAAATAATTTCTAAAAATCGGCATAAAATATTCTCTAAACCAGATATATGTATGATACCTGAACAAAAAAAATAATTAAATAACATATTTTGTAATAGCAACTAGTACTTCCAAGTAATATGCTCAGAAATAGGATAATCATACAATTCTGAGCTTGGCCAATTAAGTTCCTGTGCTAGAAAAATAATTGCAGATTCATTCGCTAAATCAGTGGAGATACCAATATCTAGTTGCCCCTCACATCCCCTAACTGCACAACCGATAGGAGCAAATGCATAATGCCCAGAGTTATTGAAAATGCCATAATTGACAAGATAACTACCTAACCTCAAAGATGTATTATTAACTTCTGAAATTACTGTAGTATCATCTATATCACCAGTTAAAATCAAAGTTGGAACTGATACACGAGAGATTCCTTGGTTGAGTACTGTTCCATTCCAAGGAGATAGTAGTATTGAAGCCCATACTCTATCATCGCCTAGTAATATTATGTCGTTTAGTTCATTATTTTGAGACAAGAAATCAATTGCATTGCAATGTATAGGATTATTAATTTCACATCCTAACTCCAAATCAGATAATGAAATTTCTGCACCAGAAATCATCATAGAGGCATATCCACCTGTAGATTGACCAATGATAGAGTATCCATTTTCTTCAATAATGCAATTACTTAATTCTCCATCTCCATTACTTTGTTCGATTAACCAATCAAAACTTTCTCTGATATCCAAAGGCATCGATAATAAAATTTCACCTATTTTATCTGGATTAGCATCAAGAAGAGTGCCATATCTATGATCTGGAGCTATCGAAATAAAACCATGGGTTGCTAAATTTTCCATCATAAATGCTGAACCCCACCTAATACTAGGGAAACCATGACTGTAAATACTGACAGGCCTAGGTTCTGAACAATCAGGAGTAATATCATCTAAAGCAAATCCTGGAAGTACATTATTATATATTACTTTAGAACCTGATTCATCTATTGCAGGGAACCATATTTGTAATGTGATTTCGTGACCTCTTGGAGAATTAAATGTCAAATCTCGTGTCCCAGCAGTAAAAGGACCATCCCCTAAAAGAGAGGAAAATGGAGTTAGATCGAACTGATCTTCTAAGTCACTGATGCCATCACCGTCATCATCATCATCAATACCATTGGGTATTCCATCTGAATCAGTATCCCATTTTTCATTGGAATCAAGAGGATAATCATCATCAGCGTTATCTATGCCATCACCATCGATATCATTATCAGAATTATCACCGATACCATCACTATCTAAATCAGATGACTCAGATTCATCTAAGGGATGAGAATCATCAATGTCTAGTATTAAATCATTATCATCATCATCATCACACAAATCTCCAAACTCATCATTATCATAATTCAACTGATTAGAATTAAATATCTCGATACAATTATCAACATCATCCATAACATTATCTGAATCCATATCTGATTTACCGATGCAACCTACAGCCATGCATGACAAAAGAATGAAACAAATAAAATACGTACGAACTAATACAATCACATACTTTTTACTAGAGGGGAGCAAATAAGTGTATGTTTATTCGTCACTGTATTCGGTTATACGAATTCCTAACTTAGTGTGTCTTGCTGGTCGATGCATGATTTTTTCTATTTTTTTATTGAATTCGTCATATAGATCGACTTCGAGTGCTAAAGAGTGCCCGAGAATTAGAATTAATAAATCCGCTAATTCTTCAGCGGCTTCTTCATCAGGTTTGCCTTTTGTAATAGCTGCCGCAAATTCACCTAGTTCTTCTACTGTAAGTGCAATTCGATAGCCCATATCATGACCGTTGTTGATTGGATCTGCAAAATCATGTTTAGAATGGAAAGAAGCCACCTTATGCATCATTAGATTCCATGATCGATTAGTATCTTCAAATTTATCAAAATTCATCCATTCATCTACACTCAACGGTGACATCAGTTGTAACTCAAGGGGGTAAGGTCATCAAATTAATCCATGAGGATAGTCACGTAATTCATCACTAGAATGAGAGATAAAGAATAAAATTAAAACTATTATTTTCTTAAAATTTTCAGAAATTTTCGATTAAGGAGTTAATACATTCTATTACTCTAATTCTTAAAGTTGCTGCCATTGAATCAACTTCATGATGATTTATTTCGGCATTGCGATTACCAGGAGTTCTTCCAGCAGCCCAATTTGACGAGCATGCTAAGGCAACATGAGGGATTTTGAATTCAGAAATCAGACGATGTTCCGGACCTAAGGTCATACCAACTATGTCGGCACCAAGTTGCACTAAAGCATCGATTTCAGATGGTGTTTCAAATTGAGGACCTATGCATTGAGCTACAATTAGTCCTTTCAAAACAGTTGATTGTTTATCCAATAATATGTTTTCACAACATGAGATTGCTTTCTCATCAAAGGTTAAAGTCCTATCAGAATGAATAGCATCATTATCAAAAAAAGTCCATGGTATTTGAGTTAGATCGATGATATCACCCGTAATTCCGATTTCTCCAGGTGGAAAATCTTCTCTCATAGAACCGACGGAATTGACACTAAGGATTATCGCAGGATCGCAACTCAATGCGGCGTGAATATTTGCTCTATGTTCAATTTTATGTGGTGGATTACGCTTATCAGATTTAGAATGATGACGATCTAAAACAAATATTTTATTCTCATCTTTTTCTATAACAGATAAGGGAACTTGCCCCCATTCAGTATCAATTCTTAGTTCAGATAATAGTAAATTATTGTCTTTCTGATAATCTTTTGATAAATCACTCATACCCGTGCCACATATCACTACCACACGAGTCATGACCTTCGCCTCCATTAGAGGTTCATGTTCTTATCTAAAAACAAATTACTCATTGAGTCTATCAATAAGATCTGCTTTTTTACCAGAAACTGGTTTCCCTGCTTCCTTGAGTAATTCCTTTAATTGCGGTACAGTCATTGATGAATAGTCAATATCTTCTGATTCATCAGATGCGGATTCAGCGTCTGATTCGGATACTTCATCTGATTCTACATCCTCAATTGATTCATCAGTAATATCTTCTGATGATGATTTAGCTGCATCATTTTCTTCTTTCTCTTGTGCATGAACCTCATCAAGAGTTGGACCATCCTCAACTATAACTCCGGCTTGGAGAAGTTGTGTTCGACGAATGACAACTGTTCGAACAGGTTGGATTTTAGAAACTGCCTCTTTAATCATAGTTTCAAGAGTACCATCTAATGTTGATGCTTGTAGTTTATACCATGTAGATGTCGCACCAGTTTTTAGAATAACTTCTCTTGCTAGAGTCCTCATTTGTTGCTTCTGACTTGACTTAATTCGACCTCTTGAAATCATTAACGGTTTGAAACGAACATAATAGCCATCTTCAGTTATGACATCAATAGTATCATCGATTTTACCACGATCTCTTCTGACTTGCCTTCGCACGTGATCTTTCAATAATTCATGACCTACAAATTCAGTAATTGCGTCATTACCTAGAACATCAGTAACTCTGAATACAACCTTAACATGCATCTTTGAGAAATCGCCATCTAACTCATTCTGAATAACTTCATAGTGTCTACCAATCAGTTGTTCAGGTTCTTCAGCTAGAGTCTCACCTATCACTCTAAATGACCATGGAGTTCTAGGAGCCCTGATTGTGTACCATCGCTTGGACTTCCACTTGTCTCTCTGTTTACGTGCCGCTGCTCTTGCTGATGCTCCTTTTGCCATTTTCAACGACTCCTTATGTATCGGGGGCTGCCCCGTTTGCGAGCCATGCGACTTTCATGCAGTATATGAACGAAACGTAATAAACACAGTTAGAATCATATTGAAAAGCGTCGCATTCAAGACTAGAAGGCTTCAGGAATAGACATGGGTCTACACAGCGTCATATGGAGAGTCAATACCAGTGCATTGGATAATATGGAACTGGTTGAGGAATCATTGAAATGGATATCTGGAGAGAATCCTAAAATTAATAAAATTAAAGATAAATCATTCCATGGAGCACAACAATTTTCAATAACTGCCCAAATCATGAAAAAAAAACAATCTATTAATTCACTAAAAAATTTAGGAGAAGTAGTACTAAAACAAATCTTAGAAGATGGTATAGAAAATAGAGTTGATGATTCTAAGTATTTGCATGTTAGATTAGAGTTAGATAAACTCGTAAGAGGAGAAATTTGTTTAGCTAACAAGAATACAACATCAGCTACAGTTAAGGGGAGATTCAAAATTGAATCTTATCCAGGTGATTCTGAGATTGAGATAATTTCTAATTTAATTGAAACAATGATAAATGACGCTTGAAAGATGAATTATAAACATTAGATATACAAGTATTCTTATGTACCATCTTACTCGACGTAATGTGACCCATGTAGTAACAGATGCTTGTGTTATGCACAAGTACCAAGATTGCGTAGCAGTATGCCCCGTAGAAGCCTTTAGAGAACACGAAACATACCTTGTGATTGATCCGGATGAGTGCATAGATTGTGCTGCTTGTATCCCTGAATGTCCAGTAGGTGCAATATTTGCAGATACTGATATACCAGATGATCAAGAACATTGGTTAGAAAGAAATGAAAATGAATCTCCAGACCTGCCTATTGCAGAAGGGGACTCACCTGTTTTAGCAGATTCTTAATTTAAAAAATTAGTATTTTGTGAACATAGGTTCATCAATGAAAGCCATGACGATTAGTTATGAATGAAAGTATCGACTTCACAAACTTGAGGCATGGGACATCTTTACTCAAGCGCGGATTTGCAAAAATGCAAGAAGGAGGCGTCATAATGGATGTTGTGACTCCGGAAGAAGCACATATTGCTGAAGATGCTGGAGCAGTATCAGTAATGGCTCTAGAGAGGGTTCCTGCAGACATTAGAGCACAGGGTGGAGTAGCACGAATGAGTCATCCAGACATGATTACTGAAATAATTGAAACAACAAGTATACCTGTCATGGCTAAGGCAAGAATTGGCCATGATGATGAAGCAAGAGTTCTACAATCACTTGGGGTAGATATGATTGATGAATCTGAAGTATTAACACCTGCTGATCCATTCTACCATATTGCTAAAAATAATTTCACAATTCCATTCGTATGTGGTTGTACAAATTTAGGAGAAGCGATAAGAAGAGTCGCTGAAGGTGCTGCAATGATACGAACAAAAGGTGAAGCAGGAACAGGGAATGTAGTCAGTGCAGTTCAGCATGCGAGATTAGTTAAAGAAGAAATTTCATATGCAAAAAATATTGATTCAAAAGGCCGAGACATAATGGTAGAAGAAATTATGAAGGGTTTTAATAGAGTACCAAGTGCATCAAAATTTAATCTTTCAATAAGTCAAACACCTTTTGGAGATATAGAAGATCTACGAAAAGAGGTTTCAACAATCCTCACAGAAGTAGTAGAACGTGGAAGATTACCAGTTGTGACTTTCTCAGCAGGAGGAATAGCTACTCCAGCAGATGCCGCTCTAATGATGAATCATGGTATGGATGGTATTTTCGTTGGTTCAGGTATATTCAAAAGTTCGGACCCTAAAACTACTGCAGAAGCAATAGTTCTGGCTACTCACAGATATCAAGATGCTGATTCAGTTGCTGAGGCTAGTAGAATGATTGGAGAGGCAATGCCTGGCTTAGAAATTGAAAGCCTAGATGTAAGAATGGAAGAAAGAGGATGGTAAGATTATTTCTTACCACGTGTAGTCCCTAGTTTACGTGATTGTTTTTTACCTCTAGTAGATTTAATAATTACTGATGATGAATCCGTACCCAATACACCACCCAGTGTTAATGAACCACTATCTAGTAGTTGAGAAGCTAATGAATTAGCCATATCTTCATCTTCACTAGGTTTCTTCAAAGCATCTTTAACAGACTGATTATGGTCTTTTATTACTTTCAGCCGTTCTTCCTCAGCCGCTTTCATTTCATCCCTTATTTCATTAACTTGGCTAATTAATTCACTCATATTCGCATGAACCTCGTTAGCTGATTCTCTGCAAGTCACGTATGCTGCATGTAATCTATCGGCTTCAGCACGTAAAAAATCTCTTTCTGAAAGCATTGGTTTGATATCTTCCCATATAGCATCTGCTTGTTTATGAAAGTCAATCATTTCTTGATGAGCTTTGTCAGCTTCTGATTTTAAAAGACGAATTGAACCATCCATATCCCCAATATCAATATTAATTAGTTCAAACTCTTCCATTGCAGGCATTAATTTATTTCTTTTTGTAATTAATACTTTCAATTTCTTTAGAAGTTTATTTTCTGTTTCTAAAATTAAACGACCATCGGTCATCATAGTATTTTCAATTTTTTCTATTTCATTAATAATTTCAGATAATTGAAATACTACTGATTTAGACTCTTTAGCATCTCCTCTCTTACCTTTATTTTGATTAATTAATTCTCGGATTTGATTTTGAATTTCATCCCTTTTGGCTTTACAAACTTGAGCTTGATCTCGAACTTTTTTTTGCTCATCCAATTTTTCTTTAATTGATTCACGTATCCCCTTACTCTGTTCCTGCAGAGCATTACGAGAATCCGCTGCACGTCGAGCATCCTCATTGAAAGAATTCCTTTGTTCCTTCATCCTTCGGAGCTTGGTTTCCATAGCATGCAATCTTGTTCTAAGGTCATCCTCAGGGTTCTGCTGCTCATCAGTCACGAGTCGCCGAGTAAGACATCCTTCTTCAAAGGAACTACTTGATTCATAGGCCTAAAAGAGACGTGAAAAACGGCAGTATAGGGGATAAAATTGCTATTCCGGCACCTACTAAGAAAATCGCACCTATAGAAATCCTTAATCTTGTAAAAAGATCAGATCTATTTTGAACTGTTAGAACTCTTCCACTAATTAAATTACCATCTTCATCTTCTAGTCTTACAGTTACTGTCGCTTCACCAGTTTCTTCAGGTAATAAACTCTGCCAAATAATTTTTGTTGATTTAAGGACTAAAGGCAGTTTATGAAGAGATAAACCATCATTATTTCCATCTAAAATCTCATTGCAAGGATCGACTCTAAGTTTGTATACGCAACCTGATGGTCTGAAATCTGGAGTCTGAATTTTAAGAATTAAATTAATTGGTTCAGAACTATAATTAAGAACATAAGCAAATAAATTCGCCTGACCAACAACTAGGTTTTCCATATCAACATCAAACCATATGTCATGATTAAAACCACTGTCAATTTTCATCCTTAAACGATCATGTAACCTAAAGAAAGAGGCACATTGATCACGAGCTCGAACAATAAGACGCTCCCATGTCTCTTCTCCAAGTTCAGGATGTCTGAATAATTCATCAATAATATGAGCTGGCATCATTATTTCTAACTCCGACCTAAATGATTTTTCATCGATATAACCAATTCTTCTGAGATGTAATAAATGAAGTAACTTTTCCTGCAATTCAGAAATATTATTTCCTTCATTAACTGAATGTTGAATAGACCTCAAATAATCTGATATCCTGACTGAAAGAAGTGGATCTACATGAGCACTTATTACATCGCTAAATGGTCTTTTCAAAAGAGCAGGGTGGATGGGGGGGGAAAATGAATCAAGCATTCCCCAAGTCTCGCACGTATTAAATCGAGAACGATTTGACACCATGTGTACACCATGGCCTGATAGTAGAAAACCAGTTGAAAATGCTAAAAGAACTGATTCACCACTAACTAAATCTGAAAATTGCAGACTTGAAATAAGGAATAGACCTGAAAGAAACATCAAGAAAGTTGAGGCGATTACTTGCCTGAATGAACCATCGATTGTTTCTTTCATTTCTGCATATCCATGAGCACTTTTGAAAGTTAAACCCGTTTTAGTTAATCTTTCTGATTGGAGATTGAATATTCTTCGTGTAATGGAAATAAGTAATAATAATAACGATAAAAGTCCTAAGTCTGCAATAATAAAGAAAAATGCAAGATAAAAAAATCCTACTTCGATACTAAGGTTACCGGGAATGACAGGTAAAACATGATTAATCCACCAATCGGGTTCTGTACCTGTGAATGAATCAGCTAAACCATATAATATTATCACGAATATTGGAATAATCAGTACAAACCTCAACCCTCGGCTTATGAATAGGCGATCTAACTTTACTAAGTTGCGTTCATATTCTTGCAGTCGAGTAATAGTTTGGAGAAGTTCACCATTATCACCCTTATTTATTAGATGTGATTTTTCAGAATCAATAGTAGGTGCCTCAGGAATAATTGAACCTAAATCCTGAGCTAAATCATTAAGCTCAATATCTTGAATATCTATCACAACATCACCAAAATTCATTCGATCCTAACTATTATTTTAAAACTTAATTCGCGAGAAAAAATTATTTCAGAACCATTACAATAGTATTTGTTAGATTCTTTACGTATCTTAGAACCTATAGTAAGTCCGACACCATGTAAAGTTTTTATTGCAACACTGCTTGAAAGAATTAACTCGATTTTCGCATCTGTCTCTTCAGGTAATGCAGAAATTGGAAGTAAAGTATTGCGGCCTGAAATCATTAAATCCCTATCAACTTGAGGGATAAGATCACCTTCCTTATTACGCTCAGGATAACCTAACATTCGATCAATGGATGCTTCTAAATCTTTATCCACATTATGCTCTAGCCTGCAAGCAGCTGAATCAATATCACCCTCATATCGAATTACATCAGATAAAAGAATTCGGAGAAGTTCTTCCCTACGTTTAAGACTGGATGAATGCTTAAATCCCAATGAGGTTAGCCTACAACCTTTGTATGGAATATAAGTCAGATAATCTCTACTCGCTAATCTTTGTATCATTTCTGTAGTAGATGCTGCACTGACATCCATTAATTCTGCTAATTGAGTAGTTTTAACTATTGCATCAGGTTGATTGAAATGTGCTTCAAAGATTCTTTTAAGATACATTTCTTCGAATTCACTCAATTCTGACATAAAAACACCTCAACCTAATTTCGCAGTAAATTCTGCCCTGCAAGCAGGACAACGTGACCTAATAGGCCTCTTATCAAGTGGCACTCTAAGAGTTTGTTCACATTGAGGGCAAGATAGTAATTCATTTTCAGAGTAAGATTCTAATATTAAATTATCATTTATTACATCTGATTTTTCAGGAATTTCTAATGATTCTTTCTCTTTTTCACCTGTGATATTAAGTTGTGAAAATTGCATAGTGCAGGCAGGACATTTAATTGATCCATGATGGTTTGAAGGGACATTTAATCTTTGACTGCAACTGGGACAACTGACTTCTTTATTTTCTTCATTATTAGTTGAACTAGAGGTCTTGTCACCAGAGAATTTACGATTCCAAGATGTGAACGTAGAAGGAGTATTTTGAGATGCTACTCTGTAAAATACTAAACTAGCCATAACTATAGCTAATCCAGAAAAAGCTCCAAATAATGCTGCATAAATATTAAATGGAAGTGTGAAACTAGTACTACTTTCAGAATCTACTATTATTGATGTTTGGCTACTAATAGACAATTCATCCATTGTCCAAATGAATTCTATATCAGTTGTTTGAGAATATTCCCATGTAGGAATTTCAATTTGGCCTGACAAACTACTACCGCCATCAATTTCAGAGATTATACGTTCTGCGAAAATAATATTATTCGCTATACCAACTACCCTAAGCAAACCAATGGATGAACGCTCAGAACCATTATTCAAGAGGGTGTAATTGATAGAAACAGCATCCCCTAATGAAATTGAATCTGGAGATATATTAGTAATCAATATTGATGGTATGATTAATGGTGGCGATAAATCAATGATTTTTTCAGCATCTCCATTAATAGATAACCAAGCTTCAGCAGAAACTACTATTTTGAGACGGCTAGCATCAGGATGACCAAGTTCAAGATTCAAGTTTCTTATCCCTGGATTAAGATATACAGAAAATTCCTGATAAAGTGAATAATCATTTCCTGATTTCATAAAAATCGATACTTTGACACTGCGATTTAACCCCGAGTCAAGTGATAATGAAAAATCTAGATTTAGGCCATCATCTAATGTCCATGAACTCTGTTCAATATCCACCACTATATCTTGAGATTTTTGTATCTCCAAATTATATGTACCATTGAGAGATAAATCAATCCCACCATCTGAGCTTAAAATCGCCCATTCAATTGATTGGGAACCGGATGATAATGGAATGAAAGACGCAGATACTTCTCTACTTGACCCGGGGGAGATACTTACAGGACTACCTAAAATAATAATCGCACCATCATTTTTTGATAGTTCTAGTTGAACTTGATTAGTAATCAGGCCTTGATTATGAACTAAGATAGATGCTATTAATTCATCACCTACATGAGCAGGTTGACCGATTAACACGAGATTTGCAGCACCAGCAGATGAGAAATTAACGGGATTAGGACCAACGATAATCTCAATTATTTCTACAGCCAGAGTATTATTAATCATAAGTTTACAATAAATAATACCTTCACTAACTGGACCAAAAAAAACATCTACTTCATACAATGATTGATTGCCTGGTAAAATTCCTGAATGTCCGCCGTACCATTGGCCTTCATTCCCGAAACTGAAACTCCAAGAGGAATCATTTGAGGAAATATTAGAGTTATGCACAGGAATCTTAAGACTGATATAGTCCCCGTCGGATGCTGATTCATTCCCACTACTTTGTTGTAGATTACCATCCAAATAATCAATTGACCAATTACCACCAGCTGAGATTTCAAAATCACTATCTTCCGCAGATACAATATTGGTAAAGAATATCAATATAATTCCAAATAAGAACAAACGTTTCAACGAAGAAACAGAAGTACTTCTTACCATTGGGTATTACTCGGCAATAACAACCGTATGAATGAAACCCCTCTTTGTGGTCACATAGTGAACTTTATTGACACCTTTAGGTAGCCCCGAATACAATGGACACAGAGCAACTGCTTACAGTCTCGCCCGAGGACATGGCCAGAGCCTTACTTGCGAGGAGACAATTGTTGAAAGAGCAGTTGCCAACAGTGATTAGAACTTTAGAGGCTGAAGAACAAAAACTCGCACCAAAGGCTAAAAAAGCATTAGAAAGTAATAAAATAATTAATAGCAAAGTTAGTGAACTTAAAGATAAAAGAAATGAAGCTCAGAAAAAAGCAAATCAACTTCTCAAAATAGTAAAGAAAAGTAAAGAAAACTTAATGCAAGCTGATGGAATGATAAATCTTGATCCACTGTGGAAAAAAGAAAAATTATTCGATGAAATTGAGGATATAGAAAAAAAGATTGAAACTTCAGCTCTAGACCATAAGGCAGAAAGAAAACTACTTGATAGAAGGAAAAAAATTATTGAGACAAATGATAAATGGTTAAAGGAAAGAAGAGAATCAAACCCTGAAATGGTGACTTATATAAATGCTAGAAGAGAAATGAATTCACTTTATCGAGACGCAGACAAATCACATAGAAATATGCTTGATGGTGTAGAAAAAGCACAACCTAGGCATGAAAAACAATTGATTATTAAAAATGAATTAAGAGAGATAAGAAGGCAATTAGATCGAGCTAAAGAATTATTATCTCAATCGGATAAAGCCATTAACTACTGGGAAAGAAGATTAGAAAATGGTTTTGGAGTATTAGATGATGGATTCAGCGATTTACTAGCGGCTCAGAAAAAAGTATCTCAAGGTGGGGATTCTTCATTTGCGAGGAAAAAGAACACAAAAGTTGTTAAAAAAGTAAAACATATCAATAATTCAAAGGAGGAGGAAGAATGAGTGATTCTGAGCCTGATAATGGTATCTTTTCTGATTTAGAAGAAATTGATCGTAAAGAATTGGAACAAACTGCCAGTGATTTAGAAAAACAAATTAGAAGTATTGATGAAGAACATAAATCACTAAGATATGAGAGAAAAAGTCAAGTTGAAATTGTAAAATCACTCCGAATAGAAGTCGGAGAACTTGAGGCTGAAAATGATGAAAGAAGAGGATTATTGAAGAGGTTTCATGAAGCTAGGAAATTAGCAGAAAAAGCGAAGACGAAGAGAGACGAAGTAAATCGCTCAATTCCTCCTCCATCTAGTATTTTATCAGAATGGATGAGTGAAACTCATCAAAGATTAGTTACTATCGATAATGATTTAACAGCAGTACCTACACTTAATCGTGAAATTGAAATGTTCAAAAGATTTTTTGAATTACAGGCAGCATATACTAGAAAGCAAGATTCAGAAAAACATCATTCGGAATATGTAATACAAATAAAAGAGATAAGAAATATTACAAAAGAACTAGATTCAACTAGGAAATCTAACAAAAAAGAAGGTTCGGAAGAATCAGAAGGTAAGGAAGAAATAAACCCTGCAAATCGCTCAGAAGTTAGAAAAATTAGTAAAAGAATAGGAAAAATAGATAAAGAATTAGACAAAATATCTGAAGAAAAGAAGAATCATAGGAAAGAAGTAAAACGTATTAGATCATATCTCAGGATGACGAGTAGTTACGGTAAAGTAATCAAAATATCAGAAGTTAAAGATCGGGCTCAGAGTGGAGATTCTCTAAATACACAAGAACTAGGAGCATTATTGAGAGTAGGAGGGCTATCTGAATTAGCAAAGGATAGTGCGAAATCTACAAAGAAAAAACAACCTAAAAAGATATCTGGTAAGAAGCAACACAGAAGACTAGGAGTTGCTAGAGGAGGAGCAAGGTTAGGCTCACGAGCATCTAAACGCGATGAATAGAGCAGTTGCCCGATTTACTCTCTCCCTATGCCCTTATATGATATTCTTAACTCGGAGAATATGAAGGAGGCCTGAGAATCATGAATTTTGATGAGGTTAGGACTATCCTCCGCCCAAAAAGTAGTTCATTAGATGAGAAGCTTTCTGTGTTTAGAGAAGATAGAGATAACTGGAATGGTAAAGTTAAAAAATATCTCACAGAAAGAAATGAAATTAATAGACAGGTCAAGGAATTGATCGGTGAAGTTCAAAATCAGAAAATAATACGGGATGAAGCAAACTCTAAAGTTAAAGAATTAAAAATAATTCGTGCGGAAAGATCAACGGTTCTCAAACAATTCCGTACTGAACTGCAAGAAAAAAAACCAGCGGAAGAACCAAAAAAGAAAGAAAGGAAGGAAAAAAGTCGTAATGAAAGATCTATTCGAAGTGATATTGATAAAATGGATATGAGATTTAATCATGGGCATTTTCAAGGAAAAGAAAGAAATTTCGAAAGAGAAATGAAAAAACTTTATTCGGAATTAAAGGATATTAAAGCTAATAAGGTTGTAAATATATTTTCCGATTTAGAAGCAAATGTTCGAAAAGCGGCTAAATCACAAGAAGAAGCCCACAGGCTAGTCGAAGAAGCCGTTACTACTGCCCAAGAATCACATGATCTAATGATTGAACTTTCAGAAGAAGTTGATAGGCTACGCGCTAAAGCTAACTCATCTCAAGAAGGAGTTATTCGCTCAAAAAGAGAAGCAGATTTATTGCATAATAAGTATGTTGTTTCACTAAGGAGCATACATTCAATTCAAGATTTGTTTAAAGCAATGGATGCTAAAGAGAGGAACCTAGATGATGATAGTAGTACGAGATTAGAAGTTACTGATCTAATGTCTAGGTTGATGTCAGGAGACACATTATCGACTGATGAATTAATGGCTTTACAGAGAAATTAATCATAGAAAGAATAAGTCATACCATTCCTACTATGAAGAATCTTTTTTTCTCCATCGTCAAAAATTAAAATCCAGGCAGGTATTTGAATATCGGTAGATTCTAAAGATAAAGTGTCTAAATCAACACGCCACCATTCAAGCATACTTGATTTGACTTTATCAACACCTTCAAAAAATTGTTCTTTTTTCCTAAAATCAAGTAGAGGTTTAAGATTTATTTTTAGTGTACTAATAGTATGCCATTTCCCTTCTAAAGCATCTATTTGGCGTAAATTAGGCGGATTTAGAAGTATATCATCAGCATTAAATTCATGAATTTTATCCGCCCAAGGATCTTCGATAAATGACCAATCCTTAGCTTCTGAAACAGAATTAGGACCGTACATCATACCAGATAACCCCCATAACTTTAGATTGAGAAAAACAGGTAATGTATTCAACGTACCTAATGATTCTTTATCTAACCAATCATTTATCTGAATTAATGGTTTTAATGTGAGGTTATTATTTTCATCCGATTTTTTTATTGATTCAATAGTTTCTTGAATAATAGTTTCTTGTGAATGAGTATTAGATTTAACAATTAAATCACCACGTAAAACAGCTTCTCCAATCCATCGCGAGAGTTTTTTAGGACCCCATGCATTTACATGAAAATCGTTTGAAATATCTTTGAAAATATCTTCTGAAAAATCCCTCTCGCTAAGAATCCAGTGGCGTTTACCAGGTGCATCTATTGACCACCTCTCTATTTCATTCTTTGAAAGTGGCAATATATCATCTTGTACATGCCAAACATACACTGGTGACACATCATCATCTACAAAATCAAGTAATTTTTCTGCTATACCAAGACAACGAAAACCATAAATTTGAAATTGTTCAGATATAGGTTCTAGTCTAACAGTTCGTGAGGCGAGTATGTCACGAACTGTTTCTTCCATGGCTTCGGATTGTATCATCTCACTTCAAAAGAACGCTTAAAGATAAACGAATCAATCCAATTAGGGATTAATTTATTATGTTCAAACATTCATTGATAGTGAAAGTAATTCACTCTGTCCCGGGTCTAGTACACAAACTGCACTAACTGGGAAAGGCTTTGCACAAGCAGCACCGAGTTGTCTGTTCACTAAAGTTACTTGATGAACAGTTACATCTGGATGATTTTCCTTAATATCGCTAATGTATGACTTAGGGCAATTCGCAGCGACTAATATCATACGTGCATCTCCTTTTGAGCAGGCGCTTTTTGTTTGTCGTTGTCCGAAAAGTAAATTTCCAGTACTAATTCCTTGTTTTAATTGTCTTGCTAAATCCATTTATATTCCTCCTTATGCATCCTCTGGGATATAGTATAAGTCAACAGCACCAGTACCTAATGAAACAGGCTGACCAACAATAATATTCTCAGTAACACCTCTTAATTCGTCTCTTTCACCGATAATTCCTGCTCTGAGAAGATGCGTTACAGTCACCTCGAAAGCAGATCTTGCCAAGATACTGTGCTTAGTTCCACTAACTCCATGACGGCCAATAGCACGTACTTCTCCTTCACTAGTCATAACATCTGATACCATTAGTAAATGTCTGACATCTACATCTAAACCTGCTCCTTCGAGTGTCAATAACAGTTCATTAATGATTGCTTGTCGAGCTGCTTCAATACCTAAATATTGGTGAATCTCGGTGATGTTATTAGTATATGTTCGTCCACGATCTACACCTGCATACTCGCTGACCTTGGATAAGTTTGATCCTATTGTAGATATATAATACTCTCCAGTATCTACATCAGGACCCTGTACATTAGCCCTCATTATATCTGGAAGCCCCTTTAATCGTAACTTCTTGATTTTCTCTTCAAGTTGTAGAAGAGCGGTGTAAGTTGGAGGATCACTAGCAAGTGTCGCTAATTCTTCTTCCTTAGCAATACCTGGAATGATCTTTAGAACCTTTGGCTTATCATCATTATCTGCTTGAACAAAGAGTCTTAAAGCACGAGATAATTTATCTCTGACTTCAGCACCATTCATTTTCTTAACACGAAGATTAGCAGTACTTAGAGTAAGGATAATATGACGTTGTGTAATATCTACATCAATATTAGCAATATCTCTGGTAGTTGTCGTCTCTAATCCTGCAGCAATTTCTTGAACTAATTTTTCGTTTGTCCTTAGAGGCTTACCTTTCGCATTATTTTCATCCAGATAAATCCTCATTGTAGGAGTATTAGGTACTTTCCTAGCATCAACAATCTCAATGATTCTAGGTAGACCTTGTGTGACGTTAACTGTAGCTACACCAGCATAGTGGAAAGTTCGCATTGTCATTTGAGTACCTGGTTCGCCAATTGATTGAGCAGTAGTAATACCTACTGCCTCATGAGGATCAACTCGAGATGCTGTAAGGTATTTATTTGCAGAAGCCACCACTTTCTTTGCTTTAGCAGGAGTTAATTTTGTATCTCCTCTAGCAATTAGAGCATTAACTAAATCATTAATAATCCGAGGCGTCATTGAAACATTCATTTTTACAGAAACATCCGTCAGTTGAGAATATAATTCTGACTCAACATCTATATCTCTAAGAATTTGTATTAATTTCGATTCAGAATCATATGTCTGTATAGGTAAAGTAGTTCTCTTAGTTGCTCTTCGTGGACCCGATTTTCTTCTCAACAATGTTTTATCAATTCTAGCTGCTGCTCTTTGTGCAGCCTTTGATGAACCAGCCATTACTTCAAATATTTTAGTTGCTGTGCCAGAATCAGTACCACAAATTTGTGCTATTTGTGAAGATGTTAAGATTTTCACATCATCCCATTTCTTGTCATCTGCAAGTTTATGAGCATACTCTTCTTCGATTCCAAGATCCATTAATTTCTTTTTGGTTGCACTCTTTACTACCATCAATTAACACCCCCTAAGGCTTCATCAAGTACTTGATTGACATCGAAAGGTTCTCCCTTTCTACTTCTTGCTGGGTCAACTTTATCTTCTCCATATTCGAATTGAATAATTCTATCCGCAGTATTCCTTACAGAACGCATATCATCATTTGCTACTTTCAAATCATCCATAGCATTAATCAATCGGCGTTGCATATATCCAGACTTAGATGTACGAACCGCTGTATCAACAAGCGATTCTCTACCAGATACTGAAAGCATAAAGAACTCAGTAGGTTCAAGTCCTCTCTTAAAAGATGAGGAAACGAATCCTTTCTCTTTAGCACCTTTAACACCTCTCTGGAAGTGTGACAAAACTCTTTCTTGGTATCCTCTTTCTAGTCTCTTACCTCTAACCTTTGGTTGACCAATTGAACCAGCCATCATTGCTAAGTTATCCATTGATCCTCTAGCACCGGAAGTTGCCATCAATACTGCAGAGTTATCATCACCTAAGAATTCTTTAGCAACCTTTCCTGATTCAGCTTTACCTGAGTCAAGTATATTTAGAATATTCTCTTCTAATGTTTCTTCAGCGGTTCGACCAGGGCGAGTCTCATATCTACGACCATCTTTTCCGAACATTTCTAATTCCTTATTCACATTATCACTTGCAATGCGATTAATTTCAGCGATTTGTGCTTTCGCTACAGGACCAATATCTTCATCATCAATACCGGTAGTAAAGCCCATAGAGGTACATATTGCGATTGTCATTTTTGTCATTCTATTGATGAATTCAGCACCAACATCGGAACCATGCGTTTGAACAACTGCATCTAATAATCTTCCATCTTCTGCACCAATTCCTCTCTTATCAATAGTTCCGCTAACGTTACCTTCGCTGACCTTAACATGATCACCTGAACGGCTAGTATATTCTAGATTAAAGCCACCTGGGACAATTAAACTAAGAACATCTGAACCGAGATAACCTTTGACACCATCTACCTCTTTGAGTTCAGGTAATTCACCATCCCAAGAAACAGCTCCAAGGATCTCCATAACTAATTTCTCTGGGAGAATCTTTTGACCGTGTGTTAGTAAGTAAGAACCCGAAATGTGATCGTGTATCCCACCAATAACTGAACCACCATATCTTGGAGTGATTATATGTTCTTGAACTCTCATTAAGATTTTAGCTTCTGCTCTGGCTTCTTCAGATTGAATTACGTGAAGATTCATCTCATCTCCATCGAAATCAGCATTATACGGTGTGCAATCAGCCAGATTAAATCGGAAAGTTTTACCATCCATAACTCTAATTTCATGCACCATCATAGACATTCTATGCAATGATGGTTGTCTATTGAATATAGTTACATCACCATCAATTAAATGTCTTTCAATAACAACACCTGGTTTGGGGTTTCCATCACGATCAAGCGTGCTGAGCCTATCTTCAACATCTGTACGATATGATTCACCGAAATCATCTTCGACAGAAGGACTCCCACAGTGTGGACAGTTTACTTCAAGTTCTACAGGATATTCACCATCAAACTCGTCTCTATGTTCCCATACCCAACGGCTATGAATTAAAGCTCTTGGATCATTAGATTCAAGACTTTGTCCTTTGATTGAACCCTCACTTTCTTCACCTCTGAGATTAAAGATTGTTTTCTCAAGATCAACACCCCACTCTTCCTCAAGTTCACCAATTGAATTTCTTCTCATTTGACGTTTTAACTCAAGACCAGGTAGGAAATTTGGTGCAGGTAATACTTGGTTTAAGTCTGGTCTATAACCCGAATAAGGTTCATCGTCACTTCCTGAATTACAGTCAGGATTCATGCAGCGGAAACCAGCCCAAATATACTTAGTTCTATCAGTAATTCTCACTCTTAATGTATCTCCACGAACAATATAGTTCACACCAGGGTGTACATCAGGACCTCTTAGAATCATTTGACGTAATTGTTCCCTGTTTCTATTAGTTACACGCACAGGTACTGTCAATTCTTTAGCAGTTTTCCTAGGTATTCCAACTTCATTAATTCCAAGATTAGGATCAGGAGAAATAACGGTTCTTGCACAAAAATTAACTCTTTTCCCTGATAAATTAGAACGGAATCTCCCCTCCTTACCTTTCAGGCGCTGAGTTAGTGTTTTCAATGGACGTCCTGAACGATGACGAGCAGGTGGTATTCCACTAGTTTGATTATCAAAGTAAGTAGTGCAATGATATTGGAGAAGTTCCCATAAATCCTCTACAATTAATTGAGGCGCTCCAGCATCACGATTTTCTCTAAGTCTCTGATTAATTCTTAGAACATCAACTAACTTGTGTGTTAAATCGTCTTCTGAACGGTCGCCGCTATCCAAAGTAATAGATGGCCTAACTGTTATCGGCGGAACTGGTAATACTTTCATAATTGTCCATTCTGGACGGCTTGAATCTTTATCCATTCCAATAAATAATAGATCATCGTCAGGTATTCTTTCCAACCATTCTCTGATATCTCTTGCATTTAATTTATGTTCACCTTTATTTTCTTTCTTTTCTTTGAAAGTTGATGGCTTGTCAAGAATAATTTTACCCTGTTCCGAACCACAATGCATACAAATAGTTCTCTTTTTACTAGAACATTCTTTTTCAATATCTTTGATAATTTTCTTAAATTCACGTGAACCAACACCATGTTTAATCATTACATCTTTCACTCTATCACGGTAATAGTCTTGTTCAGATTTCTCTGGATCAAGAGGGTGAGTCTCTTTTGTTTTATGTAGTAATATATTGCTACAAGAGTTACAAGTTGACTTTAATGACATTTTGATAAGATCAGTAAAACCGATATGCATTATTGGAAGTTCTAGAGCTATGTGACCGAAATGACTAGGGCAGTCTTCATGCTTATTCCCACATGTTTCGCACCTCACACCGGGGTCAATTACACCCATTTTCGGATCCATCAAACCTTGCTTGTAAGCATGGCCATCATCACGATAAGTATCTGCAGTTTTTACTTCAACTGCTGACATTTTTCGTATTTCATTAGGTTCCAATAATCCAAATTTAATTGATTGAATCCTTTTAGGGATTTTTGCTGCGTCTCTAGCACTCATCTTCGGTCCTCCAGTTCAAGTCTCATAGCGACCCCGAGACTTTTCATTTCGTCCAGGAGAAGCTTGAATGCATATGATGTTTGGACTGTGTGTACATCAGCCCTATCGCCACAATATGGGCACACTG
>CAXDMJ010000002.1:0-74396 GCA_963990035.1 uncultured Candidatus Poseidoniales archaeon | reverse complement strand
GAGATACTCTACAAATTGCTTCACAGATTTCACATTCTATTTCGCCAAGTCCCGGCGGTAACATATGATTGCAATGAGCACATTCTGCCAAAGGCGCTACATGTTTCGACTCGACCTCTGCTGAATCTGCCATGTCCTTCGCTACCCCTTATTGGTTATCAAGCGGTCGTATTATTGGCCCCAAATAACACCTCAAATGCATCTTTCAGGTCTTTGACCAAGTCTTTCATTAGATCGACTAATACGGTAGTTCTTCGAGTATTATTACTAGAGACAAACATGCCATTGATTATTATCAAAAATACGCTAGCTTCATGAATCGCAATTCCTGCTGCGATACTTGTATTCACACCTGCTAAAGTTGTTAATACGAGAATTAATGTAACTACTACTGATATTGCAATATTGATATTCACAATCATTTTCGTTCTCTTTGCGAGTTCGAGTAATCTTGCTATTGCTCTCGGGTCATCGCCGGGGATCAATACATCTGCAGCTTCTAGATTTACTTGGTCACCACTACCAACGGCAACACCAATAGTTGCAGCAGCTAAAGCACCGGCATCATTGAATCCATCTCCAGCCATCAAAGTACGACGTGCTTTACTTCTTTCTTCTACCCACTTTGCCTTTCCTTCAGGATCTACATTACCTCTACAGATTGAAGGATCAATACCTATTTTTCTAGCAAAAGACTCGACTGATGATTGCTCATCACCACTAAGAATCTCAACAATTATTCCTTGTTCTTGGAGCATCTGAATCATTTCTTTGACACCTTCTCTAGCATCATCATGGATGAAAGAAAATGCAGCTACAGATTCTCCATCTAGCGATAAAACACTAACTCCATGACCTTTTTTGGAAGCACTATCTAATACCTTTTGAATCTCACTAGAAATTATCACACCTTGAGAAATTAACCAATCAGCTCTACCGAATATTATTTCTTTACTATTTAATTTACCAGAAACTCCAGCATCACCATCACTAATTTCAGTAACTTTCTTTAGTTTAACATTAGATTCTTCCGCTAATGAAATAATTGCCTTAGCATAAGGATGATTTGAACGCTGTTCTAAAGCTGATACTATACCTAGAATATTGTCTTCTTTCTGACCTTTAGCACAAACAAATTCACCGATTTTTGGTTTTCCAGTCGTTAAAGTTCCAGTCTTATCAAGCAATGCAAGTTCAATAGATGCAGCTGATTCAAGAACATCTCCTCCTCTTGCAACAAGTCCTGATGCTGATGCTGAAGAGAGAGCTGTCGCATGTGGAACTGGAGCAGCTAATAACAAAGAACAAGGACAAGAAACTACCCATAATACTAGAGTCGTTACAAAATCTTTAGTCAGTATCCCATAAGCAAGTGACCCAATCAAGACAAATGGTACCCAAACTGCTGTGAAACGCTCAATTGTAGATTGAGTACGAGTTGGTTGATCACGATAACTACGGACCAGATCAATCAAACTTGCTAGTCTAGTAGATTCACCAATTGCCTTACAATTGACTATAATAGGGCCACGAACTAATACTAATCCAGCTTCAACATAATCACCTGTAGTAATACTAACTGGAATTGGTTCGCCTGTTAATGGAGCACGATCTATGGCGCCACTACCTTCGATTATTACACCATCAACAGGTACAATTTCACCTGATCTGATTTCAACGATATCTCCAATATCTAAAGCTTCAATTGGAATCCATTCATCATCAGAATTATTTTCCTTGACTTCAGAATCACAATGATCATCATCACAACAACTAGCTTCAGTTACTGAAGAAAGTCTAGCTAATCGTGGAAGTCTGTCTAAACCTCCTTGCATTGCATTTCTAGCCCTTACAAGGGCGCTTTCTTCTAGATGAGAGGCGAATGCAACTAATCCTGTAACAATAAGTGCCTCTGGATATTCTTCCATTAACATAGCTCCAATTACTGCTAAGGAAGTTAATACTTGGAAACCTAGAACTCTATTTTGAATACTTGATATTGCAGCTTTAAACATAGGGAAACCAGCAAATGAGATACCTATTAAAGAAAGTAAAAGGGCAGTAAAATTAGGAACTGAATCTAATTGATTGATAGCGAATACACCGATAATTAAAGGAATTGTAAAGAATGCTGAGAGAAGTTGTACTTGGTCAGGTCTAAGCTTTGAAGTTGTAGATTTCTGGAATCTCAAATCATCTCCAAGTAATTGCTGTAATCTTTCATCTGAAATTTCTCTCATCTTAGTAGAATTATAAGTTATCTTTTGTAATTCAATTTTTCCATCTTCAAATCTTACATTGATTATACCGGGAACTGAAAGTATCGCTGTTCGCAGAGATTTACGATCTATCCCAAGATTACTGGCTGCTCCACCAGGGGTAATTCCAAATACAGACTGCCAAATAACAACTGGATTATGACCTAGACTTTCTAAAACTGAATTAGCACGAGACACCTTTCCTTTAGCTAAATCTAAATTAAATTTCACAGTACCTTCTGTAACGGATACTTTGACGCCATCAACACCTGGTAATCTACTGACTGCTTTTGTTGCTTTCATTGCACAGTCTGCACAATCCATCCCATTGATGTCCCATTCAATATCATAAATACCATCAACTACTAAATCCGCATCTAATATTGAATCAGCACTACTTGCAAAAGATTTCAAATTATCTCTTTTTTCTTGAAGTAGCTTTTTCATATCTGATGAACTTTTAATTTTTACAGGAATCTGTGATAGACTATCGCCCATAGTCTTGGAAATGTTTGAAATTATACTTCTAGAGTTAGAATTACTAACTTTTTCGGAGGTCGATTTGATTGGAGAAAGTGGAGATGCTGGTTCCTCGTCTTCATCGAGAAGAAGAAACTCCTCTTCATCCATAGTATTGCGACTACGAGGTCATCCTTGAATCTGACTGGATAAAGTATGAGCGATGAGATGATGAAATAGAACCATTACGGAGGCACATGAAGAAAATACCTGAAGGTGATGATTGGGAGATGATTGTCTTCGATATAGACGGTACACTGCTTGATATGGATGGATTTCAACCCGAATTAATACCATTAATCAGAGAGATTGAAAATATGGGTATTGCAGTATCATTGGCTTCAGGAAGAACGTTACCTAATGTCACACCAATTCAACAAGTTCTAGCTGTATCTGGATTTGCAATAGGAGAAAATGGGGGTATGGTTTGGGATACTAAAGCAGGATTCCCTATCAGATGTCTAGCAGATGGAACAAGAGCAAGAGATGCTGCTAAATGGTTAGCTACACAAATAGAAGGTTTAGATCCAAAAGGGATTGAAACGAATCGTTGGCGAGAAACTGAATGGTGCTTACTCGATACTGAAAATTATGAAAAAATGAGAGATGCTCTCAAAGAATCTCAATGGCCGGACTTACAAGTTGTTCCAACTGGATTTGCCGTACACATTACTGCAAAAGAACTGAATAAAGCAAGTGGATTAAAAGTAGCATTTGAACAAAGAGGAATAAATCCAAGTAAAGTTATTGCAGTCGGAGATGCAGCAAATGACATACCTATGTTCCAGATGTGTGGCTTCGCAGTTGCTGTAAATGATGAATTTAAAGGAGTAAAAGAAGCTGCTGATTATTCAACTAAAGCCAAAGGAACTTCTGGAACTATAGAATTCCTACAACAATTCATTATGTCAAGAAAGTAAAGATGGTGCAGGAGGCAGGATTCGAACCTGCGAAGCTCTACGCATCGGAACTTGAGCCCGACCCCTTTGACCACTCGGGTACACCTGCGGCTCTCCGAGATGTTTTTTCTTATTGAGTCCAACGGATGAAGAGACGTGAAAGGAGATATACAAAGGAATCATTCATGGTCTTCCTCTCTCTGTCATCATACAGGTTGCTCACATGATTGACGAAGTCGCTTCATCAAGACTAACAAAGCAACAGCTAATTACTGTCGAAAAGGCACTCTTTGAGTTTACAAGACAGCAAAAATCAAGTCAAAATGTTCCTGTTGAAATTGCTTTGAGAAATTTCTGGCCATCGATTCATCAATTACTTTCTCATCTAGAAAATGAATTATCTGAAACGATAAGGAATGAAGGGATGAATGCAAAAACACAACTTCAATCTCGTAGACTTGGGGTTGCAAGAACATCTGTTTCAGACTTAACTAGAATGAGGATGAATGCATTTACTCAACATGCCATTCTTACACATCTAATCAAAGGACCTAATGGTAATACAAATGAAAATCGTGTCCCTCCCCTAAATTGGCAAAAACATGATCCATCTGAAAGAGTATACTACACAAGCGTTGAACGCTTAGTTGAGAAATACAAACATGATGTATCGTGGGATAATATGCTTCATGGAGGGAAACCAGCGGTACGAAAGCAGCCCAGTCTTGGAGGTAATGCCGCACTAACTGAATTCAATGAGCCAGATAGTGAAGAAAGAATTGTAACGACAGGCCCAGTAACGCCATCTCCACAACCATCGAAAGAGATATGGGATGACCCTGAATTTGATGAAGAAGATAGAATTCGTCAAATGGATGAATTCCCAGAGAGAGCCACTGGAGCAATGTCTTCAACTTCATTAAACACAAACTCGTCTGAGAAAATTAGTTCAGATATGAAAAGAATTAGAATATTGCAGGATTTAATTGACCCTATTATTGATGAAGATGGAACTGCTATTCAATTAACTGCAGGTGAAGTTGCAAACTTTTCTTCACTTATGGCGGATACATTAATTGCAGCAGGATTTGCAGAATCTGCTGATATATAGAGAAGCAATAACTTAGAGTCGTCATTACAGGGTATACTCTACCGAAGGTGAGCCAATGGGAGAATCAGTTACAAATAAACAGCTAAAACAATTAAGAGCAAATTTTTCAAATGACCCTGCAGCAAAGGTTGCACAGAATGCAATAACTAATGGAAATCTACTAGATATTGCACTAAATAGAGATTTAGTACAAAATATTGATTCAACATTTTCTATAAAATTAGATGATTGGAAGGTTACAAATCAAAAAAATAGTGGAAGATGTTGGTTATTTGCAACATTGAATTTATTTAGACCGGGAACAATGAAAAAATTAAATGTTAAAGATTTTGAATTTAGTCAGTCTCATATTCATTTCTGGGATAAATTTGAGAGAGGTAATCATTTCTTTGAAGCAATTATTGATACTGCGAATAGGCCATTAGATGACCGAACAATTGGATTCCTTCTAGGAGATCCTATTGGAGATGGAGGGCAGTGGAATATGGCAATGAATCTAATCCGTAAACATGGATTGGTACCAAAATCTGCTTATCCAGAAAGTGTTTCATCATCTAGTACGAGATGGATGAATGCTATATTGAAAGATATCCTAAGAAGTGGAGCAAGCGAATTAAGAGAAATCTTAGATAATGGTGGAACAAAAGAAGAAGCGCGTGCTCACAAAGATAAGAGAGTCGAGGATATTTGGAAAATCCTATGCATTCATCTGGGAACTCCTCCTGAAGAATTTGATTGGCAATGGGAAGATAAAGATGGTGATTTCCATAGAAAAGGAAGTATGACTCCTCAAGAATTCGCTGAAGAATATGTAGATATGGATTGGGAAGATTATGTATGTATTGTTAATGATCCAAGAAATGATTACTACCAAACTTACACAGTAGATTATCTACAAAATGTGGCAGGAGGTCCGCCTGTAGTCTATCTAAATGTTCCAAGTCAGGAAATGAAAGATGTTACTCAAAAATTACTAGAAGATGGATTGCCGGTATGGATGGGTTGTGATGTAGGAAAGCAAATGCATAGAAAAAGAGGACTATGGGATGCTAAGTTATTCGATTTCGCAGCATTATATGGCGCTGAATTTGGTATGGATAAAGCAAATCGCCTAAGGTATAGTCAGACAATGATGACTCATGCTATGCTTTTCACTGGAGTAGACGTAATTGATGGCGTTCCAAGAAGATGGAGAGTAGAGAATTCATGGGGAGCCAAAGACAGCGGTAAAAAGGGGTTCTATACAATGAATGATTCTTGGTATGATGAACATATGTTTGAGATTGCAGCACCAACAAGTTACCTAAATGATAAAATGAAAAATGGACTCAGTACAACGCCAGTAGTATTACCTGCTTGGGATCCAATGGGTAGTCTAGCAAGAGACGAAGCAGCTCTGTGAATATTTATAGAAATAAGGAGAATAATATGTCATTAGGTAGTAAAAGTAATATTTGTACAATTTGTAAAAAAAAAGGTAAGACAGAATGGCATCAAATAGCTAGCCATAACCATGGTTTTTCGAATCCAAATAATGGAATTGAACTTTGTAGTAGTTGCCATAGTAAAACTGCATCATCTTCATCAAAAGGACAAGGGGGTCCATCGATAGGAAATAATCAAGTTTCTGAAAAGATCCCTGATAAACAAAAATCTCGTGAAGCAAGAGTTCTTGCTAAACAAAAATCTCGTGAAGGACGAGTTCGTAAGCAAAAGAGAACTCTAGAAAGAAAAGATAAGCAAGAAAGAATAACTTCCAGAAAGAAAAGCCTGTAAAGACGCATATCGCAGATGCTTAATCAAAACTAACTTGTGTTCTACAAATCTTATCCAAGATTTCGAAGTGAAAGCTCGATTGTAACTGAATCTGGATATTCAATCATCATAATTGCTTTCAGTGCCTTCTCATCCTTTGAACTGTTAGTTACGAGTTCAAGAAGACGCTTGTGAAAACGCATTTCCCAGTGATCCCAGGTCTCTGCACCTTCTCCATCTGGAGCTTTTCTGCATGGCACGACTAATTTACGAGTAGGCAAAGGTATAGGTCCACGAAGTGCAACACCAGACTTATCTGAAATCGCCTTAATGGTAGCACATACCAAATCTACGTCTTTGTAATTGTCACCGGTTAACTTGATTGTAGTAACGACTGGCATTTAATTCACCCAATCTTTCTAAAATTCTAAGCTTTCTTCTCAATCTTCATGCAGACGCCAGCAGCCACGGTTTTACCCATGTCACGAATAGCGAATCTTGCAAGTTCAGGGAATTGATCCATCTGTTCAATAGCCATTGGCTTGGTTGGACCGAAACGAATCAAAGCAGCGTCTCCGGTCTTTAGGAACGGAGGGTTTGCTTCCTTAGTTTTGGAATTCTCTAATAGTTCAACGAATCGAACTGCTACTTGGCTAGTATGGCAGTGGAATACAGGTGTGTATCCTACACCAATTGCCTTTGGTATCTCCATAAGTTGGATTTGTCCAACGAATGTTTCGTCATGACGTACGAAGCTAGGTGCACTTTCTGGGTATCCAGCAACGTCTCCACGGCGAATATCAGTTGCAGCAAGACCACGTACGTTGAATCCAACGTTATCACCAGGTTCAGCCTTAGCGTGAACTGTGTGGTGCATCTCAATTGATTTAACCTCAGCAGATTTCTGACTTGGGTTGAATACTACAGTCTTACCTGAGTTTAGAACACCAGTCTCGATCTTTCCTACTGGAACAGTTCCAATACCGCTGATCTTGTAAACATCCTGAATAGGAAGTCTTAGTGGACGAGATGTTGGTTTCGGAGGCATCTGAATACCATCAATTGCTTCGAACAGAGTAGGTCCCTTGTACCATGACATATTTTCACTCTTGTTGTAGATGTTCTCTCCGTAGAAAGAAGATCCTGCAATCATTGGAACATCAGCTGGGTTGAATCCAGCCATCTTCAATAGATTAGATACTTCTGTCTTAACAGAGTTGAATTTATCTTCTGAGTAATCTACACCGCTAATATCCATCTTGTTGATATTAACAATTAGTTGTTTTACTCCTAGTACACGTGCTAAGAAAGCGTGTTCCTTAGTTTGTGCGTTTACTCCATCGTTAGCTGCAACACAAAGAACAGCAGCATCTGCTTGGCTTGTTCCAGTGATCATGTTCTTTACGAAATCACGGTGACCAGGTGCGTCAATAACAGTGAAGTAATAATTTGGAGTATAGAATTCTTTGTGAGCAACATCGATAGTAATTCCACGCTCACGCTCTTCTTTCAATCCATCCATAACATAAGCCAGACCGAAACCTGCCTTACCTTGCTCTTGTGCAAGTTTTTCATTCTTATCGATTACGTGTTGTTCGATATGACCACTATCTAAAAGTAGCCTCCCAACTGTTGTCGATTTTCCATGGTCAACGTGACCAACGAATACTATATTCAAGTGCGGTTTGCTTCTATCTTCCCATTGTGAACCCATTTGATACACCCCTAAGGTAGACTCGCCGACCGTAGAGCCATATTTGAATCCATTCATCTCAATGAATATATTAATCGGATACTTTAGTGGTAGTAACAACGGCGCAGTTCATCGATATTGGAGTTCTATAATGAAATGTTTTATCTCTGTGTTGTGAGTTTTCTCATTTTGTATATCTGCAGTCCATTCACCAGGTAATTTCCCACGCACAGTTGAACCACTAATCACCATCCAAACGCATTGATCATCTGAATCACAATCTCCTGCGTCTCTATTCTCAGTACCAATAGCAGAGGTATTAGCGACTTCATCATTAGTATTATTGTAAATATAGATATCAAGTATATTTTCAGAATCAACAGTAAGACCTCCGGCTCCATCATCTTCTGCAGGATAGATTAGTTTGACTCTAAGATAACGAATCCTATCATCAGTCTCTGTATCATATGACAGTGGATATTCCCAAGACATTATTATTGGATCGTTTCCTAAACGACGATCTATTTCAAAATCAGACCAAACACCACGATAATTAACATATACCTTGGTGCTCTCTGAAGAAGTTAGACCATTATTATCAACTACTGTCAAACGTACTTCCCAAGCACCTGAACTAATTGCTTCACCATTAGAGGGTAAAGTTTCCCACTCGATTTCTTCACCAGTAGCGTCAATATCATTTTCTAAATCGCCATCATTATCGGAATCATAACTAGTATCTAAGTCCCAATTCCATTCCACAATATATTCTTCAGCATAACAATTTGAATCATCAGGGTCACATCCAGCCCATGAATCAGAAGCATCAAGAGTGATTTTTGTAGTAAATTCTACTTTTTTATCACTTATTTCTTTATCTTCTTCACAAACCCAAATTAAGACGAAACTTCCTGCTGGTGCAGTTTCTCCATCACAATCATCATCTTTCTCAGAACTGATCTCTGCATTAGGCTCTCTAGCAGAAGGGTCGATAATATTCACAGTCTTCTTAGTTGTAGCCTCTAATGAACCATCACTCACTGTTAATCTAACTGAATATTCGCCATCCTGATTGAAAGTATGTGTTGTTGTAAGCCCTGAACCAGTATTACCATCTCCAAAGTTCCATGAAAATGTAAGTGCATCTCCATCAGGATCAGATGAACCAGCTGCATTGAATGTTACTTCGTCACCTGAACGAATGTTTGAGTTAGGGTTTAAGGAAAATGTAGCAGAAGGTGCATTATTACCACTAAATTGATCTAAACAACCTGCTAGAGGTGTGCTAATCATCAATAAAACCAACAAAAATGCAAGTCCACGAACGCGTGCCATCATGCCTTGCGTGATATCCTTGTATCATCAAACCTACGGCTCTACGTGATAGGCCTTAAAAGTCAAATAAGGACTTTTGAGTCGAAGGATTTTTCGCATAATCTTTTAATTGTGCCTCATCAAATTTTAGTGCAGAAGTAATACGACCAAGTGATTTAGCCAACCTATTAACGTAATACTGCGGGTCGGGTTTAGGTGGTTCTCCACCTATCTCATCGACCAACCAAGCCTTTATTCCCATAGGGCTTGATTTAGAATTAGTAATAATGTAACCAACTTTCATACCTGGAGTGAATTGTAATCCTCTACTAATTCTTTCTTTAGCAGCACGAACATATGGAAGGCTATCTGGATTTGCATAAATCTTGTCAAATACCCATTTCCCTGATTTCTTATCCCAAGACCCTTTACACGAACGACTAACTATCAAATCAGATGTTTCGACCTTTCCTTGATGAACATCTGTGATCACGGATTTAGCCAAGTTAATTGCACCTTCTTCATCTCCTTCTAAAATTAATTCAAACATTTCAGTCATAGTTTTACTTAGTATACTGAAAGAGTCAGTTCTCCTAACTTCATATCCACGTATCAATAATTCTTCTCTAGGCCAAATTACTCTACCAACATATCTTTTCTTAGCACCATGAGAAAAGAAAGCAGAAAGTGCTGTTTCAAATTCTAATTCTGCACCTTCTTTGGTAAATTGATTAGCTAATTGTTCACCTAGTTTGAGCGTTTCATCTTTAGCAGATTCCCAAGCTAATAATTCAGGTCCGCCGGATGGTTTTTTAGCAGGTGTGTTTTCTTCAGTACGAGTACAAACAAATATTGAATCAGTATCTGAATAAACCACATCATAACCATCTTTCTCTAGATTAGAAATAATTTCAGTAATGTTATACCTAGCCCATTCAGTAATACTAGCACCTAATTTTTCATGAGTGAAACGATAAAAACTTGATGCAAATACTCCATAGAATGAATTCATGAGGATTTTTACAGCATACTGTAATTGGTCATTAAGGAATGCCCCATCTTCGTCTCCTGCCTCTTGTGCTTGGGAGTATGCTTTCTTGTATTTGTCCCGACTATCCATTAAGCCCTGAAGTAATAGAGGGACTAGTCCTATTCGATCTTCTTTAGATAAATAACGCGTCTCAGTAACTGGAGAAATAAAATGAGTAGAGTCTTTATGAGAATCTCTAATTAATGTTGTCGAACATATATTATTAGAGATCATTATTGAGGGATACATAGATTTGAAATCAAGAACTGCTACCCAATTTTTAGTTCCTGGTTCGACTTCATGGACATAGCCACCAGCAATTTGCTCTCGTCGCCCAGTAGTTCGATTTGTTATTGGAATGGCAACTCCATTCCTATCGGCTAATCGAACAACTAGAGAATCAATCCATTGACTAGTTGTACCTGTTGATGCTGTTTCAACGGTTGTCGAAGATACTGATGCCAATGCTTCTTTTCGAGGTATTGATTTTAGTTTATCAAGAATATCTAATGGCAATATTGTATCTCTAACGCAATAATCCATCACTTCATCAGGTCTATTCGCCCATTCCATATCCATTTGGCTAGCATCAATATCTAATTTTTGTTTATCATCTTGATTTGGCCATAATAAATTAGATACATATTTCAGAGATTCTCTTTGAGGGCTCAACGTTTGTCTAGCTTGCCACCAAGCATCTAGAGGTATCCGTCCAGGTATTCTCCATACTCTGTTATTTTGTCTCTTAGGGAAGATTTTACCTGGTGATTTAACACCAATTTCATTTCTTGTAGCAGGTAAACGACCCCATCCAAACATTGCAGCTTGGTCCGATAATGAATTAGGACTATTTTCTTCAGATCGATCTAGCATTCTCGGAAGATCAAAATTATCGATATTATAACCGGTAATAAAATCAGGATCTTCTTCTCGAACTAATCTTGTTAGACCTTCCATGATTTCTCTTTCAGAACCCCTATATTCTCTAATCAATCTTTCACCATTCCTATCAATTACTGCTGCTGCACATAAAATATTGTTATGTTTTACACTTGTTTCTAAATCATAAGAAAAAGTCACGAAAGGAGTAGGGAACGGGTCTGCTCTTGCCAGAGATGAAACATCACAATGCATTATTAAATCAACAGGATAAAGTCCAGCACCACCAATTTGTCTTATTTTTTCGGCTACTTCGCTAGAATTAGTTGTTCGAGGTATTTCTTCAGGTGCACGATTACCGGCCCAGAGAACTTCCCCGGAAAAAGAGATATGAGGACCTAAATCGAAATCCATCAGTAGTTTATGTATAAGAAAAATATCAGAACTTGTCACATCCCAACCATCCGTAGATAATTTTTTTTGTAACGAATTATAATATTTATAATCTCTAGAAATAACATTGATGCGCCAATGAGGTCTTTCCTGACCATTATACAATTTATTCCCTAATTCAATTGGCTCTCCTAAAACTCTACTATCATTAGTAACTTCATCTAAAGAAAGATTAGGATACTTTGAATCACTATTTGTCATAGGGTCAGATATCTCAATGTAAGGTTTCAACCCATTAACCAATAATAATATTGAATGACCCGATTTAGAACGACACCATAATTCAATTGCAGTTTTTTTAGAATCATTTGGCCAGTCCCGGTAATCTCCAGAAATAATGCATGCTTCATCTCTCCATTCCAATGAATACACCCTAGCCTATCATTGAGGCGTATCGTGCCCACCCTTGTGAAGTTCTCCCAGTGCTATTTTGTGTTTGATTAAGCACAACCGTTGAAAGCCGCCCCCTCTCCCAAGCAATTGATTGAGGCCTTTATGATGTTAGATGAATCTAAACCGAGTGTTGATTGGGATAGTCTAACTTTTAGTTTTACAGAAACTGATAGAATGTATATGTCAACCTGTAAAAAAGGAGAAGAATGGGAAACTGGAATCATGCAGGACTATCAAGACCTGAAAATATCTCCTGCTGCAGGAGTAATAAATTATGGTCAAGGATTATTCGAGGGCATGAAAGCTCGGCGTACTGAAGATGGAAGAGTACTTCTTTTCCGCCCAGAATTTAATGCGCGTAGATCCGCTGAAGGTTGTAGAAGACTAGGTATGCCTCCTGTTTCAGAAGAAATTTTCCTTAGTGCTGTAAAAAAAGTTGTACAAGAAAATATTCGCTGGTTACCTCCAAATGGTAGAGGAGAACTTTACATCAGACCTCTTATTTTTGGAAGTGGCCCGATTTTAGGAGTTGCTCCGGCACCAGAGTTCACTTTCCTGATTTATGCAGTACCAGTTGGCCCTTACTTCAAAGGAGGAATGAATCCAATTTCTCTAAAGGTTTCAGATAATTACCATAGAGCAGCTCCTGGAGGATCAGGTGGAGTTAAGGCAATTGGAAATTATGCTCCTGGAATGATGCCATCACAAAATGCAAAATCAGAAGGTTATGCTGAAATCATCTATCTAGATGCTGTTAATCATAAATATGTAGAAGAAGTTGGGGCAGCTAATTTCTTTTGTATCAAAGATAATGTAATATATACTCCAGAACTTACTGGAACAATCTTGCCAGGTATTACTAGAATGTCGATTATAGAATTAGCTAGATCAATGGGTTACGAAGTACGTGAAGAAAAAATTGATATTAAGTTTGCAATGAATTCTGATGAAGCATTTTGTGCAGGTACAGCTGCAGTTATATCCCCGATTGGATCAATAGAACATAGCGGAGAAATTGCAAATTATTCTAATGGAGGTATTGGGAAAATAACTCAAGAACTATTCATTGCGTTGACTGATATCATGAACGGCCGTGTAGAAGATAAATTTGGATGGACGCCAGAACTTTGATTATTTACGGCCAAACTTCTTTTTTCTTTGACCACTAGTATTTCCTTTGAATGATTTTCTTTGTGTTCGAATTTGTTTGTCGCCTTTTTTCAACGACTGTTTCTTCCCTGATTTTTCATCATTCTTAGATTCTTTAAATTGTCGGCGGAGACGAAGGCCAATTGTTTGCATCACGCCTTCTTTTGAATCAGCTCTAGTTACAGAGATTGCTTCTTGAGCAGAGAGAATTAAACGACCTTCTCTTGAATGAGGGCGAGATGGATGGCTAGCCTCAGTATCACGTTTCATTTTGGAAAGTCCAGCATCTCTTGCAGCCCAGACTATAGCATCTAAACTAGGATTAGGAATTGATGCCTCTTTTGGAACTCTTCGCCCCTCGGAGCGAGATAATTTAGAATCGAAATATCTAGTCCAAAGTGTCATCTTTGACTTGTCGGCCGTCATGCTATCGCTCACTCCGTGTTATTTGACTAACTTGAGGGCTTCGACTGAATCATTCTTCGATAAGAACGCCAGAAACGACTCCATCCATACCCGGTCTGCTAGTTACTCTAACTTTACCAAGATCTGTTTGAATGATTGCTCCTTTAGTAACAATATTACGACGAACAAAGTTAAGATTTGCACTATTTTCTACTACGTTGGAGATAGTTGAACGAGTAGTGGTACCATCCTTTGAGTTGACGTTTACTGTGTATGCTGAAGTTACTCTAACAGTTTGAGAACCAGCATTCTTTCGGTATTTCTTAGAAGCATCCTCAGTACCAACAAAAGCGTATTGAGTTTCACTAGAAATCTCTGTTCGGCGCTTGCCTCGATAACGGTTTGGTCTCTTCAAGCGTCCACCGGTCGCCTTGCGTCGAGAGATACCATGCCACTTTGCCATGAAACTCGCCGACTTGCCTCCCTTATTTCAATAGATTGGAATAAACAAGAAAAAGAAATTTGATAAATTTCCTCTAAATTGAGCATTATGACAGTTTAATTTCTAACGATTTACCCTAAGTACAGTTGATAGACGACGTCCGTGCAGAACTACTTGTGAGTGAGAAGAGACTTCGTCGACGAACCCCCGTAAGATGGAAGCAAATACGTAAAGAAATGTCAGAGATTTCCGACCTTATAGGAGTAAAATTAGACTTTCCGACTTCTTTTTTAGAGAAAGGACATTTTCAAGAAAGAGATTTAATCCTTGTAGATAAAATCCCTCTTGCAATCCAAATAAATACTGAAAAAGGAAAAATATGGTTCCCTACAATTAGAGGAATTTTAGCTTGGGGTACAGAGAAAAGATGGGCATCAGTAGATCATGGGGCTATTCCTTTCTTGATGAATGGTGCAGATTGTATGGGAGCAGGTGTCCATCAAGCAGATCCTGACATAAAATCAGGAGATTTAATCTGGATTAGAGATTTACAACATGGTAAGCCATTAGCAATAGGTATGGCGACCGTAAGTGGAATAGAGATGGCTGAAATGACTAAAGGTAAGGCGATTAATACAATTCATTGGGTCGGAGATGAACTTTGGGAACTAGAAACTTGAATCAATAGGATTCATTTGTAAGAAACCCTGCGAATAGTTATGCACAAACTGGTCGCAGTTGCTATTGTTACTATTTTAGCATTCAATGTTGCAGCTTCAGAGGGTGGATTAAATGAGGGCACTGACCTTTCTGAAACTAATATCTTAGCAATAGATGCGAATGATGTGGCCTATGCAGAATCTGAATTTACTATTTCTGTAACTCTCAAAGATGATGCTATTGAAAATATTAGCCATATTAATTGGATCACACAAGTTTGCATAAATACTGGAGTTTGTTATCCTCCGAAAACTATTGAAATGACTACTGAGGATAATAAAACTTGGAAAAGCATAGTAGAAGTTGACGAAGGTGCTAGTTATTTGAACTGGAGGATTGATCTAATTGACTCGAGTGAGAATACAACAAGAGTTCCGGAAACAGGTTTTGGTTGGAAGATTTGGTCTGATTGTTGGTATGATGGAAATGATTGGGGTGGAGATGATAACTCATGTTGGCCACAAGAGGAAGAAGATAGCATGCCTGGATTCATTATGCCGCTAACTTTGGCAGCAATAGGAATAGCAGGATTGATGACTCGACGCGACTGAGCAAAATCATGGTTGATAGCGGAGAAGAGTTAGGATTCATTGATTTAGAATTTATTGAACTATCCAAAGAAGATATGTCGAAACAAGCATCTGACTTCTTTGATTTAATGAATAAAAGACGTACTACGAGGCATTTTTCAACCAAAGAAGTCCCTCGTAAGTTAATAGAAATTGCAATAAAAACTGCAGGTACGGCTCCGTCAGGAGCTCATTTACAGCCTTGGACTTTCGTTGCAATATCGAATAAAAATCTCAAAATAAAAATACGA
The DNA here is from genome assembly GCA_963990035.1 of uncultured Candidatus Poseidoniales archaeon. GTDB lineage: Archaea > Thermoplasmatota > Poseidoniia > Poseidoniales > Thalassarchaeaceae > MGIIb-O2. The sequence goes on along the minus strand of CAXDMJ010000002.1, from coordinate 58,556 downwards.
CAAGCGGCTGAAGAAGAAGAAAAGAAAACGTATTCTGGAAGGATGCCGGAAGCTTGGGCCGAGTTATTGCGGCCTTTGGGTACAGATTATGTCAAAGAGCATATTACCGATGCCCCCTGGATTGTTGTTATTTTTAGACAAACAAAAAGAAGTCGTGAAAATGGTGAATTAGGACCAACATATTATTCTCAAGAATCATGTGGTATTGCAGTAGGGCTTTTCATAGCAGCAATACAAAATATGGGGCTTACTACATTGACTCATACGCCATCGCCTATGAAATTCCTTAGAGAATTATTAGGACGTCCAGAGCATGAACATGCTATGCTTCTAATGCCTGTTGGTTACCCCGCAAAAAATGCAAAAGTTCCCAATATAGCAAGGAAAGATTTGAATGAAATCTCGGAATGGTTTGATTGAAGATTTCTATTTATTAGTTGGTGGTGTGAAGAAAATTAATGCAACACCAGAACCGACTATCAATAATCCTCCAATTAGTATTTTTGCTGTTAATATTTCATCAAATAGAATAATACCATATATTGTTGCAATTATTACTGTAAGATAAGAGAATGCGCTGACCCAAGCAGCATTTGCTTTGTGATAAGCCATTGTGATTCCTACTTGGCCTCCACCTGCACCTACGCCAATCCCTACTAATGCAGCAATCATTTCCCAAGTAAGACTAGACAAAGCAGGTGCTGCTTGAATTACTGAACCCAATACGGAAAAAGCCGCAAACCAAAAAACAACTGTAGAGGGGGAATCTGTCTTCCTCAAGTCCCGGACAAAAATATAAGCTAAACCTGCAAAGAATCCTGATCCTAGAGCTAACAAAGCATTCGGATCTATACTATCTAAGTCTGGAGAAACAATTAATATAATTCCAAAAAATGCAGTTATTAGCAGAATTATTACAGAAGAAGAAACTTTTTCACGAATTAAACTACCAGATAAGAGTGCGACAAATAAGGGAGCAGTATATTGTAATGTTACTGCTTGACCAATAGGAATTAAAGATAGGGCAGAAAAATAAAGTATCATTGCAATTAATCCTACTAAACAGCGTAAAAACATCTTTTTAGGGTCATTCATCCGAAGGCTAGTGTTATGATATCTTGCGAATATTGCAACGGCCACGGCAATTACTAATGAACGGATAAAAATAATCATCCAAACGTCTGCATTTAGTGAAGTCCATTTGACAAGTGCATTCATAGTTCCAAAACAAACACTTCCAAATATCATCCAAAGAACTGCGGTTCTGGGAGAGTCAACGGGCTGCATAGAGTCTGAGGAAACGTAAGATGAAAGATCAGGACCATCCTTAGCTAACTCCGCTACAGATTCAAGTCCTCGGCCTAGACCTTTAGATACCATCTAAATAAGTCCCCATCTTTTTTCCAAGGAATGAGAAACTCCTTGATAATCTTGGCCACCATTACTATTCGGATCGTGTAGATGGATTGGGACTCCGTGACTGGGTGCTTCAGCCAATTTGATATTTCGACGGATTGCTGGTTGTATTACAAACTCAGGTAAATGTTCTAGAATTTCTGAAGCTACCTGTTGATTTAGAAGAGTACTCGCATGCATAGTTAGCAAAACACCATCAACACCTAATCGCGGGTTGAGTAGATTTCTAACCTCTCTAATTGTTCCTGCTAACATTGCCAATCCTTCCAAAGCAAAGTATTCAGTTTGAACTGGTATTAGGACACCATCGCTGGCAACTAAAGCATTGATTGTCACTAAACCTAATGATGGAGGAGTATCTATTATCACAATATCATAATGTGGTAATAATGGCTCTAAAGCCTCAGCTAATCTCCTTTCTCTGCCTAACTGTCGCAACATTTCTTGCTCTAAACCAACTAAACTGCGATCTCCAACAATCATATGCAATCCATCAACTGCTGTCGCATGGCGAGCTGTAACTGCAGTTTCAGGAGACAATATTAGGTCTCTAGTTGTATGTTTAACCTTACTTTTATCTACCCCTAATCCAGTAGCACAATTACCCTGAGAATCTGCATCTACTACCAATACTCTATGTCCACTTAAAGCAAGTTGAGATCCAATATTAATGACTGTCGTTGTTTTTCCAACACCTCCCTTCTGATTAATGACAGTGACGATTCTAGCTCTACCTTCAGGAGTAGGAATCGGGAATGGTAAATCTAATGGGCGACTTGTTTTCTGAGTATTAACTGGATTGACATTGTCAGAGGAGGAATTGACTACTTCATCTTCTATAAATTCTACATCAATTATTAATGGAACTTTTTCGACTTTTGGTAGCCGAACATCATCATCATTAATGGACATACAAGCGCCTTGGGCGCTTAGAAGGAAATTGAATGTGCCGCTATCACAGACAATCAACATAGTGAATTCTATAGTTACTGAGATGAGCCAATGATTTCTGCCCAAGCAAGCATCCGACCTGTTTGAGCATCCATTGCGAAGTTTATATTATGTTCTCGATTAGATTCAGTCCACTCTCTACTTCCAATAATTGTAACTTGTCCTTCAGTTAAATCTCCTGGAAGGAATGAGAAGAGATCATTATCTTCTGAAACGGAAACTCTGTAACCGTAATTAGTATCTTCAAACCACGATGAGGATGAGCCTAGAGAACTGGCTAAATCTTGATAACGATTAGTATTAAGAATTCTATTTTCTAATTTATTTAAGGTGTGAGTAGAGGGTATAGCATCTTGATTCCAAGTAATCTCACCATCATTGCGTCCTTCATCATCAAAAGAGCATTCATTATTAGATAAACTAACTATTGCCCAACCTGAAGTTTCATCAGAGCGGACCCAAGATAAATTCCATTCTTCAAAATCAGTCACGCCATATGTTCCCTGCCAGATATATCCATCACTATCAATTGCAACAGAAATATCTCGACTGGAATAATTCGTACGTAGACAGTTTAATGCATCTTCTATACTGAATAATCTAATTTCTGATTCATCCCATATAGCAGTTGACCAATCTTTCTTTGCAGTCGGACTTAGTTTATCTTCACCAATACCTGGTCGACCAGCATAGACTGAACCCCAAGGTATTGACTTAGAACCTGAATCTGATGATATTTCACTCATTTTCATTTTAATTGTCAGAGATCCTTCTGGAAGTGCTGCATCTGTCGCAGTACTTTCAATGAAACTACAATCAGATGTACTCTCATCTTTATCAATCAAAATATCTACCTCTTGTTCAACAGCCCAAGGAATCCCATTTTTAACTAAAATATCTATATGTATTCTACCAAGGCATCTTTCAATCTCTTCATGAATAATTTTTACTGGATACACAAGACCGTGCTCAGCATTATTCTGCTCAGAACCAACTGTCCATTGCCAATCATTATTCCAATCAGATATTGACTCCGAAGTCATTCCGGATTGTAACTTAATACTTCCAAAGAAATCATATAATTCAATAGGAGATAGGGGGAATGTCAATATCGGGGCTATGCCATCTAGATTACCAAAACCATCAGCACCAAAAGTTACAATATTTGCATTTGTTGTATCTCCATCAGAATCAGTAAAAGAAATTATAGATTCAGATCTTAGAAGGCTACTTTCCGCTAACTCATCATAGAGATTTGTAGTCATTAAAAGCTCATTACCAGGTAATGACCATCCTATATTTCCGCAAACATTAGTATCTTTCCAAGTTTTACCCTCTAGATCAATATCAAGATCATGTGTAATTTGTTGTTGAACTGTGAGGTGAGAACGTCCATAGGCATCTTTAGCATCAATAGTACCAGAATAATCGGGATTAGAAGATTGTTTATCTAAAGGATGGGTTATTTGAGAGTCATCCCCTTCTATAATTGTAATAGAGCCTGTACCTACAATATCCACAGTTAATCGATTACATGCATCCTGAATTGCAGTATCTGGCAAATTATCTCTTAGTAAAGAAACCATTTCATCACCATCTAAGATTATTTCTCCATCACTCAAAGTGAATGTCATCGAATCACCATAATTTACTGGTCGAGCTTGAAATGACGAATCGGCTGAGAGAAGATAAACTACACCAGCACCAATTAATAAAATAACTACGAATATAGAAGATATTTGCTGCCAATACTTCTTGAAAATATCTAATGATGGAATTGTAATAGTAAATGATGGTTCCTCTATATCCACGCTTAAATTTTCTAACTCTACTTTCTTTTCTTCTACCATATTACTAGACCAAGGATCTTTTTCTTCAAGAATTAAAGATGGTTCGGGATTTTCATCTAATTCATTCCCTACTTCTTCAATAATTTCTGCATCAAATATCTCTGCATCCATAATTTCATCATTCAAAATAGAATTTTCGGGATTTTCATCTATGATTAGACTTTCTTTATCATCAACACGTGAGATTAGACGATCTATTGCATCATCAATTTCTCTAGAAGAACGCGCTGTATCTTTAATTTCAGGAATCGTAGTTTGGGGACTTTCCAACACAATATTTTCTTCATCAAGAAATAGTTCTTCATTGTCCTGTGGAGAAGAAGTATTTTCAAGAATTCTAAATATTAACTCTGCCTTGTTACCAGATATTAATAATTGCCCTTTTTTACATATCTCTCTTAACTCAGAAACCTTCATTTTCGATAGTGAGTCGAAGCTAAAAGACTCGCCGTCTACCATAGTTAACAGGCCTAGTCCAATAGGCGAGTCTTTCAATACCTTCCTTCTTCTGTGTTGCAGAACCGCTAGTACTGGAGTAAAATACCATTTACGGAGCCAAAGAACTCAAGAAGTATTGGTCACCGCGGCAAATTATGGACCCTGTTGTAGTGATTCTATCTCGCGGCCCACAATTATACTCCACGAAACGTCTTGTAGAAGAGGCTGAGAAGTTGGGTTGGGTGGTGAAAGTCGTAGATCCGTTACGTATCTCAGGTGCAGGTTCGTCAGAAGAGGGACTTTTGTATAGGTCGTGGCCACTTGAGTGCGATGCAGTAATTCCAAGGATAGGTTATTCAATTACAAATAAAGGCTGTGACAAAGTTTTAGAATTTGAAAAAATCGGTATCATTGTGATGAATTCTAGTGAGGGGATTAGAAGCAGTAGAGATAAATTAATTGCATGTCAAATGATGTCGTCTGGAAACATCCCTGTACCTATAACTGTTCAAGTAAATTCATGGGAAGATACAAACAGAGCAATTACTAGAGTAGGAGGGACTCCTTGTGTAGTAAAAGCAACTGAAGGAACACATGGAGCAGGTGTTTTCCTAGCACAAACTGAACAACATGCAAAACAACTAGTATATCAGATGTTAGAAAGAGATATGGGGCCTTTAGTTCAAGAATATATTGAGGAATCTCATGGGAAAGATATTCGAGCATTGGTAGTGGGTGGAAAAGTAGTAGCCTGTATGAGAAGAAAAGCTCATGGAAATGAGTTTCGTTCAAATTTCCACTTAGGTGGAAGCGTAGAAAAAATAGAAATTAGTGATGAATTTGAGAAAATCGCTATCAAAGCAGCAAAAATTTTGGGGCTTGAAGTCGCAGGAGTAGACATGCTAGAATCAAAAAGAGGGCCGCTTGTATTGGAAGTTAATTCAAGTCCTGGTTTAGAAGGTATTGAGAAAGCATCAGGAATAAATGTTGCAGGTGCAGTAACAGAAAGAATGGATTACTTACTAAAAGAATTAAAACAAGAAAATATTGATTCTTCTATCAAAGAACAAGGGCTCAACTTTGACAAGACCACTGGTTTATCAGAATCATGATTCTTACCATTGGCATTTCTCTGTTTGTAAGAGAAAAACCATTTCTTCGTGAAGAATAAGAGAAGCATTCAAGTCCAATCAGAGAATCTTAGGTTTGTCTTTACGGACATGGGATGCGCGTCGTTCGCGACGATTAGGTGAGGGAATTGACTAAACAGAATGAAAGAATGGAGAATTCTCAGGCGCTAAAAAGCCTTACTGAAGAACCATATTTGAATAGTACTGAATTATTAATTCATACAAAACATCTCCCTCAACGTCTTCAGAGATTGGCACTATTACCTTGGTTTGATTGTTGGCTCCAACAATTAAGAACTGAAAAGAAAAGTGAACATACAATTAGAGCATATGTTGTGGCAGCTAAAACATATACAATTACATCACTACCGGATGAAGAAAATGAATTATGGGATGTAGTAAAAGAATTTCGAGTTTCAGAATTATTTACAAGAATTAATCCCAATAATGGGAGAATTGATTCTTGGTTAAACACTATTGGAAATTTACGTCCAGCAACTATTAATGCAAGAATCGCAGCAGTAACACATCTACTCAAATGGTTAGGATACTCGATACCTGAATGGATTCAAAGACCTGCTAGATCAAGATCTCTTCCTCGAACTTTAGGTAAGAGTGATTTGAAAAAAGTAAGACTCGCTGCTACTCGATCAGAAGACCCAATAGCATTTCCAATAATTACAATGATGTTAGATACTGGATTAAGGTGCTCAGAAATCTGTAATTTAGATCTAGATGACGTCGATTTGGATGATTTATCTGCACTAGTGATAGGTGGGAAAGGAGAAAAAGATCGCACGGTTCTTTTCACCAATGCCACATTAAACGCACTCGATGCTTGGAGACCAATAAGAAATGCAAGACTAAAATCTTGCGTTAGAAAAGAAGATGAAAGATCTTTATTCTTTTCAAGTAGGAGTAGAAGATTGAATCCTCGCTCAGTTCAGAAACTACTAGATCGTATTGCTGATGCCTCTGATATTCCTAGAACAAGACTTAGCCCCCATGTACTAAGACATTCTTTTGCTACAGGATTACTAGAAAGAGGGGCAGATTTAGTGACAATACAGAGACTTTTAGGTCATGCTAATATCTCAACTACGAGAGTATATTTAGAGATTGGTGACCAAACTCTGAGAGAAATATATCATCGAGCACAATCTTCTCCAAGTATATCTGAACTAGAATCTGACGAAGATTCTTCACCTAAAGATATTCAAGAAAATCTACAGATAGTAGACTGAATTATTTACTTGCAGGATTCTTTTTGTTATCCCTCTTACTGATGTTTTTAGGACCTTGCCATTCCCTATTAGCAGATGTCTCATTGCCATGATGGCCAATAATAGGACAATATTTCCCTGCTCTACATCTTGAACAATTATCATTAGGAGGTTTTTCAACAGTCTTGGTGAGACGGCCATATTTCCTCCTAGGCATGAAAATAAATTTTGACGACGGGACTTAGCAGTTGCCATCATTACTTCACAAAAATTAATACATTTATCAGTCGACTTGATGTTCAGGTATTAGTACGGATAATCGTGGAAGAGCAGTCTGGTTCCAGAAAACCTATTGGTTGTGACCCAAATAGTAGTTTACTGTACGCTCAAGTAATTTCAGGAGAGCCACAGATGGCGATCGATGAAGAAGGATTTATTCGAATGATTAGCTTGAACAATAAGAAAAGAAAAATATTCCTTGGAGATATTGCTAATGTATCTCTCAGGTCATTAGGACCTCATGACCCGCCTAAACTTATTGAACAATCTGGATATGATGAACAGAAATGGACATTGAGTTCAGCATCGGGAGAACTTAGAATGAAGATAACAAGTAACTCATATTGGGGTTTTGGTCTATTTTCTAAATGCTTCTACAATCAGATTGAATTAACAGGCCCACTATCATTGAGAGCAAGATGCGTACATGATATTATGGCGTCATTGGGTAGAAATCCATGGGAAGCAACAAGAATAAGGAAATTTGAAAATAAAACAAATGCTACAATAATTGAGAATGGACAATGCTGGCAAGATTTAGTTAAATATGCACGTGATGAAATGGAAGAAGAAATAAAAATAGTTGAAGAATCTATCAAATCTCTAATCGGAACTGATAAAGAAATTGAAGAACTCTTAGATGCAGCAAAATTTGCTATAGGGGATGCCAGAGCGGCACTTCTAGATAGAAATGCACCAGCAGTCGAGAGAGCTTTGGGGAGGGCTGTTACTGCATTAATAGAGGCAAAACCAGATACTGAGGTTAGGTCTTCAGAATTAGAATCTATGATTATGAGAGTTGAAAATATTAAACTTCAAAATGATGAAAGTGAAATTAGCGCTGATGATTTATTAGAAAATGATATTGAGTTTGTTGATTTAACCGAATTGGAATAAATCAAAACCCAAACATGTCTGCTAACCAATGAACAACACCATGGTTAGCTAGATATATTGTCACTGAAAACCCGATACAAACGAAATATATTGTACCTCTTGAAATCTGAATCGCATCTTCAGACTCTTCGTCGAAGTAACGAATTAAACCAGCTGCTTGCTGAATTCCACTACCCTTCTTGTCCTTAGCCATTGTCTGCCCGACCTACATTGAGTATTTCAACGCCGCGAATCATTGAATTCAAAGAAATACTACAAAAACATCCTCGAAATATAGTTCAAGGGTCTAATGTTTCAATCAATACACAGCCACCATCGAGCTCTACAATACAAGATGCTGCATCCATTGCAGTTTCGAGACCCATGGTCATTAGAATTTCTCGACGAGATCCATTATCTGACTGAAAAATCAAGCGATGGCTTAGTGCATCAAGTACTCTCTTATCTACAACCTGCCATATCCATTCATCTTTTTCAACATTAATCAAAGCCTCAACAGGTACTAATGGCCCTTGTTTAGCACCATTAGTTCTAGCTCTTTTCATTAATTCTGCTAGTTTTCTTGATGCTCCGCCCTTATCAGTTCGTGTTGGATCTTCTGTTTCTTTCGCTATACGTCGCCTCAATCTCGTCATGTGCATCCCAAATGCGGAAACTACCGCAACCCCTGAGGGTTTGTTGGAAGGTATAACTATTTATGGAAATTAAATATCTAAGAGTTAGTTTTTACAAGTGAAAAGAGATTTCCGAGATTTAAACAATCAATAATGCTCTTCCGTTTGGTTCATGGGTAGTAGGCCGACCGTTGAGATATGAGTTTAGATGAGCGTTCGTGGGAAACCATTGCTTCTGAGAGCGTTCTATTCAATGCAGTAGGTAATTGGAGAACTGATTCAAATAAATGGTTGAATTATTCCATAGAAAGATTAGCAGAAACAGTTAGAGTAAATCCACTAAGAGATGATAGTGACTGGGTTGAAAATTGGCTTGAAGAAAATGGTGCTCAAAAAATAGAATGGTTTACTGGAGTAGGTAGTGCATGGACTCTACCGTTTGAAAGAGGTAAGGCAGAAAATAATGTAAAAATAATATTATCTGCACTACATGAAACTGGTAGATTAACTCGTCAAGAAGCTGTTTCTATGATCCCTGCAATTGCTTTGGATGCACAGCCTGGTGATTTGGTCCTTGATATGTGTGCTAGTCCTGGATCTAAAACAACACAAATTGCTGAGCATTTGAAGGGAAGAGGAGTTGTAATGGCTAACGAAGTTGTGAATAGTAGAATTAACACATTAGTTGCTAATACAAAGCGCCATGGATCTATTACTCCAATCATAGTACATCATGATGGAAGATTCATACCTAAAGTACCAAAAACAGGTTTTGATAAAATCCTAGTAGATGCTCCTTGCACAGGTTCTGCTACTACAAGAAAAAATCCAGATGTATGGAATAAATGGCTACCGTCAGGAGGACGTACTCTTCATAAATTACAGCTTGAATTACTGACTAGAGCGGTAAATCTCACTAAGCCCGGAGGGAGAATTGTCTACTCTACGTGTTCACTAGATCCAATTGAGAATGAAGCAGTTATTGCAGAAATTTTAAGAAATTTTGACTGCTTATCCGTAATTTCATCTTCAAAATTAATACCTAAAGTCCCTAGTGAAAAAGGATTTACAGAATGGCCTAATCTTAATGATAAGGGTGATATCTGTAAAGAAATTAATGTTGAAAAATCAATGTGTACACCTACAGAAAAAGAAATCAAAGATCAGCTTCTAAATTGTTCACGAATTTGGAATGATGATGTAAATGCAGGAGGTTTCTTTATTGCAACATTACATAAATCTCCCAATTATCAAGAAAAGAACATAGAAATTGATCGTATTCTCAAACCAGAAAATATCAAACCTGATGAGATTAATTTCCCCCAACCAATAGGTTCTGATATTTCTGAAATGCTAGAAGAAAAATTAGGATGGAAACAAGATGATTTATGGAAAAGAGGGAAAAACTTACTTTGGTCAACTCCCGAAGCTAAGGAAATTTGGCAATCAGATCGAAGTAAAAGAAGTGGGAGAACTTTCATCCCAGGGAATCGTTGGAGACCTCTTAGAGTCATACACTTAGGGTTATTAGCTATAAAATTAGAGAAGAATAAAATCGAAAGGATTGTAGGTAGAGCTGCTCCAAAAATCATTGAAGATATTAATTTGGGTAAATCTAAAGTGAATAGTCAAGTGATTGATGAATTACTTTCTGGTAAAGAACCCCCGGCATACGAAATAAGTCTTGAACTAGATGAAATAAGAGGGGGGCATATATTATTTGAAGAGAATCAAGAGACTTGTTTGCCTGTTTGGATTGGGGGGCGAGTATCACTAATGATTTCTGAACAAGAAAGAAGAGTTTTAAGAGCACAAAGAAAACTTCCTATTATCTTAGATGAAGAAGAATGAGAATTAAACAAATGAATAAAATATCTACAAATAATATAGCATATGTTCAATAACCTTACACTTAGAGGATTATTTAGGTGAATATTTGTTAGATGAAATAGATCAAAAAATAATTCGAGTACTCGAAAAAGATGCTAGAACCTCACTAAGAAAGATTTCTGAACTTGTTAATGTTTCACTCGGAACTGTTTCGAATAGAGTGAAAAAAATGGAGAAAAGGGGGGTAATAAGAGGATACTCAGTTATTCTTAATCCGGATCAAATCGGTTGGGAGTTAAATGTTGTAATTGGTCTGAGAATTGAAAAAGGAAGACTCATTGAAATACAAGAAAAAATTGCAAAAGATTCTCGAGTCTATGGTGTATATGATGTAACTGGAGACTTTGACTCGATGATTATAGCTAGGGCGAAAAACAGAAAAGATTTAGATGATTTATCTAAAAATGTATTATCAGTGGATGGTGTTGAAAGATCAATTACACACCTAGTATTGAATACAGTCAAAGAAAAAACAGCAACATTACCAGAATAAAAAGTTATAATTCGGAGATTATTTGTTGAATAAGGCCCACATATGTACTAATTGATTCTACTGTACGACATTCTGATTTAAGTTGTTTAGATAATATTAATCGAAGCCGATTATCCACTCTCATATCTAATGATTCTAAGCGTTCAGTAAGAGATTTTTGAAGTATTTCTCCTGTCCTATCCCAATCCATTAATAATATTATTTTAGGCAAACCATCAATTGCTAAATCGGAACCAAATTCTTCATATAAATATGCAACCATTCGAGATTTATCCCACCCTTTATTAATTGTTTCAATTCTTCCAGAAAAACCAAATTCTCGGAGACATTTTACATCTTTTATTCCTTCGACGAGGACTGTGCAATCAGCACCGTCTTGATCAATTCTACGATTACGGATAATTGATTCTTTAATGGCTTTTGCAATAATTATAAATCGTTGCTCATTTGTATTAGAGAATTCTTTAGAGGACATATTTATTCACCTAATAAAAACATTATTTGATCAGATTTAACATTCTTTACTCGAATAGATTTCTTACGGCTCTTATGACCTTTTACAATTGAAATATCTGCCTTGTTGATAGATAGCCAAGAAGACAGTAATTCTAATAATTCTGAATTAGCTTTACCAGAAATTGGAGGACCAATTATCGATAATCTAAGGCGGCCTCGCCATTCCCCTACACCTAATATTTGATTTTGACTTGAATTTGGCTGAATCTGAACTAAGATTATACAATCATCGCCAGAATCTTCCAACCATAGCTGTGACATCTAATTATAATGTAGTTAAGGGTAGTTTAGAAGTTATTCTAATGGCTGCCTCTCAGCAGTAACCAAGTACGACTATCCGCGAAACTTATGAGTGTGTTTCACTCGCAGCGAAACGAGATTACCATGGCTGTGACATCCCCTCTCTTCAACGTACTTTGGGACGAGTATATTCTTTGGTCATTGTTAGTGGGTGGATTTACCTTCGGATGGCTGTATCATCACTCTTTTTCATACCGCTCTAAGGATGGCGAAAATGCACCAAATATTGATGAGATTGAAGTCGGCGTTTTCCCAAAACATAATGATGATTTAAGATTAGAAGTTGCTTGGACTGTTTTACCGTTTCTCTTAATTATTTATTTGACATATATCTCATGGGCTCCGTTGGATCACGTATGGGCAGAACCAGGTTCTGATGCTCGTGGGGATGAGTGCTTAGAAGGAGAATCTTCGGCAAATATATTTTATGCGGATACAGGATTTGTAAACTCTGAATGTTATCATGTTATTGAAATAGTTGGACAACAATGGTTCTGGTCATTTGATTGCGATCCGAATTTAGGAGAGGAATGGACTCAAAGAGATTTCAATCTAAGTGCTGATTTATGCGCCGTCTCGAGTCAAATGGTAGAAGGTTACGGTATGCAACCAGTAATCAACCTAAAGGCTGGAGAAACATATTTGTTAGTTATGGAATCTGAAGATGTTACACATTCACCTTGGTTCTTACAATTAAGCACAAAAGAAGATGTGTTGCAAGGACAGAAAACAACAATGTGGCTTCCTATGACAGAAGTCAGTGAATCATTGATTCTTTGTACAGAATACTGTGGAGATGCGCATTCACTGATGGCTGCAGTTGTTTCAGTACATAGTTAGAGGGGGGATAAAATGAATAGAGAAAAAATAGCATCTAGAACTTTAGTGATTTTTGTTGTGCTCCTAATTGGGATGGTTGCAATTCCGTCAGTTACATCTCTACCAACTGGTGTGGCAGGAGTAAAAGATTCAGGATGTAACTGTCACGGTGCTGTAACAAGTGATTCGGTAGTTCCAACTTTGGTAGGATTACCTGGCACATACAATTATTCTGAAGTCTATACTCTAGATATCGGTTTCACAGGAGGACCTGCAGATCCTTCTAATATTAATCAAGGTGGATTTAATCTATGGGTTAGTGATGGAACTATTACTGTTAATGATGCATCGGTTCAAACATGGAATCCAAACGAGGCATCCCATACAGATGCAGGTAATGACCAAACTAATTGGACATTACAATGGACCGCCCCAGCTAACGATAGAAATGTCGAATTTATCCTCCATACTAATTCAGTTAATGGAAATGCAGGAAGTCCAGAGGGAGGTACAAGCGGAGATGAATGGAATCGACTAAGCATTCAGATATCTTCGCCAATCGTCGTATTAGAACAAGCAAATCCATATACGGTATTAACAACTCTAATTATAGTTAGCTTTGTATTATTATTAATTGTATTAACTTTCATATTCTATCAGAACAACCCTGATTCTTTTGATTGGGAAAATTTTGCACCATGGGTTGCAGGATGGTTGACAACAACCGATCATAAGAAAGTTGGAACTTTATATTTCGTTGCAGGTTTATTCTTCCTAGGGATAGGGGGGATTATGGCTATTCTAATAAGAATACAATTGGCAGTTCCGGGTAATGATTTCTTAACTCAAGATCAATACAATCAATTCTTTACCCTACATGGAACTACAATGATTTTCTTAGCAGCTATGCCGCTGATTAATGGATTTGCAAATTGGATGGTTCCTCTACAAATTGGTGCTCCAGATTTAGCTTTACCAAGACTAAATGCAATGTCATTCTGGTTACAGCCAGTTGCTGCAATACTAATATTTACAGGTGTATTTTCAGGTACTGGAGCAGATACTGGATGGACTGGTTATGCCCCTTATATCGTCAGTGAAACTGCACATGTAGGGACTACAATGTGGGTAGCTGGACAAATTTTACTTGTTGCATCTTCTACATTAACTGGAATAAATTTCCTAACAACGATCGCAGTAATGAGAGCCCCAGGAATGGGTTGGATGCAAATGCCTTTGTTCACTTGGTCGATACTTGTAGCTAATCTAATGCTATTCCTTTCTATTCCTGCATTCGGAGTAGGATTGATACAAGTATATCTAGATAGAGTGATTGGAACTGCATTCTATGATGCCGCATCTGGAGGAGACCCTCTTCTTTGGAGTCATTTATTCTGGTACTTCGGACATCCTGAAGTTTACGTTGTCATTGTACCTGCATTTGGAGTTATATCTGAAGTAATTGCGACTAGTGCGAGACGCTCTGTCTTTGGATACCGATCAATGGTTTATGCAATGGCAGGTATTGGAGTCGTTTCCTTCATTGTTTATGGTCATCATATGTTTACTTCTGGAATGGATCCTACTCTAAGATTCGTAACCATGCTAACTACAATGCTTGTAGCAGTACCCACGGGAATAAAAATATTCAATTGGTTAATGACGATGAATGGAGGTTCTTTGGTCTATAGAACACATACACTCTGGGCTCTAGGATTCTTAGTTACCTTCACATTAGGTGGAATTTCGGGAATGTTCTTCCCATCAATGGCTATGGATCTACATTTCCATGAATCATATTTCGTAGTTGCTCATTTCCACTATGTATTGGTAGGTGGAACTGTTTTCGGATTCTTCTCTGCAATTTACTATTGGTTCCCCAAGATGTCTGGAAGAATGTTAGATGAGAGATTAGGGGTCCTTCATTTCCTAACTGCGTTCATAACTTACAATGGAATATTCTGGCCTATGCATAGACTTGGAGTATGGGGCATGGCTAGAAGACATCATACATATTTCATATCAGTGGATGAAGTTAGAGGAGTTGAAGGCGAGTTGATTACTGAAGCCGTCATTGGAGCACTCCCCCCAGAAGCTGCAGGATGGAATATGTTCATCACAGTATGTGCAATTTTGTTCTTCCTATCGAATTTCCTTATGGTCGCTAACATGATTATATCATTAGTTAGAGGCGAAAAAGCTCCTGCAGACCCATGGGGTGGATGGTCCTTCGAGTGGATGACTGAATCCCCACCACCTACTCCATCATTTGGTAGGTTTGAAAATGGAGAATGGTACGATCTTCCAACATTAAAAGATTCTAATGAACATATAGCCAATGAACCGAGTAAGGTAGGAATATGGTTCAATAAACTCATGGTTGCAGATAAAGAGGAGGTGGAAAATTGAGCGATCACGATGAACATCACCATCCAAGTGCGTGGGGGCCACATGATTGGAATCATGGAGCACCACACAATTCATGGGCTCCTTTGATTATGAGTATAGGTTTTGGAATTTTCTTGTTTATGCTGGCTAGTGCTTTTACAAAAGGTGTTTTTGATGCAAGTTACTTACCTCTAGTTTTCGTTGGACTTCTAGTTTCACTGATTGGATTAATTATTTGGTGGAGACAGGATATGTCTTTTGATGGTACATATGAACCAATGGCAACAGGTGCACCATTCAAAAATATTGAAATTCGTAAAGTCTCTATTTGGGTATTCTTAATGTCAGAAATGATGGTTTTCACATCACTATTTAGCACATACATCAGATACCGTACCGGAATAAGAAATTGTCAAACAGTCTTTGATGAGGGTCTTTGGGTTGAACAAGGATATACTTTAGAAGCTGGTGAAGCTCTAATATGCTTTGAACCAGCAAGTCATCTAATTGCATCAAGCATGTGGCATATAGCACCAGGGGCGATTAATACATTCGCTCTAATTATTTCATCATTTACAATTGTTCAGGCACTTCGTTGGGCAAAGAAACCATTAGGAACTGTCGATGAAGAAGTCCGTAGAAAGAGAGTTTTCCGATATCTTGGAAGTACATGGGTTCTAGCAATAATATTCCTTATCCTAAAGATGACTGAATGGTTCATTGGTTTCTATGTTCCTGAAATTGAATTACTAGGAATACACGAACATCATATTCATTCATTATATTCTGAGGGTTATCTGATTAATGCAGATCATTACCATCATCATGATTGGGTAGATGAAGCAACAGGAGCAACTATGCTTGCAGATATCAGCGTTAGTGCATCTACTTTCTATGTAACGACTGGGACACATGGAGTTCACGTCTTTGGAGGAATAATAGGATTGACCTATATGACTTTCAAAGCTTGGACTGGAGGATATACTCCAAAGAATGCAGTGTCGATTGAATACTTTGGTCTATACTGGCACTTTGTCGACTTAGTTTGGGTACTAGTATTCCCATTCTTCTATCTATATTGAGGTGAAAAAAAATGGCACATTACACAATAATGGGACGAGATCCCTACTGGATGAATTTCTTTGGATTAATGATTTTAACTTTAATTGAGGTTGCAGCAGTAGGTTTGGATTTATCTCCTGAAGCTACTGGACTGGGTTATACCGAGAAAAAATTAACTTTACTGATATTAGTTGGTATTGGTATACCTAAATTCATAATGATTGCAGCTATTTTTATGCATTTATGGGGTGATGAAGATTCAAAAATACTTACTCTAACTGCACTATTCCCTTCATTTTTTATTATAGTCATGATACTATTCATCGGATTAACACACCCTGAAGCTACTACTGGATTACCAGAGTGGTGCAGACCTGGATACTACAATTAAAGGTTGTAAAGTTCATGTCTAATGAGTGATTCGATAGAGCGCGGCCGAGATCGCATAGCCCGGTATTGCGGTGGATTTGAAATCCACTGTCCATAGGACTCGGGGGTTCAAATCCCTCTCTCGGCGCCACTCTATCTAATCACTCATTAGGAATCGAAGAGGCTCCACGGACAGTAATCTGATCCTCATGATATTTCATTGAAACAGGAGTTGTTAGAACCGCTTCTCCATCAACATTAACGAACATTCTAGGATTATGACTTTTATTGGAGGGATTACCATCTTTATCCACTGCTCTAACTTCGAGAGATTTTGACGGTTGCATACTAATTTTACCCCATTTCCCTATATGAGTCCCCTTTTCTAATGGTCCCATTATTAGAAGCATCTGGATTTTAGATAAACCAAAAGCCAAAATTAGAGAACCATGATTTTGAATTGGAGATGCCCCTGGTGTAACTTTGAATCCTCCACCAAATGTCTGACATTGAGAAAGACAGAATAATCCTGAAAATTCTATTATCCGACCGGGTTCATCATCTACTTTTATCCAACCTTGTTGTTTTTTCCAACCAAGTATTGCCCTTATCCCTAAAAAAGTATACTTCATTTGCCCCCTAATCCATTTGAATTTACCCTCATTTTTCATACGATTAACTGCAGATGTAACTCCACTATCTACCTCTAAGAAACTCCAACGAACCATATTTCCATCCACTTCTGGTGGACCGTCTACAGGATGGTGTTTAGGATCAGGAATACTATGATGGCCATTAGCAGGAAGTCCTTCAACTCTAACTGCACCGACCTTTCTATCGGTTCCGTTGACTAGAATATCTACTGCTCCTTGCATATCAGGAAACTTTTTGCCTCGAGGAATTGGGATTCCATGTGCTCTTGCATAATCATTGCCACTACCTATTGGTAGAATGCCTAATGTCATCTTTGACCCTCTAAGACCTGATGCTACTTCATGTACAGTTCCATCGCCTCCAACTGCAACTACAAGTTGATAATCGCCATCAATTAGGCTATGAGCTATCTCTGTAGCATGGCCTGAATATTCAGTATGATGCAGATCAATTTCAAATCCTGAATCTTTCAAAGCAGGTTCGAATAAATCCCATTGTTTCATCGATAATCCATCTCTGGCCTTGGGATTGAGGATGCAGGCAATACGTGTCATGATTACATCAGTAAGGAGTTGGGACTTGAATGCTCCCAAAGCGAGGAATCATGAGTAAAGTATGTTTCGAACGTTTAGAGGACATCCTATGGACGATGAAGATTTCATGCGTCGAGCTATTGAATTAGCAGAAAAAGGAAGGTATTCAGTCAGACCAAATCCACTTGTTGGTTGTGTCTTAGTGAGGAATGGAGGTATCATTGCCGAAGGATGGCATGACCATATTGGTGGACTTCATGCCGAGCAAATGGCAATCGCTGACGCTGAATCTAGAGGTGTAGAAACTCAAGGAGCTATTGCCTACGTAACTCTCGAACCATGCAATCATTTCGGAAGAACTCCTCCTTGTAGTGAAGCATTAATGTGGGCTGGAGTGAAGAAGGTAGTAATCGGAGCTGCTGATCCTAATCCTACTGTTAGAGGAGGAGGTTTAGAGGCTCTGAAAAGAGAAGGGATAGATGTTGAAATTGGTGTTTTAGAAAAAGAATGCAATCAGCAAATGTCTGCATTCATGCATTGGTGTAAATATAGAAGACCGTATGTACTTCTAAAAGCAGCCACAGATAATAATGGAAGAATAGATGGAGATCCAGAAAAGCCTGCTGTGAGGTTTTCATCAAAGGAGTCATTAGAGATAGTGCATGAAATAAGAAGAGACTCGATGGCTATAGTTGTTGGAGTAAATACAGTAATCAGAGATGATCCTAAGTTGACAGTGAGAGAGGGGAAGAGTTCTGCTAATGACATTACACCAAAAAGAGTTGTAATTGATCCAAAAAATAGAATTCCAAATGATTGTTACTTAATGACAACCCCTAATGCTGAAACATATCTAATTAATGCGGAAAAATATGATTCGACTAATGATAAAGAACATGTCAATAGAATTGTTTTACCATCTGAAAATGGAGAAATAGATGTTAAGAAGATACTGGATTGCTTAGGAGATTTAGAAGTTCAAACACTATTAGTAGAAGGAGGATTAGAAACTTGGAAGCGTTTCTTAGAAGAAAAACTAGTAGATTCAGCCCATCTTTGTATATCAAAAATAGAACTGGATGCTAAAAATAAATATTACTTCAATAAAGGTCACCTTGAAGCTGCGGGACTAGTTATGAAAAATGAAATAATTTCAGGTAACGATACCATTACTAAATGGGAAAGAAATTAAACAATAATTTTACCAATTGGTTATGTATATACTCACTACTTTATCAAGAATAGTATGATGAAACAATGAAGAAAAACAAAACAAAATAATTTCAATGAAGTGAATATATGGCGGGCCGTCCAGGATTCGAACCCGGGGCAAGGGGTCCGAAACCCCCCATTTTATCCGCTAAACTAACAGCCCAGTAAATAGACGTGCAAGGGAATCTGATTTCAATGCAACGGATGGCAGACAACAACCATTCGTGCTAAACTCTTGTGAACTTTGACAGGTGATTTTAGATCAACTCTCCAGCCTCTTTCATTTATTTCTCTTTCAATTTCACTCCAAGGACGACCCATCACAATATAATCTATATCAGGATTATTCGCAAGTGACTCAGAGCCGGCAGGTAACATAGTAGAAATTACTGATTTAGAATCAATCTTTAGCGCCTGTTCGAGTGCAGAAAGAAATAATTCCAAACCATCATCTGATTTCCAAGCATTTCGTCCATATGGTGGATCGAATACAAAGATACAATTTTCATTTTCACCCCATAAATCTGCAATATTCTTCACGCTATATTTCTCAACTTTAATTATACTTTTATCATCTTTATTAGCCCAAGATAAATTCTTTTTAGTACCATAAACCATTGTTGGATCTAAATCGCTAGCGAATATGTCCATACCCTGAATAAGCGCTTCAATTGCTATACCACCAGTACCACAAAATGGATCAATCATAATTTGTGGAGTAATAACTTCTCTATGGGCAAGTGATATCAATAATTTAGCGAGTCTAGGTTCAAGTGATATTGGTTTGAAAAAAGGTCTTTCCATAGGTTGTCTGCCAATATAATTTGTTTTCTCCCATTTATTTTCCCGTATACCCCAAATAACACATGGAGTAACTTCAACAGAATCCCAATGTACTTCACCGTCTACTTTACCTGCAACTATTATGACAATCTCATATTGAGGATTTTGAAGATTAACTGGATTCTTTTTGGAAAATAATTGAGCACCTACTTCTTTTTCTAATTCTCTTCTAGAAATACTTTCGATCCCTGAGCCAAGCTTCTTACTTCTTACTGCAAAACTACCAGAGGGTAAATTCTCTTTGGACCAATTGGATATTTCTTGAGAAATTATATTAAAATCAGTACCATTCGAATAACCTCCAAAATGGAGTAAATCATCTACTAAAGCAGCTCTGGATAAACGTGAAAGAAGCTTTTCATCTATTGATTGGTTAAGTAAAACTAGACGAGGATGTAGGGTCTTAAAATCTCCAAATAATGCAGTAATTTCTGATCTAAAAAGAAATGGGTGCCATCCACTACCAAGAAGAATAGTTCCAGTCATCACATCACCTATGTCTACTCGTGTAAGACTTCAACCCTAAATGCCTCGACGTCGTCCATAGCGTGAAGAAGAGGGGGCGAGACTACTATGGGCTGTAATTTGAGAGACTTAGCACCAGCACAATCTATCAATTTTAGCGAACTAAAGGGTCAAAAGGTTGCCATAGATGTATTCCTTAATGCCTATCAGTTTATCACTAGTCTAACGGGCCAAGATGGGAAACCATTATCCTACAATAATAAGCCAGTAGCACATCTTATGGGATTCTTAGATAGAGCAACAATAATGATTGAAGAAGGGATTGATCCTGTTTTCATTTTTGATGGAAAACCACATCAACTAAAGATGGAAACATTAGGAGGGAGGAAAGAAAGAAAAATTAACGCAGTTGTAAAATGGGAAGCAGCTATTGAGGCTGGAGATATGGTTGCCGCCAAAAAATTAGGACCACAAACTGCAGAATATACTAGGGAAATGGTTGCAGAAACTAAAGAATTATTTGATTGCTTGGGAGTTACTTGGTTAGAAGCACCAATGGAAGCAGAGGGCGCTGCAGCAGTACGTTGTAGAAATAACGAAGTCTTTGCAGTGGCTAGTCAAGATTGGGATACTCTGCTTTATGGTGCACCTATAATGATTCGAAATCTTACATCTCATGGTACACGTAAATTCGGAAGAGTCTTACAAGCAGAAAAAATTATTCTAAGTGAAATGCTGGAAATGCATGAAATAACGTATGAGCAATTAGTTGACCTGGGTATTATGATTGGAACAGATTTCCATCCTGGAATAAAGGGTATAGGTCCAAAAACAGGATTGAAGTTAATTAAGAAGCATGGGACAATGGAAGAAGTTTCAATTGCCAAGGAGTTTGATTTACCAGAAAATCTAGAAGAGATAAGAGCACTATTCACAAAACATCCAGTACATCCTATACCACTGCCTGAATCCTCAAAATCAATAGAAGAAAATATTCAGGTATTCGCTAAATCAAGAGGTTTTAGTGAAAAAAGAATATCTAGAGCAGTAACTAGGCTAGCTAATGCTAATCGACTGAAATCTGAAAGTCAACCAACTTTGTTTGATTTTTGAAAATGTTGCGACTCACCCTAGGACTAAATCGCCCTAGGGGAGTCTGTCGCTGCATTCATTACAATGTTGCAGGCTAGCAAAATAATCTGTTATCCAATCTTTCAATCAGAGAATAACGCCGTTTTCGTCAGTATCAATGATACCATCTCCATCGTCATCATCATCCAGATAATCTTCCACTCCATCATTGTCGTGGTCGAATTGGCCGGTATCACTCCAGCCATCATTCTGCTCAAACCAGTCGGAAAGACCATCATTATCATCGTCTAGATCCAAGTAATCTTGGTATCCATCGTTGTCATGATCGTATCTCCAAACGCCGGTAACGCCATCGTTTTCGTCAACATCAAGGATGTTATCATTATCATCGTCAGTATCTACACCGTCAGCTAGTCCGTCATTGTCGTGATCGCGTGAGTAATCCTCACCGTTCGGTCCAATGTCGTTCCAGTTGTCAATGCCGTCATTGTCAATATCAAAGTCTACGTTATCGCTAACACCGTCGTTGTCGTGATCATAGATGTCTGTGTTTGGATTACCGTCATTAACTTCCTCTTGGTCGTCAATTCCGTCTCCATCATCGTCATCATCATCTGCATCGTCGATACCATCGTTATCGTGATCCTCGGGATTAGCATCCTGATTATCAGGGATGCCATCATTGTCATCGTCGAAGTCTAGGTCATCAGGGATGCCGTCTCCATCGTTGTCGTTCTCACCGTTCTGGTCTTGGTTCTCGAGTTGTTGGTTTTGCTGCTGATCGGATTGTTGACCCTGTTGTCCTTGATTGGAGTCTTGGGTCTGACCTTGCTGCTGTTGGTTCTGGCCGTTTTGGTTATTTCCATTCTGACTATCGCCAGTTTGGTCACCTTGTTGACCTGTTTGTTCCCCACCAGATTGCTGGCCTTGTCCATTATCTTGCTGCTGACCTTGTGATCCTTCCTGACTGTCTTGGCCTTGTTGACCATCTTGTCCGGATTGCGATCCTTGGTCTTGACCTTGGCCTTGTTGACCATCTTGGCCTTGACCTTGTCCTTGACCTTGTCCTTGTCCTTGACCTTGACCTTGACCTTGACCTTGACCTTGTCCTTGACCTTGTCCTTGACCTTGTCCTTGTCCTTCACCTTCACCATTTTCTCCTTCGCCGCCACCATTGGTGCCGCCTTCGCCGTCACCTTCGTCGTTCCCTGGGAAATCAGGGTCATACGCATCAGGTATTCCGTCGCCATCAGAGTCAGATGAAGATCCGTCATTAGGATCGTTAGGGAACGCATCGGAGCCGTCAGCTACACCGTCACCATCAGTATCAGCACTGTTTGGGTTTGTACCCGCGGAGTACTCCTGAGAGTTAGATAAGCCATCGCCATCCGGATCTGCGTTCGCATCACTTGATGAAAGTGGATTTAGCCCGTAAGCTACTTCCCATCCATCAGGTATTCCATCGTTGTCAGTATCTGCATTGTTCATGTCTGTTCCTGCAGCCTGCTCCTCAGCATTGGTTAGTCCATCTCCATCCCAATCGGCGCCACCATCAGATGGGTCGAGTGGGTCAGAACCGTCAGCTTGAACGCTAACTGAACCAGCCATTAGCACGAGAAGTAGTGCAATCAACATACTCATATTTTTCGTTTTCTTCATTTTCTTTTCACTTCCTTAAAAATTTAGTTGTAGAGTACCCGCTGTTCTCTCTTTCCGAAAAATGCTCACACCTGTAATATGTATAAACTATCTATTCGGGAGGTAAGGATGTTTAAGAAAAGTAAGTTGAATAATCGTCTAAATTACATGAAAAACGCTATACTGCGCTTATCTAAGAAATTTAAAAAATATTTTTTAATTTATTCAACTCCTCCTTATTCATCATCCAATCTCGCGGGCTTTCTTAGGGAACCCTCTGTTCCCTCTATCATACTCAACTAAGTATACCCTATTTCAAAGATTCGTGAAATAGAGTCAAGGAGTAAGTTTGGACAATTCTGCTTTAAACCGAGAACTTCCTAAGAAATGTAATACAGGTGTGGCAAGAGTACCAAGAACTAGAGTTATGAAAAATAAGTTTGACCAAAGTTCTATTTCATTACCAAGAGTGAAGTAAAGCGTCCAACCTGTACCTATTGCGAACCATGATCTATATCGTCGACTGAAAAGAGAAAATCTTGCTTTAACTAAATCATCAGAATAAAGTTCTGGCACTTCATCAACTTCAGCAAGTTCTTGCTCAATCGCACATCTTGCACAAACTAAGTATCTAGGACCATTACCCTTTACAAACTGACTCTCGGGGTAGTTTTGTTTACAAAACCTACAATATGCCATGTTAGTTCAACCCGCCCACTATGAGATGCTAATTCAAGGCTACGGTCTACTAACTTGACTTTTAGAACGAATTGAATCAATTAGAACAGGTTTTTGATCAAAAAATGAAGAAAATAGATTCAGGCCTAGAGGGCTCCCTACTGACTCTGGATGGCACTGTATCCCAGAAATTGGGTATATAGGATGCCTAATACCCATAACAAGAGTTCCTGTTTCATCCCAAGCAGTACAAATCATCAACTTATTTGTTGGTTGAAGAATTAGACTATTGTATCTCATTAAAACTAAAGGAGAATTCTGATTAATATACAGGCCATTTTTATCATGTTTAATTACTGAAGGAAGTCCGTGAATAGCTCCTAAAGGAGACTCAATTAATTTCCAGCCAATTGCCAAACCTAGAGCTTGGTGACCTAAACATAAACCAAGTATTGGGATATAAGAATTATCTACGATTAATTTACCTTGTACTGCTAATCGAGCTATTTGCATAGTTATATCCGATTTTTCGGGTCGAGATGGTCCGGGGCCAATAATGATACTTTTCGGTCTAAAAATTTGAAGCCAAGATTTTATTGTTTCATTAGGATCTACTGAAATCTCAGGGCGTCCTTCAACAATCCTAACATTTTTGCCTAGCTTAGTCAAAGAGTTAGCAATATTTTCTGTAAAAGAATCGAGATTATCAATTAATAGGACATCTGTTGAGAACATAGAATCACCCTCTCCTCTGATTATTTCACCAATAATTCCCTCTTGATTAATTGATTTTGGTTTCGGTTCACCAATAGAGCCTTCAACATTAGGAACAGAAAGCATTTGCACACTGCGTTTTGGTAAATCATCAATTGAAAAACCTGTTCGAAAACCCCATGTTGCATCAGTTATAGCCGTGGCTTTCCATCGTGCTTCTTCAACCTCTGAAGATGCTTTTGATCCAATTACAATGCCCCCTCCTGCCTGAACTCTCCCATGCCAATTAATTGGCCCGGAGTGGGCTTCTAAAGTCCGAATCAAAATATTAAATTCTGAAATACCAGAGGATGAATGGAAATGACCAATCGATCCTGTCCATGCACCTCGCGGACTTTCTTCTATCTCATTAATTGCGGCTATTGAAGCAATTTTGGGACAACCGGTAATGGAACCACCTGGAAACAATGCCGAAATTATATTTCCATAGTTAATATCCTCTTTTAATTCTCCAGATACACCACTAACTAAATGCTGGACTGTGGGTAATGCTTCTATGCGAAAATCTGACCAATGTACGGAACCTGATTTACATATTTTTGACAGATCATGTTTCTTAAGATCAACTAACATTAGGTGCTCAGCAATTTCTTTTTCTGAAGATGCCATTTCATTTTGAAGTCTTTTATCATCTTCAAGAGACTTCCCTCGAGGAAATGTGCCCTTAATCGGACGAGTTGATACAATTCCATTTTTTGTTTGAACAAGTCTTTCGGGACTTGCGGATGCTATACTCCAACCATGGTCATGAACATATAACCAAGATGCGAATGGAGAAGGATTTGTAGCCATTATTCTTTGGAATGCATTCCATGGATGATCTGGCATTTTAGCTTCCCATTTTCGACCATAATTTAATTGATATATGTGCCCTTGCCGAATACTATCTTTAATCAAATCTACTTTACTTGCATGAGATGCGTCGCTTTCCGAATCAGGGACTACAAAATTTTCTAAATCTGGAAAACTAGAAGCTGAACAAAATGGAATTACTCCAGTTCTTGCTTCATTAATCCACGGATGATTAGGGGTAGAAATCAACTTCAATTGTTGCGATTCTCTTTCATGAATCCACCAGGCATCTGCTCTCCATAAAACGCCTAATAAGGTCCCACAAGGAGGAGTGTTTTCCAGTTTAATACCAACTGACCAACGGTTAAGATCGTAACCTAATAACCCTGTAAATCCGCCGGGTACAATAGGCAAATCTTGTGAATCTTCAACAGGGATTTCCCATTTTTTGGTTAAATTAATGGCTAACTCTAATGTTTTTACTTCTAGCTCTTCAATAGTATCCCAACGTCCATCATTATATTTCTGAATTATTACTGTCAACGGATCACTATATCCTAATTTTATTTGACCTTTCATAGCAGATGAGATTTCAACTTCAGTAACTTTCTGAGGCTCGAAGAATAATAAGCGAATACTTTGTAGACAAGGTAGAAATGATCTTTTGGCTAAATCAGTTATTGGTCCGCCTGAATGAAGTAATATTTCATCCTGATTTGGAATATCAGAGCCCCTATAATATTCTAATAATGAAATTAAAGGGTCTTTGCTGGTAGTTAAAGAAATGAAACTATCAATTACCATTCTATCAACTCAAGTCTTCAAAAGATTGCCATGCAGAAGAGAGTTTTTCAGACCAACATGACATGGCAATATTATACAATTTTCCACGAGGGATACCGATTTTCCTACCGTCAATAAAACCTAGTGATTGAATTCCCATCCCACTTCCTATAACAATCATTTCTTTGGCTCGTAAAATCAAAGGAATTGTTATTCTTGCAGGACGTACAGGAATACCGGCATTCTCTAAATCGCCCTTTATTTGTTCTAAAGTAATCGAATCGAGAGCCCCCTCATCAGCCCTAGGGTGATAAGCGAAACCATCTAAATCAAGTAAAATCGGCATACATCTATCGCCATCAATAACAGCATCATTTTCGACTAATAAAGAAATATCTGCATTATTTGTTACAGCCATATCTCGGGCATCTAAGTAAGGCTTCCAATCTCCATGCTTCGTCCCTCGAATTGTATGATCCCACTGAGGTGCTGCGACAGTTATGGCTGAAAGAATATTTGGCCAAGGTTGGTTAAGTCGAGGTATTAGAGTTATTTCACCTTGACTTGTAATTCCAACTTTCACTAAATATGGTGGTTGATTTTTAGTAACAATCGAAGTTTCAGAGAATTTTAATTGATTCAAATTAATGAATATTCTTTCTCTGAAATCTTTAGGTAAATCAAACCCTAAACGCTTAGAGTGTCTTACGAATCTATCGAAATGTAAACTTGCTGCTAGAAGCTTATCTCGTCCGTCCCAAGCTATTGTTGACCACGCCTCAGAATATGGGTCGGAGACCGCGGACATGTGTGGCCGTAAACTTACAAGGTTTCAAATTCTTGTAAAAGAATTCAGAGAATATCATCAATAAATGAAGTATCAATGTCATCAGCATCTTGAGTTAATTCGCCGGCTAGATCATCTAAATCATCTAAATCAAAATCATCTGCTAAGTCATTCAGATCATCTAAATCTACTTCTTCTTCCACCCCTAATAATTCATCAACTATTTCATTTGATGGAGATATTTGTTGAATCTCATCATAATCTACGGGATCAAAATTATCTATTTGTGAGTCGCTTTCATTTTCAATAGTATAATCTTCATCTTCCAAATCTAAATCTCGATTGAACATTTCTTCTTCAAGTTCAACTTCTAGTGCACCCATTTCCCATGGTTGAGGTACAGATCGTTGCTTAGGTTTCAGTACTAAGGCGCCACCAAGTAGAATCATTATAGCAGATAGAATAGCAATCATCATATTCATATCGCCTTCAAGTAATTGATTAATCCAAGATACTCCTGAATCTGCACCAGTATTATCTCTACCAAATGCTGATTCGGACCAAGGTTGAATTTCGAGTGGATTTACCGCTAAACGATGGACAGAACCATCAAATCCTACAATTACAACCCAATATGTGTTTTCATTATTTAGAGCATATGAATTGCCATCAAGATTATCTGAAATATCTGCCCTCCAAGAATAACTAGAATAATCAATTTGGATCAATTGTGAAGCATCGGCATCTCTAGTATCTTCAAATGGAGTGGATGACAAAAATATGTAATATGATTCAATAATTGGACTATCTTTCCTATCATCCCATTCTATTTGGATTCTCGAACCAGAACTATCCCAATAAGCAATTATTCCACTAATTTCTGGAATATGGAGACCAGGGTCGAGAATATTTTCATTAATCAAAGCAATAGATGATGTTTTTACACCTTGATCCCAATAGTTACCTGAAGAATCAACTGGAATTACACTTACCCAGAACATGATATTAGGGGCCAATGGACTTCCGTCTGAAAATGTTTCAAGCAATAATGGCATCTCTAAATCACGACTAACTATAATCGCCGGTTCACGACCTTCTAGAGAACTAAATGGCACGGTATCAGCATAAATCCAATACTCTGAGATATCTGACTCCTCACTTTCTTGGAAATTAACAAATACACCATCACCATCATCAGAGAGGCGGTCGGTAAGTTGAGGTGGTTCAAGCCTTACAGGAGGGAATATATCACCATTATTATCAGAAGGAATAACTAAAACCATTTGATTTTGCATCTCTGTAAGGAAGACATTGCCCCGAATATCATGAGTTGTAATAGTAACATATAATGGGATTTCTGGAATTATTGAGGAGGAGGATAATTGAGAAATAGAGTTGCCATAATGGGCTTTATCAACAGTAACTTGTAACTCGAAGACACCTCCAATTTGTTGCTGATCTATTATGATAAGACCACAAGACTCTGGAGATTCAGAACAATTTAACCAAGATTCTGTTAGATTGTCTTGATAAAAGTCAGAAACCCATATCGTATAGAATGAGAAATCATTGACTAAAGAACGGTTCCATGAAACGTCAATAGCAGTGCCATCATCATCGGGATGGTCAAATGCATTCAAGCCGGATACTCTGGCAGGAGGTATTCCTACGCCACCATTATTTGATTGAGGTGTGACTTCAACGACTAATACGTCATTCAAATTATGATTGCCCCAATCATCCACAGCCACTACACCAACCCAATAAGCAGTATCATCAATGAATAACGACTCCCCTATTGAAGAGATAATTGTTGAATTTGTATCACAATCTGAAACATAAGAGGCAACAGGCCAACCATCAACATTGTTTGGAGGTTGCCAGCTAGTAGCAGGTAATGCATAAATGGTATAGTATGCACAATCTGTTTCTGAATTAGGAATCCAATTCACTTGTATTTGACTACCATCATCACCTAAAACATCAGTTGCAGTAGTACCTTCTATCTTAGTAGGAGGGATGCCATCATCAAGCCCTCCAGCAGCAACGATAGGACCGATTATTGTTGCATTCATTGGATCGAATTGTCCGCCTTCGTCAACACAAACTGCTGCAAACCAATAAGTACCACCAGGACTTAATTGGAGGACTGTATTGTTGCCTGATATTGAAGAAATATCAAAATGATCTGTTAATGCAAGAGTATTTGTAATTTCTTGTTCTACTGCCCAAATTCTAGTTTTATCAGCATCCATTTCAGTGCAAGCAGACCATTCAGCATAAATTGTCCCTGCAGTTCCGCCTGAAATAGGGTTAGCAAGTAACCAATCTGGAGAAGATGGGACTTCATCAATAGGCGTTACGTTAAATGGCCAAGTCATAGGTTGACCAAGGGACCCATCGGGATATTCTGTGACTATTGCTGCTCGATATTGATTCCCATCAATTAATGAGGACATCGTACCATCATGATCGGCTTCGGTGATTGTAGCACTTGTCTGCGACCAGAATGGAACATTTATGTAACCTGCGAAATTATCTAAATCATTTTCACTGGGTTCCCAATCTAGCATATTTGTTGAATCCCAGACATATAGTCTGTAAGCATACCATGCAGCATCTTCAGAAGGTAACCAAGATGATTCAAGAACACCTCCGCCATCATTATCTCTATTTGAGAGAGACTGCAATATTGTTGGAACTTCTATTCTCTCCCAATCATAAGTCATTCTTACACTAATCGTACCATTCTGAGGTGACTGCATTTGAACATTCAATACAACTGAATTAGAACCTGGTCCGACATTAGAAATTGCTGTTTGGAATCCTGCTTCAATCGCAGGGTTTCGCCCTGCTAAATCCCATGAACCAGTATAATTTAATGAAACAGACTGAGCCCATACTGATGCGCCATTAACTGGACTAGAAATTGTCATGGCTCCATTATACATGGGTAAAACTCCAGGTAAAGACAATGGACTATTAGGAATTAATAATGGATCAGTAGAGTCTATCAATATTGATGACATCCCCGGATGAGTTGTTTCGGTTAAATCCCACTGCTCCCCTCCAAATATAGCAAACAAAGGCTCGGCTCGCCTCTGATATTCACGAGGTTGCTCATTCAAACTTACGATCGGACTGTAATGGTGTAAACCATCGTTACCCACAACATATAGAGAATTAGAATCAATAAATGCATTAGAAGATCCGGATATTATTTCGGATTTAACGACTGAATGAGTTTTAGAAGCTTCTAGTAAATCTATACCCGCTGGACTAATTAGAGCCAAATAATTACCATCTGAAACCATTTGAGATGGTGGCCATGACAACAGGTTGAAGGGACTTGTCCCCGTTTCCATCTGCATCATAGTACCATTCCAGTGGACAAGTGGCGAAATATCAGTGGCAATATGGACACCCCAACTATCAGCAGCTATAGCCAGAACATTATTACTTGGAATCGAATCGATAAAGTAAGTTCCATTCTGCATATCAGAATCAATATCCCATGCTGCAACTCCTGGACGTGTTACACCTTGACCATTATGAGAAATGAATACTGAGGCATTATGATATTGAACTATTGTAGAGTTACCGACTAGTACCTGCCTAGTTACTGAATCAGCGAAGAAAAGTCCTGAAACTCTATCGCCAATCAAACCATCAGAAAAATCTAATGTATTCAGCACTGTGAAAGTTTCATCTTCAAGAATTGTTAATCCTGCCAAACCACCTGCTAATATAGTGCCATTACCTTGTATAGGGTTATCTAGAATCATTAAGTGGTCAATGATTGGAGATGGAAGTCCATTGTAAGATGTTATTGGGTTATCGAAACTCAAAGTTGAAAGATTATACGATCCAATTCCACCATGAGTAGCAATTAAAAGATGAGAATCAAGTTCTAAGAAATCTCTTACAATATTATTTGGTAATCCCGCTATCAAACTGCCTGGTCCCCAATTCTCGGTATTAGTATCAAAGGATTGGTACCCTGCAGCAGTTCCTGACTCCCCCATTAATCCAACATACATTGTGCCGTCATCATCAAAATACATCCCATCCATTTGTGAATGAAGAGCGGATGACATTGGAGATTTTGTACGCTGTATAGTATCAATCTTCCAAAGTCCGCTTCCTGCTGTAGTTACCCATAACTTATCTCCGTCAAGAGAAATATCATTAATTATATCACCTGCAAAATCATATCCAAATTCCCATCTAACAGTTCCGTTAGTTAGTTCTCCTTGTAGAACAGAAGATGCATAATATGAGTTGCGATTTTGACTAGAAGTCACCCAAACATTAGTTTCATTAGAAATAATATTTTGAATTTGCCCACTAGTAATTCCTACTAATTCGTCATATCCACTCTCGATTAATCCAGTAGAGTCTAATCTATCTACTCTATTTACTCCAGATGTTTGTCCAGAACGACCTATTGCATATACTGGACTAGTACTTGAAGGAGCTCGAACAATCGAACATGCATCCATCCCTGGACTTAAAATTTGGCCATTAATAGTAGAAGTTCCGGAAGTTACTATCCGAGAAATTCCACCATCATTATCATATTGATGAGCAGTAAGAAGTACGTCACCATCATGCAACATACCTCCAGGGAATATTCGATCCTCAGAAATACCATCAGCAGCATTCGTAAGTGTGTCTAAGAATAGACCTGCGTTGTAGTCATATCTAGCAATACCTACTCCTTCTTCATCGAATCCTGCATATATTATTCGATTCGCATCATCACAAGCTAGAGCTCTAACATCATTATCTGCTAAGCCATTAGAAGTTAATACAGAAGTTATCCATTCGTCAGTTGTTCCATCTGAATCATGATCTGCTAAGTCATAGCGAGCTATGCCACCTTGATTCCCCCAAAAATTAACTGCACCAACGGCTATGTGTACTATGTCATCACAAACCTCAATGTCTGCAATATAGCCATCAGGGATACCGGCACTTCCAGATTCCCAAGTGGTCCAATTACCAGATGTACCATTTTTACGTATAATTTCTGAATTTGTATTAAATCCGCCTCCACCGCTGTAACTTCCTGCCCAAAGATCATCACCAACAGTAGTCATTGTGTATAATTCATCATTTGCATCGGAAGGAAGTCCGTCATTAACAACCCATGAATCAAGCCATGTCTCATTATTAGGATTCCATCGAAGAATCCCCTCCATACTTGCAAAGAGATATTCTCCTTGATATTCGACCATACCTCTAATTGGCCCACCAATATCTGTCCATTCATCAAGTAAAGTCATTGTTTGTGCAGAAAAACGTCGCATTACATTGTCGCCATATGCAACCCATAACTCACAAGATGAGACATTTATTGGAAAACAATCTCCTAGGTACTGAGCATTTACTCTCTCGACACTGCCGAGTGTAGTTAGGGGATCTTCCCATGTTTCATTAGTCGTATTCCAACGAGCAATTGTACCATCGCCATCATTCCAATATTGACCAGGCCTTATTCCTACCCAAAGCTCTTCAGAGACTTGCCCAATGCTATGTATTTTACCATTCCAACCTAATTCTTGGCCTGCATCAATTGTAGATTCGCTAGAATTAGAGGATAAATTTATCCTATAAATTTGATCATTAGATTGGAACCAAGAATTTGATCTTTGAGTAGAATAATGCAGTATATCACCAATAATAACAACATCCGCTGGAGCTGAATTTGATAGGGTTGGGCCTCCTGAATTAGAACCTCGATTCCAATCGATTAACACAGTATTATTAACTACATCAATAAGCGTTAATCCAAAGTCACCACCTGCCCAAATTGTACCTTCAATGTGACCAGGAATAAGAACAGTTACATCATCATCATCAATAAATCCTTGATCTCCATCCCATGTTTGAAGCCACTGTTGACTAGTAAGATTGTATCTTCCTATACCTGTATTCTCAAAACCAATATACAATATATCCTGAACTTTGACTATTCTGGCTCTTTGTGTATCATCTCCTGCAGTCCATCTTTGAATTACATTCATTCCCTGACCTCGCTCTATCAACGATGCTCCATCATCATGACCTGCCAGAATCTTTGTCGTAGAAGAACCGCTAGCAAGAGGGCTACTTCCTGACACTAGTTCTACAGCAAAAGTCTCGCTGAATCGTGCTGAGTTATTCATTGGAGAAATACATTCATCCCACTCGTAAATATTTCCTTGAATTAATGTCCAACCAGTCCAAGTACAAACTCCACGATTGGTAGCCGCAACTACTCCAGAATTATCGCTCTTGATATCATTAATTTTGAACGGATCATTATTGCCACCAGGGACATCAGTTTCAAAATATTCCCAACTGGAACCATCCCATCTAGCCATTGCTTGATTTGAAGTACCTCCTGAATTAGGAACTTCCATACCGACTATTAGGCCGCCAAAGTAGTCTAGATGAAGTGCGAGTACATCATTATCCGGTAAACCACTATTTCCCTCTGCATCCCATATATCTATTATATCACCAGAGTATCTATCAATTAATAAAATTCCAAATCCGGTCAGACCAAAGTAGATTATATCTCCATCAACTGCTATTGGGGCAGCCTCTAAATTATCCGCACCAAGAGATTTCCAAGAGGATAAAATGGATAATTCTTGCAAATCAATTCTCATTACTCCGTTATCTGGTGTGGCTACATAAGCAATACTAAATCTTGTTACTACATCATTTATGAAATCAGAATCTAAGCCATCTTGTTCAGTAATTACATCAGATAATATCATAGTAGAGGTATTCACGAAAGATAAGCCATCTTCATAATGGGCAACTACTAGAATTTCAGTATATTGATCATGAGCTAAGGATTGAATCTCTGAAGAAGCAAGGCCTTGTACTGTACCTATGTATGAAGCATCAGTATTATCTAATTTTAAGATTCCAGAATTAATAGTTCCTACCCATATCCATCCATCTGAATCTTGGACAAAGGAAGTAATTTCTACTGGATTACTAACATAATCTGAAATATCTATTGGAATAAGCCATGATTGAGTCGCTTCATCAAACCTATCTATTACAGTACCACCAGATACCCAAACTTCACCAGACTCTCCATCATCTACAAAAAATACTTGATTCATATTAGTTACAGATGGACTACTAACCAATGTTTCTGAACCGTCAACTATCTCCCCAATTAAACGCCCTAGGACCCCTGAACCATCTCCTAAGAGCACTAGACCTGATTCAGGACTTCTAGCTTTACCAAGGTCAGGCCAGGAAATTATTTGATTACCGTTCTGTTGGAGACCAAAAACACTTAATTGTCTTTGAGAACTAAATATTAACGAATTAGTATTATAAGAATGGACAGTATTTCCTGCTAAAATATATAGCCAGCCTTCTGTAACACCTAAACCTACCACTTGATTTGATGATAGCCAGTTACTTGTAGACCAAGTTGCCATCCATGAATTCGCTACCAGATTACGACGATTAATACCGCCATTTTCTGTTGCTATCAAAAGAGTATTTCCTAAAATTTGTAGGTCGTTTATCTGATTTGAGGAAAGGAAATTTTCAGTATTCCAAATTGTATTACTATCAACTGAAACTAGTCCTTGCATAGAGGTTGAGTAGCCTAAGAAATGTAATCCTTGATACGTAGATACATACAAATTATCTCCATACGCTAATACATCTGTAGCGGTTTTTATTGCTCCACCCGGACAATAATAGTAAGATGACCAGCTACCATCATCAGTGTAGAAAATATTACAGCCAGCAACGGCCCAAATTGTCCCATAATCATCAACTGTTACAGCAGTTATTGGAGAAATTGTGTCGTTAAAGGCTAAATTAATAGATTCCATTGACGAAGAATCAGAAAGGCTACGTTGTAATATGGTGCCATTAGAAGTCCCTATCATCAATCGGTTACCCGTTTCATCTATTGCAAGACTACGTCCTTGGATGCCTTCTTCAACATCGATTATTCGAGTAGATGTTTGATCATCTAGATGTAATAAGTCATCGCCTAATAAAATGTATAATCTTCCATCGATAGGGTTGACGGCACTGTCATATATTTCGACATCTAATAAGGAAAAAGAAACTTTAGGATCTGCTGGTCGAAGAGCTTCCATCACTATATCAGTTATTGAAATATCAGTGGGTAATTGCCAACTAGTATCACTAACTGAATTAGGCTGCAACGATGTATCTAGTACACCAACTGAATTGACATCTGGTTGATTTTCAACAAATGAATTTTGTATACCAAAACCTCCTAAATCAGTCCAATCAAGTATTGGAGTTTGAGAATCTAGTAAAGTGATTTGGGGCTCATAAACCCATTCTCCAATTGAACCATTTACCTTGACCTCAAAAGTCATATTGTCAATCACTGCACCTGGTGCGAAATCAAAGAATAAGTCTCCATAAGCATAGGTCCCATTCGAAGGATTTGCCCCTGTTGCCGAAAAGTCAATCCAACCTGTATCATTACTTCCACTAGCACCCCAAGCACCGGGTACGGCATATCTTGAATCAACCTCATTATCCAGATCTGAAGATGAATATGCGGACCAAGGTAGCAATATCATCAATGCTACTAGCAGAAGTGCTGTTTGCTTTTGCGAGCCAGATATCCTATGATATGTAGAGCGCATTATTAAGTCGGGTCGTTTTATACATTATCAAAGCGTGTGTTAAATGTGCCTTTAATGCTCCAGACACCATAGGTGATACTCAATCCCTATCTTTTTGAAAAAGGAACGTACAGAAGGCTGATAATACAAATCTTAGATATCGGATAGCATCATAGGTGAGTGGTCTGCCGGATAAATAAAGGGGATGTAATCCTGACAGATAAGCAACTTCGAAAAGACGCATTGGATTATCACTCGTCCAAACCTGCTGGAAAGATTACAGTAGTGCCAACTAAGCCTCATGGTACACAGAGAGATTTATCTCTGGCTTATTCTCCAGGTGTTGCCTATCCCTGTAAAGAAATTGAGAAAAATCCTGATGCAGCATTTGAATATACATCTAAAGGAAATTTAGTCGCTGTAATAAGTAATGGAACCGCAGTACTAGGGCTTGGAAATATTGGAGCACTGGCAGGTAAACCTGTTATGGAAGGTAAGGGTTTATTATTCAAAGCATTTGCCGATATAGATGTTTTTGATATTGAGATTGACCGCACTGATGTCGACGAATTTGTTGAAGCAGTAAAGGCAATTTCACCAACATTTGGAGGTATAAATTTAGAAGATATAAAGGCTCCAGAATGTTTTGAAATTGAGAGAAGATTAATCGAAGAATTGGATATTCCAGTTATGCATGATGATCAACATGGAACTGCGATAATTTCCGGGGCTGCATTATTGAATGGTTTAGAAGTAGTCAAAAAGGAAATATCAGAGGTGAAAGTTGTAGTTTCTGGCGCAGGTGCATCCGCAATTTCTTGTGCTCGACATTATATTCGTTTAGGAGTAAAAATAGAAAATTTATTGATGATTGATTCAAAAGGAATTTTGACAGATAAACGTTCTAAGAATGGTGAGCTGAATAAGTATAAAGATGAGTTTGCAAGAAATGTTGAAGAGGGCGGAATAAAAGATGCAATGATTGATGCTGATGTATTCCTAGGCCTTTCTAAAGGAGGAATTGTCAGTAAAGAAATGGTTGCTTCAATGGCAGTAAGACCATTGATTTTTGCTCTAGCAAATCCTGATCCAGAGATATTACCAGATGATGTTTACAAAGTAAGAGAAGATGCTATTGTTGCTACTGGAAGATCGGATTATCCTAATCAAATCAATAATGTATTAGGATTCCCATATATATTTCGTGGTGCTTTAGATGTTAGAGCAACTGAAATTACTGAAAATATGAAAATGGCAGCGACAAAAGCAATAGCAGCATTAGCGAAAGAGCCGGTGCCTGATGATGTTGCTGCAGCTTATGATGGAGAACAAATTCAATTTGGTTCAGAATATATCATACCCAAACCATTCGATGCTAGAGTGCTGATCTGGGAGGCAAGTGCTGTCGCTCAGGCAGCTGTCGATGAAGGAATTGCAAAATTTACACCAGATCAGTTTGATATAGAAAAATATCGAGAAGAACTAGAGGCAAGACTAGGACTTACAAGATCTATAATGCGGAGAGTGATTAACAGAGCACGCAGAGACAAAAAAAGAATTGTTTTTGCAGAAGGAGAGCATCCCACTATAATAAAAGCCGCTGCACAATGCATTTCAGAGAATATTTGTGAACCTATTTTACTTGGACATACAAGAAGAATTAATGCTGTAAAAGAGGAATTAGGTCTTGAATTTGAATGTGAAACAATAGATGTAAGATATGATCCTC
The DNA here is from genome assembly GCA_963990035.1 of uncultured Candidatus Poseidoniales archaeon. Classification (GTDB taxonomy): domain Archaea; phylum Thermoplasmatota; class Poseidoniia; order Poseidoniales; family Thalassarchaeaceae; genus MGIIb-O2. The sequence goes on along the minus strand of CAXDMJ010000002.1, from coordinate 21,305 downwards.
GTAGAAGAGGAACTTATGCGAAAGAATTTCATAAACTAAGAGGAAGAAAGGGGCTGACAATGGAAGATGCCGTAAGATTACTGAAAACAACCACATATTTCGGTCCTATGATGGTTCATATGGAGGATGCAGATGGATATCTAGGAGGAATTTCACATAATTATCCAGATATTGTTAAACCATGCTTACAAACAATAGGGCCAGCAATAGATACTCATCGAATTGTTGGGATGTATATGATGACAGTTAATGGCCAGTTAATGTTTATTGGAGATGCTACAATAAATATCTATCCAGATTCAAGAACACTCGCTGAAATTGCAGTTCAAACCGCTAAAGTGGCTAGAAGATTTGGAGTGAAGCCAAAGGTTGCAATGCTTTCATTTTCAAATTTCGGGACAAGTGGTGAAATGAGAACCGATCGTATCGAAGAAGCTGTTCGAATAGCTAGAGAGTTAGATCCAGGGATTATAATTGATGGTCCAATGCAAGCAGATACGGCTTTAATAGAAGAAATACAGGGGAATTATCCATTCATGGAATTTGAGGGAGCTGCTAATGTTCTAATTTGTCCGAATCTAGCATCTGCAAATATTGCCTACAAATTACTTCAAAGAATCGCTGGAGCTGAAATGACTGGCCCAATATTAGAAGGATTAGCAAAACCTGCCCACGTACTTCAGAGAGATGATAGTGTCAGAGAAGTTGTTCATATGGCTGCAATATGCGCTGTTGATGCACAAAGGCACTCTACACAAAAATTGTAAATAATTTATTATTTCTAATCTAAAACTTTAGGCGATGCAGATAGAACATCTGGACTACAACCTTCAGAGTATTGTTCGAAATTCTCAATGAACATTTGGGCTAATAAATTTGCTACATTATCAAATCTTGTCTTATCCGACCAAGTATCTCTTGGTTGAAGAATCTCATCCGGTACACCTTCGCAAGATGTTGGGATATGGAATCCAAATCTCTCATCTTCTACAAATATCACATCATCAAGAGAACCATCTAATGCTGCATTAAGAAGCGCTCGAGTCCATTTAATTCTGATTCGACTAGATTCCCCATATCCTCCTGCTACCCATCCAGTATTAATTAACCAACAATTAGCACTATGATCTCGAATTTTATTTGAAAGTAAATCAGCATAAACACTAGGGTGTCTTGGCATGAATGGTGCTCCAAAGCAAGTGGAAAATGTTGCTTGAGGCTCTGTTATACCTATTTCAGTGCCTGCGACTTTAGCGGTATATCCAGATATGAAATGATATGCTGCTTGTTCAGGAGTTAGTCGAGAAAGGGGAGGTAGTACACCAAAGGCATCACAAGTGAGGAAAACAATGTCTTTCGGATGTCCAGCCATAGAATCTGGTGTTCGATTCTCAATTGATTCAATAGGATAGGAGCCACGAGTATTTTGAGTCAGAGTTCCATCCTCAAAATTAGGTACTCCATTAGCATCTAAGATTACATTTTCTAAAACTGAACCTGGCATTCTAGTTGTGGCGAATATAGCTGGCTCATCATCTTCAGAGAGTCCTATTAATTTAGCATAACAACCTCCTTCAAAATTGAATATACCATCATTAGACCAACCATGTTCATCATCTCCAATTAATGCACGACCAGGGTCTGCAGAAAGAGTTGTTTTTCCAGTACCTGAAAGACCAAAGAATAAAGCAGAATTACTATAATCAGTATTTGCTGAACAATGCATTGGAAGTAACCCTTGAGCAGGTAAAATATGATTCATTATAGTAAATATAGCCTTCTTAATTTCACCAGCATATTGAGTGCCTCCGATAATGACAAGACCTCTATCAAGAGCTAAAATTACAAACACACCCGAATTTATCCCATCTTCTCGTGGATCTGCTAAAAGTTCTGGGGCATGAAGAATAGTATATTCTGGAATATGATCTACTAATTCATTAGGTTTACTTCGTACAAACATATTATGGAAAAAAGAAGCATGCCACGCTTTTTCTGTGATTAAACGAACTGGCATAGAATATTTTTGATCAGCACCACAATGAGCATCTTTAACGAATAGTACATCTCTACTATCGAGATGATTCTGAACCTTAGCAAGTAATTTATCAAATACTTCAGGAGAGGTTGATTTATTCACTTCGCCCCACCATACATCATCTGCTAAACCAGATTCTTTTACTATGAATCTGTCATTAGGGGAACGACCTGTTCTTTCTCCAGTCGTTGCTAACAATACTCCGTGAGTTGTGAGAGATGCTTCGCCACGTTCGACTGACATACGATGTAACTCTTGCCAACCTAAATTCCAGTGCACTGCGCCACTTGGGTTAAGTCCATGAGTCGCTAAAGATGTTGCAAATTCGGAAGAGGTGGTGCCCCTCGACGTCGTCTCCATGTACTTCGACAAAGTCAACCACCTTTCAATGATTACGGATAGATATTGCAAATAGAGAACATAATATTTTTTTTGAAGTAGCGATGTAATTATGTCATAAACACCCGCCAGAGGTATCGTGGATACCGACAACTCGGATGATGAACTCATTCGAAAAAGGGCATTTAAAATAAGTGATTCTATCGAATTAGAAGATATTTTAATTCAAGATGAAGTAGAAGAAAAAATTATTCTTGAGGAAAAAGAAGTTGATGAAGCATTAGGAGATATATTTGATCCATTCGCTAAAATTGATAAAAATTCACCAGGTTTTATTCAAGAAGATGGGACAGTGAGTAATCCTCCAGAAATTGATATCATAACTGATCTTGCTAAAGAAGGTGAGAAGAAAGTTAATTGGATATTAATGGCTTCAATGATTCTGGTATTTTCAGGTATAAGCATCATATCTGGAATTGCACTTAGTCCACTATATGCAACTATTTTACTAGTATGTTTAGCATTATTTGGATTAACTTTAGGGGAACTATGGGTCTCTAAAAATAATTTGAATTTACTCGGAATTACTTGGATTATAATTTCAATGAAAATTCTTTATGGATTGGCTATAGAATTACAAAGATGGGAAGTGATTTCCTTTGAAATTCTAGGCATACTTTTACTAGCACTTGTTGGATTGAATGTTTACCTCTCCTATAGGCATAAACATGATGCAATTGCAGCGCAATCAACTCTTATTCTATTACTAATCGGTTCGGCTGCTGGTTATGGATATGGTGAAATTGGTATCGCTGTAATGATTCTGATGGCAACAATTTTAGTTCATGGATTAGCAATACATCGAAAATCTGGAAACCTTGCAGCACTTGGTATCGCTTCAACAAATCTTTGGGTAGGAATGCATGCATTGACCAATGGATTTAGTATTGGTTCATTGACTATTCTTCAATTAGAAACACCCTTACTTTTATTCATATTAATTATGATTGTGACTGGAATAAATGCGAGTATGGCGGCAAAGTTTGCTAAAGATGAAAACTGGTTTTCAAAAGCATTCAAAATATTAGGTTTAGGGGAACCAGGATTATGGGGGGTTTCGATATCTTTAGGAATGATTGGTGCGTTAATGGCTGTAGGTGCAAATCGACAAGATTTAGGATACGCTATTGGTTTAATTTCAATATTAGCATCTTCATTTGGTGGCTCTTACTTGGTAGTGAGAGGAGTCGAAACAAGAAGAGTAGCCATACCTTTACTGATTTCTGGAGTGATTCTTTCAATTTCCCTAATAGTTTTTGAATCTACAAGTATTCTCCCATTTGATTCTTATGAGTTTTTTGCTACAAGTGGAGTATTAATTACTAGTTTTGTAATGCTGAGAGATCAAAATTCTGTTACAGATAGAGTGCTTTGGACTGGATCGGTTGTCATTTTAATATTACTTGTTATTATGATACCAGCTGATGCTTCGGAAAAAATAGTAAATTCTGGCGCTAATGGCGATGGAGGATTATTACTTCTCTCATTATTATCTTTAGTCCATATAGGAACTGCTTTCTTAGCAGTAAAAAGAAACTCACCTTCCTTGGCTGGTATTACAGTCATCTTACCATGGTTATGGCTGATAATTGAAGAATTAGTTGAAGAAACAATTAGAACTCTTGTTGTTTCAAATGGAGGAGTTGATCCTGGTGCAATAATACAAATTGAGCCAACCCCTCTTTTTGGATACTTAGCAATTGCTTCGTTACTAATGGCAATAGTAAATATCAAATTAGGCAAAAATGGAGTGAATCTTGCCTCGAAATTCTTAGGATTAACTGAAATTTCTGCATCTATTAGAGATTCAGGAGCCTTGCAACTTTGGAGTATTGGATTATGGTTACCAATCATTACAATTATTTTCATGGCTAAATTTGGAGGATTTACTGCTTTAACACTCTTAGGAATATTTGCCATAATCACAGCCCTGCATTTGATTTCGGAACTAGTAAGGAAAAGAATTGGAAAATCTTCTATTATGTTAGCAACTCTTGCTTTAGGATACACAATAATACAATGGCAATATGGACTCGAAGAAGTTCTAATGTTAATATATTGTATTGTTGCTATTACCCTACTCCTTAGAAATGATGGATCTGATGAATCAATGTATTCGGTCGGAATGTCTCTAATGGCAATACCTATGTTAATTAGTTTAGTTTCAAGAAATCCAAATGAGTTAATTGATACAAATATTATTCCAAGTTTTGGAATTACCAAAGTATCATTATTTTGTACTGGTGCATTAATATTAGTATATCTTTCAAAGGCAAAAGAAATGGAGAAACTCTTGAATCCAGCACTTGCATCTTTATGGTTATTGGTGATAAATATTGCATTAGTATACAATAAAGGGGAATTTTATGAAATTTTAATTGCAATAACTATTTTCGCAATTAGTACTATTTGGCTTGTAGCTAATGGAGAAGTAAGAAGAGAAATAAAGAGTATTGCCAAAAGAAATTCTTTGAAGGAATTAGCAAAAAATCAAAATATTGAAGATAGTTATACATCGATTGGGGGTGTGAAAAAATTCAATCCAAAGATTGTTGAATTGAAAAATAAAAGAAAAAATAAAAGAGAGACTGAATATACTGAAGATATTGAAGAATTATATCTTACTGATGCAACTCATAGACCAGTCATAATATTACTAGTACTAGGATTAGTCATTGGTGCATCAACAATAATTAGTTTTATCTTTGGGACAAATCACTTAGTTCTTCTAACTACTGGAATTTTCGTCGCTATATTAGCGATTGTAGCTCGAGAACGTACAAAAGGTCTTGAGTTGGAATTACCTCATTTTCTAGGAATTGAGATGCCAATTGCTATATCAATTAGCGGAGTTGTATTGATACAAGTCTCAGGCCATTTAGCAGCTGCAAGTAGTAATATTGAACTATTTGATATGGCAATAATGACTTTACTTGTACTATTTTTATGTATTATTTCATTAATGAATCAGAAAAATCTCATAGACAGGGTACAAATTGCAATTGATTGGTTCATAATGCCAATATTTCTCGGCCGATTGATAGGGACTATTCTGTATGAATCATTACCTGCACCATTTACTGTAAATCCAATCAAAGGTGATCTTCTAGAGTGGATTATGCCTTGGAATATTTTAGAGGTATTACTTATATTATTGATAATTACTATGGCATGGGTCGAAATGAAAAGAATTTCGACAGGAAGAGAGCCTACAACAAATAATTCATTGAGAGCGTGGGCAATAGTATTCATTTCCACAGGTCCGGCAGGAATGTTGGCATTGCTACTGGTGATTTACCATACAATCAAAAATCAACAAACTGTAGAATTTGGATTATTGATACCTGCAGTAATATTTGTAATAATTTCTTTATCTAACTGGATTCAACAATTAAAGGGAACTATTGATGAAATTACTCTAATAATTGGGATTACGACGCTATTATTATGTGCATTAACTGTATATTTCAAAAAAGAAATATGGACTATGACGTTAGCAACAAATTCACACCTACTAATCTACTCTGGTCTATTATGGACAGGTGTGTTTAGTACTATTTATCTTCCAATTATTCTAATAAGTTTATCAACAACTATCTGGGTTATTGGAATTCTACAGCTTAGAAGAGTGTTGAGAATCTGGGGGTTATTCGATCTTATAATTGCTATAGTTGCATCGCTATTATTACTAGGTTCACAAATACTTGAACCAACGATATTACTAATTTCATTAATTGTTTTAGCAACGGAATTAGGACTAGTTGCTTGGCTGGGTCTTTCAAATGAAGATGAAATTGTAAAAGATTGAAATATCTTCTTAAAAACGGGGCACTGAGGCTTATTTTATCAATTTTTATCGAACCTTCCTTTACTAACGTGATATGCTAACCTTGATGATGTGCGGGCCCGACAAAGTGCTGTGACGAGGTCTTGGATAGCCGATACATCGGAGGAAATTGAACATCCCCCCATACCTATCGGATTGAATGAAATGACGGTTCCCCGAACTATGGTGATACTATCATTTGCTACTGTTCTATTAATTATATTTTCATCAATATGGCTAGCAATTGCTGCTTTATCTTTCCAAGATGAATTGAAAGACTTATTTCCGGATAACGGGGCTACTGAAGCAGAATTAAAGGAAGATGGGAGATGGACATGGGAAACAGATCTGTTATTCGACACCTGTGATTCAAGATTAGGCGACTGGGATTGGCCAGAATCCTTAGCAGATCAAGATGATAACTTTCTGTATCCTGGTGAATTAAGGTGTGATTGGGAACATCAAGGTAATGGAGATAGAGCAAGTTTTGTTGTTTATAATAGAGGAAATATAACCATTGACTTAATCCTAGAAATCGTTGGAGGGGGTGTTGAATTCACTAATGAAGGAAGTTCAAATCTACTGTTAAATGGCTTGGAAGGAAATAGTACAGAGATTATTGAAATATCTTTGACTGAAGATATTACTGAAAAGGATTTTACAATCACAGCAACACATGTTGAATTTAATCCAATTTCAATGGTTAATCTCGATGTTCATGTATTCAAAGGCCCGGATGAGAGGACTGTTCACATTACAGATGGTAATAATATTGAAGTTCATTACATCCTATGGGATGCAGATACTGGAGAACAATTAGATGAGGGGGATTTACCAGTAACTGGAGGGGATGATTCAAGATATATCAAAGGATTTGGTTGGGCAGTTATTGGTTTAGATATTTCTGAAGATAGAGGATGGTTAGAAGATACAGGGACCACACATACAGTATTATTACCTCCACCAATTGCATATGGGAATAGTGAAGATCATCAATTGAAAGATACATGGTTGCGATTTGAAGTTAAGATTGATAGAGCTTTGATATAATAAAATAGGGGATGAACATTTGTCTAATGATAAAAAACATATTGCATTGATACCTTCGGAAAAAATCGTTGAAGAAGCGAGTAATCGGAATGAAGCAAAATCAGCTCGTAAAGGAGAGCCTGCTTTACATATGACTGAAGAGATGAGGAGGTTGTCTACACCATGGTCAATTTCGGTAATGAGAGCGAAAGAAATCGAAAATTTTGATTTGCCCGCCGGAGTTATCCTTGATGCTGCGGCTGGTTCAGGTGCGCAATTGATAGCTTTAGCAACTGAATTAAAAAGACCTGCTTTGGGAGTTGAATTAGATGGAAATATAGCAGTTCTATGTGCAGCAAATATGCATATCACATCGGATGGTGAAGAGATTCAAAGAACGTTAGATCGAGTAATAATTGGAGATGGAAGTGATGCCGAAGGAGCAATTACTAGTTATTGGAATAGCCTTAGAGATTCTGGAACGAGAGCGCATCCACCCATTGCAATGTTACATTTAGATCCTGCAAGGCCCAAAGATGCACAAAATCATCATATCGATGAAATGCAACCATCATTAACATCAGTCCTTAACTCGTGGAATGAATATTTGCAAAATGGACCTAGGGGGCCTGCTGTGTTACTTGATTTGTCTCCACGTCTCGGGGATGAACAACAAGAAATGGTTGAAGCAACTGTTGAAACTATATTCCCAGGTGTTCCAAAAACTTGGGAATGGCTAAGCCAGGGGGGTGGAAGAGTAGATCGATTATCTCTTTGGATAGGGTCTATTTCTTCAAAGGAATCTAGGCGTTGCATCAGAATGGGAAAAAAGAATGTTCTAGGAAAAATTGAAGGAGAAAAAATGACTTCACAGGTTCAGAGCCTGAATAAACCTCCACCTTTTGGAGCTTTTATCTCTATAATTGATCCTGCTTTAATCCAGAGTGGTTTGCAAGAAGAATGGTTAACTAAAGCGTTGAAACAAGATAGCGGGCATTCATGGTTAAGAATAGAGGGGAGAAGACCACTGTTAATTCATACAGAGCCTCTAAACAATCATGAAGAAGTGAATGGATTTGTAGTCAGTACTGGAGAAGTTGTACAACATAGACTAACTCCTCCAGAATTACATTCAATTGAACAGGTTGCTAGTGCTGCAGCAAGAATCGAGATTGGAAAAATAACCCTCAGGTGTACTTTAGATCCTGAAATTCATCCAACTCTACAACGTAGATTGGATAAAGCACTTCGTGACGTAGAGGGTTCAAAATCTTTCATGATTGATTTAGATTTGGAACGCGGCACTGGTAGCCATAAATTATATGTTATTTGTAAGGAATGACAAGATTAAGGATAAATTACCTCCCAAATATTAGCGGGTGGGTTGAAATAGGGCTGGTAAGTCGCGAGGTTGCCGTAAAGGCCACTGGAAACAGTGAACACGGGGGAACCGTACAATGAGTAAAGAAAAACAAGAGATTGGAGATGACTTCTCCTATATTATCAGAATGGCTGACAGCGACATAGACGGATTGAAACCAATTGCTATTGGTTTGGCGTCGGTTAAAGGCATAGGAGTGCGTACATCACAACAACTCTGTAGATTAGCAGAGGTAGATGGAACAAAACTTGGAGGTCATCTTGACGAGTCTGAGCAAGATAGACTTAGAACTACAATTGACGGATATGCAACTAACGTGCCATGGTGGTTAGTTAACAGACAAAGAGACTTGGAATCAAACGAAGATGCACATCTTGTAGCAATGGATGTTAGGATGACTCGAGATGACGATATTTCACGTTTAGCAGGTATGAAAACATATCGTGGCCTAAGACATAGAAGTGGACATAAAGTCCGTGGACAGAGATTACGAAGTAATGGAAGAAGCGGTACTGCACTTGGTGTGCAGAGGAAGAAGTGAGGTGTAATTATGGGAGATCCTAAATTTGCAAGGTCAAAAACACAAACGCCAACTCATCCATGGAAACAAGCTCGTATCGATGAAGAGCATGCTCTTAAAGAAAAATATGGATTGAAGAAAGTCGGTGGAATGAAAGAAATATGGAGAGAGAAATCATCTCTACGAAGACATCGAAATCAAGCAATGAAGCTAATCGGAAGAGTTGATACTACTGAAGGGCATTTTGCTAGAGAAAAAACCGATTTGATAAATTCATTGTGTAGACAAGGTTTGCTTCCAGATGGGGCAAATATTGACGACGTACTTCAAATAAACGTTGAACATATGCTCTCTAGAAGACTTCAATCAGTTGTTTACTACAGAGGCCTAGCACCAACTATGCGGGCTGCAAGAAATATGATTGTTCATGGGCACGTGTCTATAGACGAACAACGTATGACAGTTCCCGGATATCATATTAGAAAGCAAGAAGAAGAAATGTTACGTTATTCGTCTAATTCAGTATACAATGACCCAAATCATCCATTTAGAGTAGAAATGGAAAAATTAAGGCTAACTATGGTGAATGAAGAACCTGAAGAAGTAGGAGGAGCTAATGCTGCTACTGAAGAAGTAGGAGGACCAAAAGCCGCTACTGAAGAATTCGTTGAGCAAATAAAGAAAGATGCTTCAAATGCTCCAAAAATAGAAGAAACTATTCCTAAGGGGGGTAAATGATGGGACATAAAGCGATTTTACATATCTACAGTACTAGTAACAACGTGCTTATCACGGCTACAGATTTAACAGGAGCAGAAACTATCTGCAAAGTATCTGGAGGTATGGTAACCAAGGGTGGAAGCGATTCAGGTGGACAATTTGCATCTACTCGTGCTGCTGAGAGAATAGCAGAAATGCTCTCTGAGAAAGAATTTGATCAAGTGATTGTAAAGTATCGTGGAGCAGGTGGAAATAGAAATCACAATGCACCAGGGGCAACTTCTGCTATACGTGCTCTTACTAGAGCAGGTGTTCAAATAACACGTATTGAAGATGTTACTCCAATCCCTACTGATGGGACGAAAGCAAAGGGTGGCCGCCGTGGCCGAAGAGTGTGAGGTGTAAAATATGGTTAAAGTTACAATTATTGAAGAAACTGATGATAAAATCAAGATTCTCTTGGCTGATACTGACAGAGCGTTTGTTAACTCAATTAGAAGGTCTTTAGTTTCAGATACTCCAAAAATGGCTATAGAAACTGTTCGTTTCGAAATGGGAACTATTGAACAAGAAGATGTTATTTGGGAGACTAACGGTCCACTTCCTGACGAAATGATTGCACAAAGACTTGCAATGATTCCAATACCAACTCGTCATGAAGAGTTTCATTTCCAAGATGAATGCCCTAACTGTAAAGAACTTGTAGAAGAAGATCGAGGTTGCCCTATGTGTACTATGATTTACACATGTAAAGCATTCGGAAGTGAAGAAGGGACAATGGTTACCGCAAGAGATTTGAATTATCTTGGAGATGCTACTTTAGAAATCCCAGAACTATACAAAACAATACCAATTACAAAACTTTTCCGTGGACAAATGGTTGAATTCTATGCAACAGCAATTATGGGTAGAGGGAGAGATCATGCAAAATGGTCTCCTGCTTGTGGCGTTACTTTTGAAGCGAATCGAATTGGTGTAATTAATAACAAAACAAAAGCAAAAATGTTATGGGATTTAAAATTAGGAATTACAGCAAAAGATTTTACTGATGGAAAGTTAGAAGATTTTCAGAAAGTACAAGAATTAAAGAAACAACTACATCATGTAGGTGAAGGAACTGAAGAGTCTAAAAGTTTCAAAAATGCAATTTCTCTTGAAGAAGTACCTAGAGAATTTATTTTGAGTTTTGAGACGGATGGTTCAATGACTCCAAGAACTGCATTTAATATGGCTGCAAAAGAATTAGCAGGAAGATTCAATGCAATTGAACAAGATTCTGATGCAGTATTCTGATTAGTTGACAAGCATTTATTCACTTGGATATTGGACGCATTAGTATGACCGTTCTATTGGGACGTGGTGAGTCAGGTTCGCATGTCACACTTATTTTCACAGTTAATGATGATTCTACAGATTTAGATCAACAGGGAAGTTTGGGTGTTGGACTATGTCTAGAACATGGAGTTGAGGCTATTGCAAGAGGGATTGAAGGGAGTTTTGGTATTAATGTTGAATTTATTCAAGGAAGTGGGGATTCAGAATTATATGAAAAAGTTCTAAAATTATTAGCTAAAGATATAACCGATATCAATAATTATAGTTGGGATTTGGCTGTAAAATTAAAATTACCGATATCTCAAGGTTTTGGAATGTCTGCAGCAGGAGCTATCTCGGCGGCTATGGCATTTCAAAGGGCGATTGGGGAGCCTCATGAAGAAAGTTTGAGACGTTCTTTAGCGATTTCACACCGAGTTGAAAGAAGCATGTCAACAGGATTGGGTGATGTTACAGCTTTAGCAGCAGGTGGTGTTGAGAGGAGAATATCACCTGGCTCACCATTTAGCGGTGAATTACTAACTAAAGGCCCTGGAAAATCAGATGGTTGGTTTGAAGATATAGAGGTTATCTTAGCTTGGAAAAAAGATTCAGGAAAACATACTTCATCATATATTGATGCTCCTTTATGGAAAGAATCTATCAGTAAAGCGGGTATGAAACAAATGAATGAACTAATGAAAGATGATTGGAATAAAGGACGTTGGCTCGAATTATTAGAAAGAACTGAAAATTTCGCTAAAGAAAGTGGTTTACTTTCAGATTCAAGTAGATTCGAATTACTTAAAGACGCTGAAAATATCATTAATTCATTATCATTAGAAGTTAAACCACTTTTATGCATGTTAGGAGAAAGTATAGTTATTGTACCTAAGAGAATAGAGGAAAAAAAATATTCTGAATTATCTGAACTAATCTATGAACTAAATAAGATAGGTTTCATAACTCAAAAAACAAAAATTCGAAAATTATTCTGAATTAGCTCTGATATTCTCATGAAATGTAGCTAGTGGTTCTAAATCTAATGGACTGGAATCAAGTAAAATTGCGCCTTTCAATTTCAAACTTTCACAAAAACCATGCCTATACACAATAGCCCCTTGACCATATTCATTTACATATCTATCAACTTGCTTCTGAGTTTTTTTCTTGGGGAATCTTAAATCAGCACCAAAGAAGTGTTTTGCATCAATCCAAGCACAAGGAATCCCATTTATTCTTACGTCATCTAATAATAATAAATCAGGAGTTATTATTGCTCTGCCTTCGGATTTCTTTTGTTCGTCGAGTAAATCTTCTTGACGGCGGAATCGAACATTAAGAGAGGAAAAATAGTCACATAATATATCTTCAAAAACTTCAGCTGCGTTTTGAGTTTCAGATTGATTCACCGAACTAACACGATCTGCGGATTCAGCTAATTGGAATTGTTCACGATCTTTTTCATTCATTTTACTTGGTGCCTTGAGAGTCTCCTTAATTTTATTTTTAGACCATCCTCGTCCAGTCAATATTGCTCTGAATACATTTACTGGTGGTGCATCAAATCGAGTAGAAAGTGAAAGAACACTTTCTCCACTATCATATCTTCTCTTCAATTCATTGGCACGACTCATTAAACGACCATGTGAATATACACTTTTTTCTTGATTTAAGGCGCTACGTAATGAAAGAGATTGTTCGAGAGTAATGTCTAATTTTTTGATTTTTTCAGCAATTTCTTGGACTCTTTCTTCAGGAAGAAAGCCGAATTCACCAGGTGAACAAACTAAAGGACTTGCTTTAGTTTGAACTGATTTTTTAACTGCATTTAACTTCCATTTGACATTTACAATCCTAGCAGGTGGATCTATATCTTGAGAGAACCCCATCGGTGGGGGATCTACTGAAAATCTCGATAGAGCACGCTGTATAGCCTCATCGTCTCCACCGGAATTAGTTTCTAAAGTATTCTTTTGTCCACTTTTTCGGCGCTGACGAGAACGACGCTTTTGCCGCTTTTTACCCTCATCTTGTTCGCTCAACGGACCTTCGAAGCGAAGTTGCAACATGAACCCACCGTGTGAAGTCATGAGAGAAATAGAATTTGTTAGAGAAATGCAATGCCTGGATCTAATGGAGATGAGACTCGAGCCTTTCCTGCAACATCATCGCCATCCCCTACCTTATACGACTTTACAGAGTCAACGGAAAGTGCTTGAGCAATGAAATTAGCATTGTCATTAATTAATTCTGTTTCATTGAATTTAGAACATATGAGTGAAATTTCACCTTCCGACCAAGTATATATTTTTCCGCGATTTTTCTTATTTCCTAATGTCAATGCTTGCCATGATTGAAATATCTCACCTCGTAATTTATCAATACTAAATATATCTAAAGATTTAACATAATCTTGCCCGTTCTTCTTAAAATCAAAATCGGATGATTTGAGAGAAATTGCAGCGGATGCTAAAGAATTTTTCCAATCAGGAGCTGTTTGTATTATGCAACTAGATATTGTAGTCTCTGAATGTCTCTGAGCGAGCCCTTTAATATTTCTTGAACTATCTATCAAATTTCGAAGATAGCTTTCTTTTGCAAGATAAGTAAGGTCATCTTCATGTATCTTCAGATCTTTGATAGATAGTTCACTTACCATTTCTTGTCCACCTATCTTTGACCAAAATTCTTCTGCAATATGAGGAGTTGCTGGAGCTAGCATTGGTATCCAGTTAGTGAAGAAGTTCTTGGCAGTATTCGCATCTGAACCACCTCTTCGTCTATACCAATGCCAATCAGAGAGCATATCAAAGTGACTAATCATTACACCTTCGCGTAAACTAACATTTTCCATTGCTATTTTCCATTTAGAATGATTAAGACGCATTCTAGCTAAAATCCAATTATCAATTGGTTTTGGAGAATTATCAAAACTTATAGATGATTCAAATGCCTCAATTAATGATTGCATTTGACGAGAATTAGATACGATCGCATTGTCTGACCAATCCATACCTGCTTCCGGATTAGCCCCGAATAGGATGAATAGGCGAACTGTATCTGCTCCATATTTATCTACCATAAGGCCCGGACTTACAGTATTCCCTAGCGATTTACTCATCTTGGCCTGCCTAGTTCCTAGAACTTTGCTACAAGATGGACAGTCTCCATCAAAATTATCAATATGATATTCAGTATTACATTCGATACAGAAAGGAGCCGGGGCATTTAACATTCCTTGACATACTAGTTGTCCGAACGGTTCGCCTGTTGTATTCATGCCAAGATCCCTCATGGCTTTAGTGAAAAATCTCGCATAAAGAAGATGCATGACGGCATGCTCAATCCCACCAATATACAAATCAATACCTCCATCCATCCAATAATCTATGGCTTCTCGATCAAAAGGTTCACTCTTATTATTAGAATCACCATACCTTAAGAAATACCAGGAAGAATCATAAAATGTATCCATAGTATCTGTTTCACGCTTTGCAGGACCTCCACATTGTGAACAGTTTGTAGATAGGAAGTTATCACTAGAGGCAAGAGGATTGCCACTCTCACCCCAACTAAATTTGACATCTAGAGGTAACTCAACAGGAAGATCTTGAGATTTAACTGGAACCACGCCACAGGACTCACAATGAAGCATTGGTATTGGAGTACCCCAAAATCTCTGGCGACTCAATAACCAATCTTTCAACCTATATTGAACCGTACCATGACCCGCTCCTTCGGACTCAAGAATTTTGATAACTGCATCTTTCGCATCATCTCCAAATAATCCATCAAATCCTTCCCGAGAAGAATTTGTCATATATCCAAGAGAATCTAATACTGGATTTTCTTCAATTGCTTCCGCGCCATTAGTTCTAGAAAGTACAGGCTTGATTGGAAGCCCATATTTTTTAGCGAAGTCATAATCTCTCTGATCATGCCCTGGTACTGCCATTACTGCACCAGTACCATAACTAGCAACTACAAAATTACCTGCAAATATAGGAACCTTTTCGCCACTCAAGGGGTTAACTGCGTCTCTTCCTAAGGGGACTCCTTTCTTTTCTTTAAGCATATTAATTCTTTCAAACTCTGACATTTTTGAGCACTCATCGCGAAGATCTTTCCAACCTTTTTCATATTCTGTTCCTGTAACAAGTAACTCACAAAGAGGATGTTCTGGCGATAAAGTAAGGAATGTCACTCCAAATATAGTATCTGGTCGAGTAGTAAATGCCCCAATTACAGTATCTTCTCCAACTATAGGGAAATCAATATGAGCACCATGGGAACGCCCAATCCAGTTACGTTGCATTGCTTTAACATTCTCTGGAAAATCAATATTATCTAAATCATCAAGTAGTTCATCAGCATATTCAGTCATACGTAAAAACCATTGTGCCATATCTTTCTGAACTACTTCTAAACCGCAACGCCAGCATCGATTATTCTTGACTTGTTCGTTAGCAAGTACAGTATCACAATCATTACACCAATTTACTGGAGCAAAACGTCTTTCAACTAGTCCAGCTTCATAGAATCGAATGAAAATTTCTTGATTCCAACGATAATATTCGGGAGTGGATGTAGCAAAAGTGCGACTCCAATCATAAGAATAGCCCATTCTTTCCTGATCGGTTCGAATCATTGCTATATTTCTTTCAGTAACATTATGCGGATGCCCGCCTTCTTTCTTAGCTGCATTTTCTGCAGGCATTCCAAATGAGTCATAGCCCATTGGGTATAGAACATTTTTACCCATTAATCTTTGAAATCTAGCCATTGCATCTCCAATGGAATAGTTTCTAACATGCCCCATATGCATATTACCTGAGGGATAAGGAAACATTTCAAGACAGTAAAATTTAGGTTTTGAATGATCTATATTGACAGAAAATATCTTATTATTTTTCCATTGTTTTTGCCAATGGGCTTCTATTTGCTGTATATCATATTCCATTGAAGTATCTCCATTATTTACTCTCGGACTGATGATAATACACTGTGAAGTAGGATTACTGCTGTAAGAGCCTTTTCTTCAGTGAATGGAGTCAGCACTTGATTCACACGCTTCGACTTACAGAGTTCGCTATGAAACCTCTCCTTTGAATGTAAGCCGGTATGGCTATGCAGTAGGTACACTTGGATATGTCATATGCTTGCAGAGGGAGAGTTTGATATCCGTGATGAGGGAAATGGCGTTGAGGTTTGGGTTACACAAATGGGTAATTATATGAATATGAATACTGCATGGATAAATCGTTCTACTGGTACAGTCGCTATTGTTGACCCTTTTGATTCGAAAAGATGGGTGAAAGCATTAGAAAATGAGGGTTTGCGACCTACTCATTTACTCTATACCCATACTCACAGAGACCATGTCGAAGGATATTCAGATATGATAAAACTTGTTCCAGAAATTGAAGTATGGGGTCACAAAGATGCTGGCGTATCGGGACTTCTGGCACATGTTGTCTTCAAGAAAGTTGATTTTACAAACATATGGGATAATAATGCAGATACTACAGTGAAATGGTCGGCAGGAGGGATTAGTTTGGATATAACACACTCTCCTGGGCATGCTCCTGGGCATGTCACTATTCATGGGCATGGCGTATATCATGCTGGTGACCTTCTTTTTACAGCTCATAGCGGCAGGGTTGACTTACCAGGTAGCGACCCTTCAGCGCAATGGAATAGCATCCTATATGCTCGCAATTTACTTAGAGAACTCCCTCAAGAATGGAGGCTCATACCTGGTCATAGATATGACTGGATTGATGGGAGTACTCCCGATTGGGTGAGTATAGAAGAGGCGTTGGAACATAATTTCTCTCTAAATTCTTCAGTTTTACAAAGCTTAGGTGGTAATTGAATGGTTAGAATTGAAGTGAAATATGAAGGAGGGTTACGTTGTATTGCAACACATACTCCCTCAGGTAAAAAAATAATTACAGATGCCCCTATTGATAATCAAGGTAGAGGAGAATCATTTTCACCAACTGATTTATTGGCAACATCTATGTTAACTTGTATAATGACTATAATTGGAATTAGGGCTAGGGAAAAGAATATTCAGATTGATAGTATGTACGGAGATGTAGAGAAAATCATGGCAGTAAATCCTCGAAGAATTAGTAGATTAGAAATAAGAATAAAACTACCGAAAAGTCTCAACTCAGATGACCGAAAATGGCTAATTGCCGAAGGATGTGATTGTCCAGTATGTCATTCAGTCAGTAAATCAATGGATATTGATATAAAATTTAGTGATAAAAATTAATTAGTCTTATCAATTCTTTTTCTAGATATCTTAAATTTAGTAACTATCTCTTCTGTAAGTCCTGTCTTAACTAGTCCCTCTCTTTCTAATGCGGAAATTGTCGCTAGAACTATACTTTCTGTATCAATCTCAAAAAATCTTCTTAGTTCTGAACGATCATCTGAACGACCAAAACCATCAGTTCCCAGAACTACATAATTTCCGCCAACCCAGCGTTGAATCATTTCTGGAACCGCAATTATATAATCTGAGACAGCGATTGTAGTGACCTCATCGCCAAAACATTTTGAAACATAAGAAGATTTTTCTTGCTCAGGGTAAAGACGATTAGTTCTTTGGGATTCAAGACCTTCTCTCCTTAATTCTCCATATGAAGTCACAGACCAAACCTCTGAATTAATGCCATAATCAGATAAAATCTCAGATGCTTCGATGACATGAGAAAGTATAGGACCTGATCCTAAAAGTCTAACTAATGGATTTTTATTATTTTTTGATTTTATTATTTTATATGCTCCTTTAATTATCTCTTCATCAATACCTTCTGGTTTCGCAGGTTGTTCTTCATTTTGATTGTATAGCATTATATAATGGAAAACATCAAGGTTTTCACCCCACATTTCATTAATTCCATGCCTAATTATTGTTGCTAATTCATATGCATATGCAGGATCCCAAGATCTGCAATAAGGAACTGTACTAGCATGGAGGAGAGAGTGCCCATCTTGATGCTGAAGACCTTCCCCATTGAGAGTAGTTCTACCAGCCGTAGCCCCCATTAAGAATCCTCTAGCTCTAGCATCTGCTGCTTGCCAAATTTGATCATTTACACGTTGAAATCCAAACATTGAATAAAATATATAGAAAGGCATTGTTGGAGTCAATGCATGAGAATATGATGTTGCAGACGCTATCCAAGAAGCTATAGAATTCGCTTCTGAGATTCCTTCTTCAAGAATTTGACCCGTTTTCGATTCTTTATATTTCATTATCATTTTATGATCAACTGGTTTATATTTTTGTCCAGATTGAGAATAAATACCAAATTCACTGAATAAAGGATCCATACCAAAGGTCCGACCTTCATCGGGAATTATTGGGACTATTTTTGACCCTATTTCTGACTTCATTAAGTTCCTTAATAATCGGACAAAAGCCATGGTAGTAGATACTCTTTGCCCCTTAGGTGTCCCTCCGTCAAACTCTGAATAAGTTTCTTTTTTCGGTAATTCAAAATCTATTTTAGGAGATTTTCTAGATGGCAAATATCCGCCAAGATTATTCCTACAGGAATGAATATAGGTTAAAGCCTCAGATTCATCATCTAGTAAATAAAAGGGATTTTTTTGTAAGTTCTCATCTGAAACTGGTATTTGAAGACGATCGCGATAGGCGATTAAATCGTCAAGATTCATTTTCTTTTTCTGATGAGTAGTATTTCTACCTGCAAAAGAATCAATCCCCCAGCCTTTAACAGTGTGGGCTAATATTACTGCAGGTTTATCTGACTCCAAAGCAGCATGGTAGGCTGCATATACCTTTAGTGGGTCATGACCACCGCGTCGTAAATTCACTATTTCGTCGTCAGATAGTTTATTCCCCATAGATACTAACTTTTCAGAACCCGAAAATAACTCGAGTCGGAAATCAGAAGGAGACAGTGTACTCATTCGCTGAAAGTCTCCATCGGTTATCTCTTCTAATCTAGAAAGTAACTCCCCAGTTATATCCTGAGCAAATAGGCGATCCCAATTAGTATCCCAGAGTACCTTAAATACATCCCATCCAGCCCCCCGATAAAGTCCTTCTAATTCTTGAATTATCTTAGAATTACCTCGTACTGGGCCATCTAATCGCTGAAGATTACAATTGACTATAGTAATTAAATTATCCAGTTTTTCCCTACCTGCTACAGCAATTGCAGCAATTGCCTCGGGTTCATCCATCTCTCCATCACCCAAGAAAGAATATACCGTACTTTGAGAGGTATCTACTAATTCTCTATCTGTGAGATATTTCCAAAATCGAGCTTGCATTACTGCGGCTAAAGGTCCTAGACCCATGGATACAGTTGGATATTCCCAGAAATCTTTCATTAAACGAGGATGGGGGTATGATGAAAGTCCATCTGAAAATGCTTCTTGTCTAAAATTTGATAATTGTTGAGAAGTAATTCTACCTTCTAAAAATGCTCTTGCATATATTCCAGGGCTTCCATGTCCTTGAATATATAGTGCATCACCAATGCCATTACTTTCTTTACCTTTGAATACATGATTGAAACCCACTTCATACAATGTTGAGGATGATGCATAAGTGGATATATGTCCGCCAATACCATCAACTCTCCTGTTAGCATCAGACACTATCAATGCTGAATTCCATAGAATTGTATTTTGTATCTCCTTTTCTAACTGAAGATTCCCAGGATAGGGTATTTGATTATCCCAAGGTATCGTATTAACATATGGAGTTCTAGATGCTGATGAAATTTCAATTCCTAAATCCTGTGCTTCAGAAAGGACTTCATGTAACAATAATCTAGCTCTCTCAAGTCCAGCTGAATCTACTACCGAGCGTAACGATTCTAACCATTCATCTGTTTCTTCAGGATCTATATCAGGTAATCTCTGATGGTAATTATTATTTCCCATATGACCACACTGCCCCTAAGGGGCAGATTGGCGAGTGTGCCCGAGGTTTTGAATCTTCGAGAAATGTTCTCACGTATATTCAGGTATTTTTAGGACCTGTTTTAATTAAATGACAATGGTGTAAAGTGCGTACACCTGCAACCATAACTGCTGAATCGCCAGAAATACTTCGTTCACCATTCCAATGGTTGACAGTCTGCAATACAGTTTTTACTCCGGCTAAATTAAGAGGATCTACTTTCAACTCTACTATGACTTCATCAATCTCTCCCAACCACTTCAAAGTCGCATTTATTGATTTATTAGCGAAACCATGTCTTTGTGCAGAACTTCTGACCCAGTAACCTAAGTTCCATTGAGCCTGTACTGTTCGAGTTACATGGTCAAAGCCAATTAATCCTAGTAAAGAATTATCCCAAGGCCTAATCATTATCCAATGATGCATTAATCCGCTTCTACCCATTTTTTCTGTTTCTTCTAGAAATGACTCGATTTGCTCAACAAAAGGTTTGTCTGGATTTATCCAAGGCATTGCTCGACTTACTTCCGGCCATGTTTCCTCAAACGCCTCCAATAGTTCAGAACTATGGACTAAATTTGCGGGACGGAGAATTAGTCCTTCGTCGACCCGGATAGAAGAGGTTGCGCGTTTCGACACAATCTCCGGAGAGGTATCTAATGCATCAGTCCTACGGAATGAGGAGTGTGAGATTAAGGTCTTAATTTCCTCTTAGCTGTAAGTAAATTTTCATCACCTGGTATTAGTTTATTAGCACTCTCAAACATTTTATCGACTGATGGAATACGGCCAATTCGCTGCAATAATGCACCTATTGGATAAATTAATTTTGAACGATTCCCTAGATGGGGCCCTACTTCATCGAGCAATACTGTTGCTTGGGCTATATCTTTTGATCTTGCGGCCTCCATAGCAGCTTTAACCTGAAGAGCTACATCTCGATCAGCCCATCTCTCTTGTTGCGGCCAAGGCCAATAATTTGGTTCTTCAATCGGTAATGAAGATAATATTTTATCAGCCGAAATAATTGGAAGTGGAGGAGGAGGCATTGGAGATAATTCTGGATCACGAGGCTGTCTCTTATACACATCTCCGAGCCCACGAGACAGGCAGAAATCT
>CAXDMJ010000001.1:0-101163 GCA_963990035.1 uncultured Candidatus Poseidoniales archaeon | reverse complement strand
GGATATGAAAGAACTAGTGGCAATTGGCTAGGTTGCTCTATGACGGGTTCTAACGATCAAAACTCATCTCAAATAGATCCTCATGATGAATCTCTAGGCGAATATGGCGTAGGACATTCTACAGTAACTTTCATTTTAGATAAGCAAACAAGAAAAAGAGTTGCTTGGACAGGTATTCACTGGGATGTTCAAGAATTTCTTCTTGATATTCAAGCGCTGTCAACCGAATAAATCATTCACTTAGTTTTTTCATATTTTTTGATTATTTTTTTGCTATTGTTTAATACCTATTGCAAACACCATTTGTCTCATGCGGGATGACTCTAGAGATAATGATGGGGCTGCTAAATCTTTATTCTTAGCCGCTTTAATGATTGGAAGTGTTTTAGTTGGGAGTTTATTTTATGACTTTGAATCCGATGCTGTGAATCTCGCTCCAATTATCGAGAGTGATATTCCAAGTAATATCTTAATTGGAAGTATGGATAGTCTAGAAATTTATTTGGTTGACGAAGACATGAAATCATTGAATATTGAGATCACATTGGATGGAACTATTGTAAATGTCTTACCTAATGCAACTGGGGTTATATCAGTTGATATTTCTGAGACTAACGTAGGTTCTCATGCATTGAAAATGGTTGTAATCGACTCATTAGGTCAAGAATCAAGGTTATCTGTATCATTCAGCATAAACTACCCATATGAAGATCCAACTGTTATGATTGTTGATACGAATGAAATCACCGTTACACGTGGTGATAGTGCAAACGTCTCTGGGACTTTGATTCACCCTCAATTAGATACATGTGATTTAGGATGGTCTGATGGTGATGTAAATGAATTTAGTTTAAATTTACCATTTGATGATAACGGTAAATTCACTTGGGGTCCTTCAGAAATAGAATCTAATGTTACTATCTCGATAATAGGGACTTGCGGTACTTGGGAAGATTCATCTGATTTAGAAATGATATATATTAACGTAATTGATCCTGTACAAGGATGTACAGATTCTGAAGCTAATAATTATGATGATATGGCTGAAGAAGATGATGGTTCATGCACTTATGATGAAGTAGTGGTGAGTGGATGTACAGACTCTGAAGCTAATAATTATGATGATACGGCTACTGAAGATGATGGTTCATGCACTTATGATACTGAAGTTGAGACAGGTTCCTTAGAGTGGTGGTCGGAAACTCTACTTTGTGATGAGGAACAAGTTCCTATTGTCGATGATTATAGTACCGAAGATCCAGATAATCATATGTGCGATCTAAGTTTTGTGATTGAGGATGGAAATATCACTATTAGTACTAATGGATTACCTAATCATGATTTTGAATCAACTATAGGCTGTTGTGCAAGTGCGCAATCAGATACTTACACTATACCATTGACGCCAATCGATGATTCAGATTGTAACCCTTCAGTTTCTTCCGATGGATGTGTCATGGCACCAATTAGAGGGACTATTGCTTTCACAGTCACAGGAGTTGCAATTTATGGCCCAGAAGATGGACCTGGTGGAGATGCAGTGGCTCTAGAAGAAGGCGCATATGAGCAAGAAGAAGGAGAGCAGCAAGTAGATCTTGGCGTATGTCATGGTCATTCAGGACCTGGTGGAGTTTACCATTATCACGCTGATGCTAATTGTATACATTGGCATGGTGAAGAAGGAGAAACAATGTATGATTACAATCTAGACTCACAAAGAACCTTGAGTACGCATTCAAAGATAGTAGGCTTTGCATTTGATGGTTATTCGATATATGGATACACTGGTTGGAATGATGAAGGGGATGTAGTTGAAATGACTTCATCATACAGGCTTAAAGATGGAGCAGATGGCTCTGGTGGAATTGATGATTACGAATATGTGCAAGGTCTTGGAACACTAGATGCCTGTAATGGTATATCTAGTGCCACCCCAGATTGGCCAGAGGGAATCTATCATTACCACACAACTATGTTTAATGGAGAAGGAGGGATTGGATTTCCTTACTTCATCAATTGCTATGCTGGAGAATTACCATCAAATGATGATGGTGGCGATGATGACGATCCATGTGCTGGTCATGGGGAAACATGGGGTCCTGGAATAGGTCCTCCTCCTGATGGTTGTAACCCTGGACCACCAGCTGGACAATCCTCTGAAATTGGTTTAATTGCTATTCCTTGGCTTAGTAATCCTCCAAATAGTGGAGTGTTATTAATGTCATTATTGATATTAGCTACGATTACTAGATACTTTTCTAGAGAATCGGCATTCGGCTCAGACGTTCTAAATCCGGCTGGTAAAGTTCACGAATATCATCTAACTCCAGAACTAGCATAGCTAGACGTTCTAGTCCCATACCCCAAGCACATACTGGCCATTCACTACCTAATGGTTCAGTTACTTCCGGGCGGAAGATACCTGCACCACCTAATTCTAGCCATTTCCCTCGCCAGTATACTTCTACCTCTACACTTGGTTCAGTATATGGGAAATATGCTGGCCTGACACGAACATCTGGATAACCCATTTTAGTATAGAATGTTTTTAAGGTTGAAATCAACATTGGTAAACTTGCATTTGGTTCATGAATAATTCCCTCAATTTGATGAAATTCTGGTAAATGTGTCCTATCAATTGTTTCTTGCCTAAACACTCGTCCAATTCCAAATACTCTACATGGTTTATCTGGGTTCTCAGAAATATGCTTAACGGTGTTTACTGTAGTATGAGTTCGAAGGAGGCCTTTTTTTGATTCTTCTTTATCGAATTTAGCACCCCAGCCTAGACTCCCTGTATCGTGGCCATTCTCATGAACAGATGCCCAAAGTTCAAGCATATCTTCAGGGATATCTATTTTCTCAGGCTCATCTAGGTAAAAGGTATCTTGCATAGTTCTTGCTGGATGTGATTGAGGTATGTATAGGGCGTCCATATTCCATCCTGCTGATTGAACATAATCTCCTTCAATCTCAGAGAATCCCATTTCAAGAAATACTGATCGTATTCTTTCAATAAGTGATTGCATTGGATGAGGCCTTCCTCCCATTGGTATTGGAGTGTCTGTGTTAATGTCAAACTCCTTATATTGCGCATTTTCCCATCCTTCATTTTGTAAGAATGCAGGAGTTATTTCTCCAATTAATTCTATTTCTCTTAATTTTGATTCTTCTATATCAATCCCTAGTTGTGTTAATTTCCATTCTCTAGTCACATTTTCTTCTATATTTATCAAATCTTTTCTTCCTTTAAAATGATTAAATATTTCTTTATCTAAAAGACTTAAATTAATTTTTCCATCAGAAATTCGATTAATAAAATTGGTTCTTTCATCGATTCTTTTGGTAATTTCTTCTTCTTCTTCAAATACAAATATTCCTTTTTCTATTGAAATCCCAAGTGATTTTAGTAAACCTACTCCTGGTCCAACCTCATATCTTTCGAATCCCGATTCAAATAATCCTTTCATCGTTCTATTAGATTCTGTTTGCTGTAGAATCCAACTCCATAATCTGAATTCAAGCAAACCATTTATTGCAGCTTTTTTTCCTTCGCTACCCAATGATATATTTTCATCATGAGTCTCAATTAATTCTACTAATCCTTCATCTGCAAGTGCCTTTCCTGAACCAGCCACATGTACTTGGTCATTCCATTGAGTAGCTTCTAATAATTCCTCTAGTAACCAAACATGATTCTGCTTAATGCGCATAGCAGTAAGCATTTTCTTCTCGTTATTTCCGAGTGTCATGACTTTTCCCCATTAGTATCGAATGAGTGTTTACTCTTGACGCTTGCTTATGCAAGTTGAGTTTACTCTTCTTCTTCATGCCAAAGTAATAGTAAACATTTAGGGCAGGTAAATGATTTAGGTTTCGTTCCTTCTTCCCAAAATAGATTAGCACATTTACCACATAGTATTGATGTTCTAATTGGCTCAATAAGTGTAGTATCTACACGATACATCACCCTTCCTGAATCTGGCATCTTAGAAAGATCAGGTTCCCATGCTGCAATTATTTTCGGATCAATATTCTCATTATCTTTGTATAATAATCCTAAAATTAATAATACTAATCCTAAAACTGAAATTGGAGCAGCGAATGAAAGTACTAACGCCGACGCACCTGAAGTAAACATCAGAATACTTCCCAATAATATACAAAGCCATCCTGAGAATACTATGTTTACTTTGACATGTCTTTGACGAGGGTTACTATACTCCTCATCCTCCATGACTTACCGTACACGGTTTAGTGCATCAATACACCGGGTAATTTCATCTGTCACATGTGTAGGGTTCAAATGTCAAACGTCGTCGCCGGGGATAAGCCTCAGTAGCTCAGCTTGGTAGAGCATCTGATTTGTAATCAGATGGCCGGGAGTTCAAATCTCCTCTGGGGCTCCATTCTCTTTTCATTAGGCAGTAGAAACTCTTCCGTCAATGTGAAGTGTATAGGGCCTTTCGAATAGCACATGACTGCGGCAATTCTTGATGGTCGAGAACTTGGTCGTATAATTGAAAAGGATTTGGTTTCTAGAATTAAAAGTCTCAAGGGTCGAGACATACACCCTCATTTAGCGGTAGTAATAGTAGGTGATGATCCTGCAAGTCATATTTATGTTAGAAATAAAGAAATGGCGTGTGAGCGATGTGGTATCAAGAGTACACGTATCGATTTAGATAGTTCAGCCACTGAGGTAGAAATATTACAAGTTGTTGAAATGCTTAACTTAGATGATTCAATTCATGGTATATTAGTTCAGAGTCCTTTACCCAAAGATATTGATGAGTCCTTGATAATTGATGCAATAAATCCAAAAAAAGATGTAGATGGATTCCATAATATGAATCTAGGTCGATTAGTTCAAGGAAATACATCCGGCCTTCTACCATGTACTCCAGCGGGTATCATGAAAATTCTAGAATACTCTGATTTCGAAACCTCTGGGAAAAATGCTCTAGTAATAGGACGCTCACGTATAGTAGGGATGCCGATTTCAATACTTTTAGCACAGAGAGGTATAGATACAACAGTTACAATTGCGCATTCTCGTACTCAAAATTTAGCCGACATCTGTCGTCAAGCAGACTTGGTTATAGCTGCTATAGGTCGTGCAGAATTTGTTAAACCTGAATGGATAAAACCTGGTGCTATGGTAATTGATGTGGGAATCAATCGAATACCTGATTCGACTCGTAAAAATGGTTCTCGATTGACCGGTGATGTAGATCCTGATGTAGCGAATATTGCTGGTTGGATAAGCCCTGTACCGGGGGGAGTTGGTCCTATGACTATAGCCATGCTAATGTCTAATACCGTTATGGCTACTGAATTTTTTTCTTAATTTAATAGGAAATATTTTCAGAATAATCTTCAGTAATCTTCATTGAGTTAATACGTTCGAATTGATTTTATGGTTAAGATGCTATATGAGGGGAAAGTAAAGCAAGTTTGGAGTACTGAGGACCCAGATATCATCGAATTTAGATATACTAATCAGATTAGTGTATTTGATCAGATAATCCCTAGTTTAATTCCTCGTAAGGGTGAGTCGCTGAATAGAACTTCTTGTTATTGGTTTAATCTCGTAGAAAATGCAGGAATCTGTGAGACTCATGTAATTGAGATGAATGCTCCTGATAGAGTTAGAGCTCGTAGATTTGATGTAGTTAGGGAACCGGGTGCAATATCTCAAGATAGAGAAAATGTATTTGTTCCTTTAGAAGTAATTTGTAGACATTATCTTGCTGGTTCAGGTTGGAGAAGATACCAAAGAGGAGATGCTCCAGCAGAAGAATTTGGTTTTGAACCAGGTACTGTACTCGAAGAAGGAATAAAGTTACCATCTCCTTACCTAGAAGTTTCCACTAAATTTGAAAAATTCGATAGATTATTAGATCGCAAGGAAGCATTAGAAATTTCTAACTTGACCTCTGAAGAGTTTGATTCTATAATGGATATTGTAGTTGAAGTGGATAAAATAATTGAATCAGAAGCAGGTAAAAGAGGTCTAATACATGTTGATGGGAAAAAGGAATTTGCACTAGGTAAAAATAGGATTCCTGTCTTAGTTGACTCATTCGGAACTTTAGATGAAGATCGTTGGTGGGATGCAAAGAAATATTCTGAAGGCGAAATAGTTCAACTTTCAAAAGAATTTGTTCGTAGTTATTATCTTGGAACTGGTCATCATGAAAAATTATATGAAGCAAGAACAAATGATTCTGAAGAACCCCCTATTCCTGCTTTACCTCAAGAGATAATTGATCAAACTGCTAGCCTTTATTCATCAATGTTCACAAGACTTACTGGTAATGAATTTTAGTTTCATTGATGTTTACGCATCATAATACCGCATTTCCTTCTGTCTGCTGCTTTTAGTAATGTTAGAAGATGTCTAAGAGAATCTCTTACTCCTCCATCAATAGTCTCATTTGATTTTATTGCCCACTTTCCAGTCTGCATTGAAGTAAGTAATTGCCTCACTTCTTCATGATTTAACCATCCTAATAATTCCATTCCAGCCATTCCTTTGTTGAATCCTTCTTCCCCTAAATTATCTGGTGCGAACCCATTAGTTAGTTTAATTAATAATTCATGGAAGTATATTTCTCCATCTTTTTCTCTAGTGAATTCTAAGATATATTCTATTGCATTTCCGCTATCACTTGGAAATCTACCAATTCTATTCCTTGCTAGGCCATTGTCCAGAGGAGTTGGCATTCCTCCATCTTTATTCCAATCTAGAGCAGATAAAAATAACATAGTTGCATGGTCATAAGGTGATTCCTCTCCTTCTTTAAGTAATTTAATTTCATTAGAGGTTGTTATTAGCTCTTTTAATTCTTTATGATCTCCTCCTATTGATGAGAGTATTGGCTCGATAAGTATTATCGGGTCATGCATAATTGGATCAAAAGTGTAAAATGCTGAAGGTGGTATATACTCGCCCATAAATAAAACTCCAATGCTTTAGTACTATAATTTTCCTAGACGCCTAAGTCTAAGTTCGAATTCATCTAGTTCTTCCTCAACTATCTCCTCATCAGGAACTAATTCTTTGATAACAGGCTCAGAGGGCAACTTTACAGTGTTTTCTATGCTTGGTTGTATTTCTTGAATATTTGTTTTAATTTTCTTACTAAGGATATTTTGTTTTATCGCTTTTTCTGTGATATCCATCATTTCTTTCCTTTCTCTATGGTTCTTTAATAACCATGCGAAAGTAATTGCTAATCCTATAATCAATGATGCAGATAATAATCCTGTTTCTAAATCTTCTATTCCATTATTCTCATTTGCCCCTCCTGTCAGAATTATAATAACTTCATTATCTGTAGAGTCAGATTCTATATCCCAAGGGAAAGCACAACTAAATTGTATACTTACTTCTTTTCCGTCTTCTAGATTAGGACGATCTATTCTAGGTAAAAGATATATTCCTGATGGCTCAATAAGATGTACCTCCTCATAATCATCTGAGGTCAGAGTAAGTAAACAATCTGCATTAATTAGAAGATTCTGATTTTCTCTAATTGTAGTTATTTGTATATCCTGATTATCTCCTGTTCCTATTAGTTCTATACCAGTCAATCCTATGTTCCAATCTGACCTTCTTATATCGAATTGTTTCTCAACACTTGTAAATTCAATTCCTCTTGAGTCCAAAGCTCTCAATATCAGTGATCTTTTCCCCGGTTCAGGATTCCAATTTGCTGTTGAAAGATTCATTCCTACTAATGATATATTTTCAGCTAAAGTTCCGGTTAAAGAGTCGAGTAACTTCCCTCTATCATCTATTAACAACAATGTATAATCGAATAATCCTGTACCATTATTTATTGAACATGATGCGATAATATTATCCTGAAGCCCTGATAATATACAACTTCCACCTCTCTTTAATGGTTGTGATACATATGATGTGTAAACTAATCCTTCCTCGCTATCAATAGTTATTTCTCCATCTGAGATTGATTGAGAGGCAATCCATAACCATCCTCCTCTTTCATCCCACTGAAGTACACCTTGGCTTCCATCTACAACTGTCGATAGAGAATCAGTTCCATGTATTCTTAGGAGTACTTTATCCTCACTAATTGCATTTATTATTGGTGAGGTCGACCAAGAATATTCCTGTTTAGTGGTATCAAGTAATATTTCATCTACATTACCTAATTCATCTATCGCCTCTATTTTAATTGTATATGTTTCTCCAATCCAGTTTGAATTTGGTATTACTTGTATTGGTAAACCTCTTATTTCACCCACCGCTAAAACAACTGTTGTATCTCCTAAAATAGTCCATCCTGTTGGTAAACTTCTAACATTGAGATTAATCGTAGTAGGTGCATTACCCTCATTGACTAGTGTTGCATGGGGGTATCCTCCATCCGAGGATATAACCCATGGACTTTCACCTACTAAGTCAAACTGGTGGATTACAGATACTCTTAGTGGAACTATTGTTTCAGATAATGAATTTCCTTCTCTTAGTCTAATATGTAACTCTACAGTTTTTCCATGTTGAGCATTTTGTGGTGGGATTATGTTCAATGTCATCATTGCACTTTCACCTGGTTCAAGAATTGGTAATTCATCAGGTGTTTCAACAATCCAGTTATTGGAACCATTTACGTAAACATTTGAAAAAGCTTGTGACGGTGAATTTCCTAGTTGAACTATTTCGATATCTATAGATGAACCCTCTGGTTTTATTTCTAAATCTACTTGACTAGATATTGCATTCCATTTCATTATATGCGGAACTTCTACATTAAACGTAAAAATTTCTACAATCTCTCCTTTAGCACTAGCATGTACAGATATCTGCATAATTGTTCCATTCCAAGAACTTTCAGGGATGTACCAGTCTAGAGTTAGATAACCTGTTTGATTCACACCAATTCCTCCAATAGATGTTCCCGATGCATTCCAACCGATTGATGAGTCAGAACCTGAATAGACAATATTAATTGAGGTTTCAAGAGATATATTATCTTCAAGATTACCAATATTTGTTGCTTCTACTATCATTTGATTTATTTCTCCAGGTTGAGAAATTATGGTACTATTTTTAATATTAATTCCTGAATAGAAAGCATCAATTAGCCACCTATGATCTTGTCTAGCAGATAATATTATTATTTCAGAATCACTAACTTCTTGATTCCCTTCTGATGTCATTGTAATCCTTATCTGAATAGGCGTTGTAGCAGGCGTATCTTCTGGCAATCTTACAATTACTGGAATAGTTTGCAAACTTCCCGAGCCAAGAGTTACAAGATTACTTGTAAATGAAATTGTGATATCTAAATCTTCATTAATACTTGAATCAATTATTATCTCAGACTTTAATCTAAATGAATCTATACCATTCCCTGGATTTTCAAGCTTAATCATGACTAATATGTCTTCTTCAACTTCCACCTCATGAGGTTGTTCCAATGGTGATGTAATTGTTAAATCTGCTCGATAAATTTGTAATACTTCCAATGAGAAATCTAAGCGATGGTCCGATGATTGAGCGCTAAAATCAGAGAATATATGGTATGAAGGGGGTGCATCTGGAGGTAGGTTAAGGATAATTGTTCCATAAACTCTTGAAGATCCTGATCTACTTAAAACTAAAGTTTCATCGACAATTTCTAAATCTCCTGATACGCTCCATACCCAACCAGGGATAATCAACCCTGAATCTTGCATAGACCATTCTAATTGAGTTTCACCAACTGGCATATCTGCTGAAATATCCCATGATAATATGTTATCTGGAACTGTTCTTTGGTGTACATCTGCCACTACTCCTGATGCCATGAATGATAGTTGGATTGTTTGACATACTCCCTCACTTACACACATTTCTAAGGGTGTATTGACACTATCTCCAAGTTCAGCCCCGCTGGGAACCTGTAACCTTGCAGTCAGGAATATCATTTCATCAGGATCGAGCGTTAACGCAGATATTTGATTATCATCTAAATCAAATAATTTCAAGTCATTACCCCAAGGTGTTGTATCCCAAGACATTATGATTTGATTTTCTACAGCATTCCCTAAATTATGAATTAACATCCATGCTTCTGCATATTCGCCGGTTAATCCATATCCTAAACTATTGGCAGTACCATCAGGTCCCCTAATTGAAAGGCCTCTTGTCCTATTTGCCTCCACAGGCAATAAGCTCGAAACACTCACATTATTATCATCATCTAAAGTCAATGTTAACGATAAAAATCCTGAATCAGATCCTAATGCGTTACTTGGTGCATGTATTCTTAAGTTCGGTGACCAAATTTCATTTATTCCAATCTCTATTGAGTCAATTCCATCGATGGATTCATCGCTCCATGTCCATCCATCTGGTAAATTACTATCCTCAATTCCGAGGCTCCAAGTTCCTGCAAGTCTTCCAGTAGATCGTATATTGGGGGATACAATTGAGCTTTCACCGGGTGTGACTCTAGTAGGTTCTGTTGGTATTTCAAAACTAGCATTATATGGATTGACTATATTGAGAATCGTTGTTTGAATATCATTATCATATCTTGACTGTGATATATTTGCATATGGATCTAGTATCAAGGTAAATTCATGTTCACCTAGACCTCCTGACCATTCAACTGTAAATGTGGATAATGAACCTGTACTTGTGGGATCTACTGGTTGCATATTCCCGAATCTTTCTCTAGCAATTACTTCTCCATCAGCGTATAGTATGGCATCTGTATCTTCATCCGTTTCTACTGTGCCTGCATTCTCAAAGGATACTGTTATCGTCACAATCTCATTAGGGTCTGGTGCAACCGGACTAAATTCTATACTTCTACCATCTTGTTGAGGTCTAATGTCTGCAATTTCTAGTGAAACTACAGTATCTCCCAAGATTAGATCTAATGTTGCATCTCCGTCAATATCAGCCAATGCGGGTGATGACCATAATCGATGTCCTATTGAAATGGCTCCATTCCATTCTGGATTTATTCCAGCCATAGTACCAAGTTCTCCATCATAAGCTCTTAATTCTCTACCATATGGAACGATTAATTCAGGTTCATCTGAATTATCAATATTCATCCAAATCGGGGATGCTACAGCGATTCCATCATTGAATGCTCCTTGAGGTTCTAATATTTCTTTACTCCATGCTTCTTGTGGGCTACTACTGTCCGTATCATCATGGCAACCTGTGAAACCATCTCTGTTAGTATTCCAACTATTTGTTGCCCAAGTTATCCAGCAAACTCGATCATGGTCTCCATCTCCATCTGTGTCGATACTTATTGGTGCAGAATCTGCGAAACCATTCGATGCCTCAATATCCCATATTTTGGTGCCATCGCTTATTTCTAAACCATAGTATTCGGCTCCATATGCCGCACTATTTCCATCGAAATCTGATGGGATCGTAACTATCATCTCCATTGCATTATCTGAATCTAAATTTGATATAACTGGTCCAGGCAATCGTATATGAGGTACATCCGAGTCAAATCCATTCAGATTTCCCAGTGATTTTCCATCCCAGTTAGCATCTCCGTCGTTTGCATCTAATTTCCAAACCCACATTGAACTTGTCGAACTTTGAACAGAAGTCAGTAAGATAAATGCAGTATTTTCATCTGTTTGTACAAATGCAGGATCAGAGGGGTGTGTTCCTTTATCTAGAGTTTTTTGCCAAATTGAGGTTGCTGCAGTACTGGTTATATCTAGTGCCAGAACTACTGGATCATCAGAATTCTTCTCTATCAGTGAAAGTACTAATTCTGCTGTTCCATCTAAATCCAAATCGGCAAGTAATGGTTGAGCTGTTGGTTTATGCCCTCCCAATGTACTACTTACATAAGGTCCATCTGTACTCCCTATCATCAATAAAGAATCTGAATATGTCCATAATAGTTCAGTAATATGGCTACCACCCGGTGTCCAACCAGTTACAGAGCAAGTTAGTTGAGGAGAGTAACTCTTGACATAGAATGTACCGCTCATGTCGAATGATACAATAATTTCCTGTATGTTGTCGCCATCTAAATCAACTATTACGGGCGACGCTTTGATTTCATCCGTCTGACCTAAATCAACTTCCCATGCTAGATCTGCATCTTCTCCTTCAATAATTCGTAAAAAGCTATGACTATTCCCTCCAACATCTTCAGTTTGAATTATTATTGTGAATAATGAATTCCCGCCACATCGCTCGAAAGCGTCATCATTTGTTGTAATTGAATTTTTTAAGTCCGCAATTGGTGTAGCAAAAGAGTCTGTGGAATATATGTAATCGTTATATTGCCAATTAATAATTGGATTAATTATTGACATGTATTCTGATGCATTTTCCGGACTCCCTATTCCTGCTCCTCCATCGGGGCTGTGATTAGGCGGGTTTGACTCTCTACCTGGTGTTCTACCTGATTGAGGCCAAGGTTGCCCACCATCTTCCCATATTAGTTCATTATTTGATGTGCGAGAAACTGAAACATCATCACTAAAATCTAAATCTTGATTATTAATATTTGATAAATATCCTGAATGAGGCATCAACAGTAATAAAAAGGTCATTATCAAGCAAATAGTGTATTTGCTGGGGCGACCAAACATAGTAGGCTCCGTCATCAGGAATCAAATGGGATTCCATACCCACTTGAACATTCGCACTAAACTCTCGTCCAGACCTACGGTCTGCTAGGTGATTGGCATTTTCCAGTAAAAATCACCATCCGTTGCTCTTATACAGGAGTGGTAGGTCGGCGAGTTAACGGACTTCTCCTCTGGAGGCTTTGCCGATGAGGGACGGGGGGTCATCCGCCTTCCTCCGACAGGCCTCGGAGCGGTCCGTTAATAGGAGGAAAAATACAATGTACAGTATAGTCACACGTGAAGACACAATACGAATACCAGCTGAGTATATCCGAGCAGGACGTAATCTAGTTGATCATATCGATGAATTAGCTAATGATGCTTTCGAAGGTCGCTTCGATACAGATGAAAATTATACTTTACTAACATTCAATCATGAGCCTTTAGGTCGTGGAAAAATAATCCATGGTGATGGTGCAATATACCAGCGTGTTAAGTTCAAAGCATTACTTTTCAATATGGAAAACAATGAAGTTGTTGATGGATATGCATCAGAAATTTCTGAATATGGAGCATTCGTAAGAATAGGGCCAATGGAAGCATTATTACATAAATCTCAAATTCTTGATGAACCTATTAATGTAAATTTAGGTATCAAAAGAATAGAGGGGGCTTCAACTGGTAAATTCTTAGAAGAAGGTTCTTACATTCGTTCTCGAGTAGTATCCAAAGCAATAAATCAAAATGATCCAAGAGCGAGTAAGATTGGTCTTAATTGTAAAATGGACGGACTTGGCGCTTATAATTGGATTCAGGAGCAGGATTAAAATGGCTAAACAACCATTTGCTTGTGGTGAATGCAATCGTATTCTTCCAGATCCTGAAAACAAGGGTGATATCGTTCAGTGTAAACATTGTCCAAATGCACCAATAACTACAGATTGGCAAGGATATGTAATTATTCTTAATCCAGAAAGATCCGAGGTAGCTGCTAGACTTAATGTAAAAAGCCCCGGAACTTATGCTTTGAAGGTAAACATCAGATAAGGAGGAAAAAAACATGCAAATAATTGAAAGAAAAGAAAACCCGCTTCTCGGTAGAGTCGAACTAACCTTTGAGTGGAATCATGTAAATATGCCAACGCCTACTCTATCCGATATGGTCAATGCCGCTGCTAAAGCAGAACCTGGTGCAAATCGCGAACTAGTTTTTGTTAAGAATGTAAATACAAGATATGGTCGTCCATTTACAACTGGGCTTGCTCTAGTTTATGATTCAGCAGATACCGCTTCCTTTGAACCAAAGTTTGTTCAAGATAGACATCAAAAAACACGTGCATCTAGTGAAAAAGGAGGCGATGAATAATGGCTGAAGGACCGAATCCACAGGCAAAGTGGTCAAAATATACTATTAACGGCGACTCCTTAGTAAGAAAGGGCGAATTTTGTCCTACATGCGGACCTGGGGTATTCCTTGGAATCCACAATGATCGAAAGGTGTGCGGAAAGTGCGGACACAATTCAAGTGATGAAGAAGAATAATTAAATTCTTAATTCATCCCATTTGCCATCATTAGTAAGCACAATATTACCAATTATGCCTACTCCTACCTCTGGTCTTGATTTAGTTGAGACGACTCCATTTGTGATTATTCCATCATGTCTCCATCCAGTCCATTTCCATAATCCATTTTCAGATAATACGTCATAAACTGGACCTTTAGTTCGATGTATCTTTGGCTGGTCATGAATTGATTCCATAGTTGCAAAACATTTTCCATTTAATTTAATAAACCATCCATTATCTTTATCAAAGCTAAATCCAGTAACTATTTCCGGTATATTTATTATTTTTGTACTGACTAAAATACCATTTTCATCAAATATGGCTATTCCACCGGCCTGTGATATAGATACAATCCCTTCCTCAGTTTCAACAAAACCAACAATCATATCTTGATTTTGTATTTTTTCATCGGACCAAATTTTTGGCGATTCTGCTCTCCAAATCTCTTTACAATCACTACTAATTTTGTAAATTCCTTTGTTTAATGATGAGAAACATAAATCTCCACCTATGTCTGAAAGTGCAGTTGGTATGGAGTCTAATATTTGCGACCAACTATTAGATTCTGGATGCATTGTACTCATTTTTTTACTATTTCTTAATTCGGCCTTAGATATACCGTCATTCCATATTTCATTTACATCCAAAGCAGCCATTCTTGCTTGTCTAAGTTCGCCCTCAACCCATGCTCCAATCCATTTATCTCCTAATATGACACTTGAGATTATTGAAGATGGAAATGGTTTAGAGATCTTACCTAATGGTTCTAGATTATTATTTATTTTAATTAATTCTCCTGAAACTCCTGTGACTACATGTAGATCTTTGCTTGAGTCGATTTTAATAGGTGGGAATCCTATATCCAATCCTTCCATATTGTATCGTATTATCTCCACTGTTTGAAGGTGTGGTTCAGAGGATTGAAAGTTGAATGCCCTTAGGATTAATCATGGTAGTACTTATTGTGGCTTCTAATTCAGATATGGCTTCAATGACATTATACCGTTCAATGTTACGTTTAGATGGTTGGAGTTTACCATCTCAATGTTCAGTTGGCGAATATAGAACCCATGAATCAGGAGTAGCGAATTTATTATTGATTGATGAGCTGCATATTATGGCTGATGATATAGATATTAGTTATCAGGAATCGACGGGATTATTTGTAGAGGGAGTTTTGATATTATCTCGTCATGTTTCTTCATCTAAAACTCCTGCTATAACTTTACACGCAATTGGTATTCCTGGAATTTTACCTTTTGGCGAAAAAGGGAGTTCTGGCGGATTAAATGGGGTTTTAGTGCCTCCAAATCGATTTTTTGCTCCTCTATATAGGACTATGTGTAAGTTTGCTAAAGAAAGAAAATTAGATGATGAATTTGATCTTACATTAGAAACAACACATCATGGGCCAGTATTGACAAAACCAACTCTCTACATTGAGATTGGTTCGACTGAAAAGGAATGGGGACGAGATGATGTAGCCGATTGTTGGACTGAATCAATTGCATATGTGTTAGGACTATCTGGTACAAACTCCTCCTCACTAGGTGATAGTCAAGATGTTATGATTGGATTCGGTGGTGGACATTATGCCCCTAGGCATAAAGCAATAATTCTTGATTCTAATATTAATTTAGGCCATGTAATTGCTAATTACTCCTTATTATTTGATGATTTTGATATATCTAGTGATCCATCAGGGCCATGGATTAGTTCTGTAGTTGCTGCCGTTGAGTCTACAAAAATTTCATTTCCGAATAGCAACATTTTCGCTCATTTAGATCGCAAGTCATTCAAAGGTTGGCAACGTTCAGCAATTATAGCGAAATTAGATGAATTAGGTATCGAAGTTAGAAGAGGCAAGGAAATCTTGCAAAGAGAATAGTCAAATCTCTCCTTCACTTCGTGAGCATATGGGTGCCATTGGCCGATTAATAGTTGGGATGCTCCCCATTGCTCCTAAATTCATAATTAAGCGTATTGCTGGAAGGTATGTTGCTGGGTCTGATATCCAATCTGCAATCACTTTAATGAAAGAAATGACTAAAGAAAATACTTGTTTTACAATCGATGTATTAGGTGAAGATATAACTAATTTAGATGAAGCAAGATTTTTTGTTCAAGAATATTCTAATGTTCTTGATGCAATTGTTCTTAATCAAATCAATGCAAATATTTCAATTAAACCAACTGCATTAGGGCTCTTACTAGATAGAAATGTTGCAATTGAAAATATTCTGGAAATCATGACAAAGGCCTCCATTAATGATATATTTGTTCGTCTAGATATGGAAGATCACAGAGTGACTCAAGAAACAATAGAAATTGTATTATTAATGCAAGAAAAGGGATTTGAGAATATTGGAACAGTATTGCAGGGCCGACTTTTCAGAACAGAGAAAGATATCAAAAAGATATGTGATTCCTTAGGACCACTATCTGATTTTAGAATATGTAAAGGAATTTATCTTGAACCTAAAGATATATCTTATACCAGTTACCAAGATATTGTTAATGCTACAAATAATTGTATTGATATTATGCTAGATTCCGGTTCTTATACCGCAATAGCATCACATGATTATCCAATAATAAATCATAGTCTTAAGAAATTAGAAAAACTTCAGATGTCTCCTGAAAATGATTCTAGAGTTAATTCAGGGAGTCCTAGATCGGGTAAAGGTCTAGGGTATGAGTTTCAATTTCTTTTAGGTGTAAGAGGTGATCTTCGAAGAAAGTTATCATCACAGGGACATCTTACTAGAGTATATGTCCCTTATGGCACTAAATGGTATGAATATGGCATACGAAGAATTCGTGAAAATCCAGATATAGCTTGGCATGCAACGAAAGCTCTACTTTTCCCTTGGACTAACAGAAGATAATTATCATCTTCGATAGCTTGTATTATCCGATCTACTCTCATCTTCAGGAACATGTAAGTAAATTCTCCTAATCTCATGAGCTACTCTTTTTCCATTTAGAGTTCTTCCTTTCCCAGTATGGAGAGCTCTTATCCTCCATCTCCTTCCATTCATTTGCATAATCGCCCCACAAGAATACATTTTATCAGGATCGCATTCAATACTACCAGCAACACTTCTTTCTCCATCAGTCATTGTGATTGGAACAATCGTTCTATCTACTCTTACTGCCCACATTGCTGAAATTTTAGCAGCTTCTAGTTTTTTAGATTCTTTAGACGTAGAATCTTCAATTCTTGTTATTCGATATGTGAAATCTTCATGTTGAAAATAATCTTCTTTAGATATTAATTCATCTTCATCGGAATCAACTAATGCAAATTTACTATCCATTCTATCAGATAATGTTGTTTTAATGAAAACTGATTTAGGCTGTCTTAGTTGAAGATTCTGGACATTGCTACATTGAGCACATCTTACTAACAAATCTTCTCCACTACCCTTCATTGTTCTTCTCAGAACTTCATGTTCTGTCATTTTTGAGCATTTAGGACAGACTGCGACATCAACTACTTCTTCATCGACATCAACATCGGTATCGGTATCTTCCACGTCTCTTCGGAATGACACCCTTTATTGAAGCCATCCTTCAATGGGATGATTGAAATTGAAGTTAATATAGCCCCAACCATGAGCGGGACAGGCGGATTCGGTTTACCTCAAATGTCTGAGCGTGAAATGTTTGAAAAATTACTCTCTGAAGATTCCGATTATAGTGACAATGAACCAGTTATTGCCGCTAATATTGGTGAACAAATGTTGCATATGGATCTTATACCTTTAACTCGTTCATTTAGAGTTCGAATTAGGGACATTACTTCTAAGATTCCTGCTAAAAACGTAGTTTTAGTTGGTGGCGGAATAGGTCATCTTGCAGCCTGGTTACTTGATTTATGGACCGGTGATCCAGCAAACCCTCCTGTGGAACCTCGATCTCGACCAGAGTCTTTTAGAATAATTGAGCCCGCAGGTAAGTTTGGAGTAATCATTGATCGTTTAATTCGTCGTCATTCAGCGGAACAATGGTCACAAATTTTAACTCGCCCATGGCAAGAAATTACTGCTGAAACATTTTCTTGGTCAGCCGCTACAACTGCATTACCTTCAACTGCTCAACCTTCACCTTTACCTCAACCGATTGATCTAATTATTATTGACACTCCTGAAATTGATCGACCATCTGCTACTTTAGCCGCTTTACAAGTTGTATCCATTGGCGGATTTATCTTAATTAAAGAACCAGAAGTTCCAACTGGTGATGTAGGAACTCCTGAAGATGGTCAAGAGCCCAATGAGGCTCAAAAGAAAGTAAATTCATTCAATCAATGGATGGAAATCATACATGATTGTAACATTCATCATTCAATGGCATTTGCAGAATTATCCGGTGGTACATTAGCAGTCATTCGTCGTTCCATCTGAATAAAATCAGAAATGCTAGGATTATAAATTGTTTCTGCATTGTAATTTTCATTAATCAATAGATTATTAGATGAATTATTGACTGAATCAATTAATAAATCAATTCTCAACATGCCATATCCAAAACGATCATCATGTTGACTTTGTCCATCTTTCATTTGTGAATTTTGACTAATAAGTTGTTTTATTTCTTCAACTTTACTTGAGTCACTATCTGAATTCCGTTGATATTCTGGATATTGTTCCAAAAATAATGCAAGTCCTCCTGAAACCCATGCGGTTGAAGCCGAGGTGCCACTTGACCAACCCCACCATGACCCTGAGACGCCAGTTTGAATTAATACTGGGACCTCATGCCCTGGTGCTACAATTTCTGGTTTTTTATCGGGATTACTTCTTGGAAGTTTCGGAGGCCATAATTCTCCATTATTATCTCCTTCTGAACTTCCTGACCAAAGATTTCCAAGTCTAGTTATACCACCTACACATATGACATCATCTACTGATCCAGGGGAGGATACATCTCCATCATCATTCTCTCCATCGTTTCCTGCAGCTGCTACGACATATACGCCGTTATCTATTGCATTTTCTACAGCAATCTCGAGTGTATCTGTAGTTATTATTCCTGCTCCAAAACCTTGTCCTCCACCTAGGCTTAAAGAAATAATATCTGCATCTTCTCCTACGCACCAATCAACTGCCTCTCCAATTCCCTCATCGGTTCCTGAGCCGGTAGAATCTATTGCTTTAGCCACCAATAAATCAACATTTTTAGAAACTCCATTGAGACCACCATCTGCTACTATAATACCCGCCATTGCAGTGCCATGACCATCATCATCATATGGTGTATCTGCAAAATTAATTACATCATTCCAACCTATTAAATTAATATTTGCTAGGTCCGGATGACTGACGTCAATACCTGAATCTACGATACATAATGTGACTCCTGTTCCATCTAAGCCCTCTAGCGAATTAACACCTGTAAGATCCCTATATTCATCTTCCCAAGTTAACAATGCCTGTGGAGGATTTAGTCCTAATATACTCCCATTTACAAATGACCAAGCCCAAAGAATAATTACTGCTAAAACGAAAGTTGTAATCAGTGTCGTAGAGACGCCAATTACAATGTACAAAGCCCCATTATTTTCACTTGCTTTATTAGAATCATCATCTGAATCATTGTTTTCCAACATATCATCAATTATGCTTTCATCGTCCATATTGCTCATAGAATTCACCATGCATCTTGCCGATTAAAGTGGCTTGAAATTGTAGTGCTAGAATTACAACTCTTACACTCTATTCTACTAGGTAGTGTCATATCGCATTCTTCACAAATAGTGCCTGGTTTTCCTATACCATTGCATTGTAATTCATTACATGGGACTGTTATCTCTCCATTTGGATGACGGGTCGCTGAAGTTTCTTCATCACAAATAGGGCAAATTCCTTGTGTTTTAACAATGGAATTAATATTCAATTCACCAGATACTTCTCTTGCTCTTACTGATTGAATTCTATCTTCTGCTGCGCCAAGCATAAATTGTGGATACCATATTATGTGGATTAATAAAAATATAGAAATCATATTGCAAATTAAGTAAATCCATGGGAAATTAAAAACTGTATCCTCGGCGCTAGTTGGTCTTAATGAAACTGAATTTGACCCAGACCAAGAGAATAAATTCACCATTACCATCCAAAAACCAAGCCCTAGGCTCCATAATTTAAGGCTATGATCTTTCCATGCTATTTTTACAATTCTTGGATCTGGGTGCGAATGCCTTTCTGCAACGTGGACATCTCTTGTTTCAACTACCGCTCTATGCACTACAAATATTGTCAGGAAAACGAATATTGCATTGGCTAGTATTACTCCTGGGTTTGCTAATGATGAAAAAAGTGAGAGTTCAGGTGTACTAGCATGTGCATATATGTAACCTATTTGCACTGCTATCATCCCAATGAACATATATGCCAAATTCTCTCTCATTATCGGAAATCGTATGAATAACTGTATTACAAAACCAATCCATGCAATTATCGAAAGAAGTGTTAATATTAATGATAAATCATTCAAAAATAAGAGTCCTTCCAGGCTATATCTATTGTAATCTCCCCCATTTTCCAATTCTTTAATTCCTAGATCCCATGCTCCTAATATTATTGCTATTACTGCAACTCCAAATGCAGAGAATTCAAACTTCCCCCATACTTTAGATATCATTTTGAAATGAAATACTGATTCTTCTCTTAATACATCGATTATGCTTAATCTTTCATTGTAATCAGAAATCTTATATTTTAATGAAATTTCACTGAGTCTCAGATTTTCGGAGCTATCAGATTCAGTATTATCCATCATTGAATCGGCTCCCCTATATGTGTGCGAAATCAAATCATCCATTAAGTAACTCGCTTAGTTGGTTCAAAATAGGTATTTATCTTAACTGTAGGCTGCTGAATAAATATCTTTAAAATCTATTTAATTAAGTTTTAATGGCGCCGAGAGAGAGATTTGAACTCCCGAGGGAAAATCCCACATGATTTCCAGTCATGCGCAATACCAGGCTATGCGATCTCGGCTTCGTTGTCTCGGACAGTTCTTTCCATTTTGAGTGTGTTGCTTGGAGAATGAGAGTTTTGATTCTTCTTC
Source organism: uncultured Candidatus Poseidoniales archaeon (assembly GCA_963990035.1). Lineage (GTDB taxonomy): Archaea > Thermoplasmatota > Poseidoniia > Poseidoniales > Thalassarchaeaceae > MGIIb-O2. The sequence continues at coordinate 79,937 of CAXDMJ010000001.1, read as the reverse complement.
CGTAGTCATTAAATCGAAATTCTTTCTCGAGTATATGTCGCCACTGTGGCTTAGGGGTATAGCATCCCATTGGTAATGGGAAGGTCGGGAGTTCAAATCTCCCCAGTGGCTCCATTTTATTACATATTTAAAATCAAATATAATTGATGTAACTGTATTACTATTTATAACTCTAGCAGTTTAACGGAAATAAGTTCATAGTCTAATAAACAAACGAGACTAATATGTCTGACCGCCGTAGGACTGCACTTGCTCTAGTGTTATTGATGATAATTGCCCCGCTAACATCCGCTGCTACCTCTTCTTGGACTGGACCAAATTCAGTAAATCCTCCAGATGAAGGTATTACTTTGACTGGTTTCCGAGCCCCTGGTAATGCAACTATTCTCGATGGTTGGATTCATGTGACGGATTCTGAGATGGCTACATCTCTGGAACCGGGAATGGTTTGGGAAGGTTCTGATTTAGATTCGGGGCGTTTCTTTGGTACTAACTTTGTGGATAGCTTAGAGCAAATCACTCTTCTAGATGATGGTACTAGATCTAATATCAGTACTTTTGATACAGGCGATATTACTGTGACAATGTCTTCAGATTATACGTATGCTCCAGGATGGAGGCATGTATATTCAGTAGATTCTTCAACTTCGGTTTCAGATTGTAATAATCTTTCAGGTACATGGGTTAATCATGGATATGATAATGATTTTGACACTTCTTTAGATAATAATGAAATTATTGATACAATCATGTATTGTAGTGGTAATGCCTTAGAAGACAGTGTTACAACTCTTAGTGTAGTATCAGGCGGATATGATTACGCAGCAGGAACTTTGTCAGCAACTGGTAGTTCAGGCAGTGGTTTCTCTGGAACTTATACTATTAGTTCTGCTATTGCAAGTATTTCTGTTTCAACTGGGGGTTCAGGATATCTTGTAGGAGACTCACTTTCATTTGTTTGCCCTGGTGGTGGATGCACTGGTACTGGTGCTTCTGCTTCAGTAGGTTCAGTTGCTTCTAATGGTTCAATAACATCTGTAACATTAACAAACGGTGGTTCTGGATATATATCACAACAAACAATGTATGTTCTTATTTCTAGTGCTAACGGTACTGGTGCTCAATTAGCCGTAAATCTTGAGACAACTGGTTCAATTTATAGTGTGGTTGTGACAAATGGTGGTAGTGGTTACACTAGTTCTCCAACTATTATTCCAAGTTCCTCAGCCGGGTCTTCCGCTAATATTACAGCAACATTGGGTGGATTCTTTGACTATGAAACAGATGTTGCCTCTATTGCTGTCGGTTCTTCTGCCAATTGTATGCTAGGAGGTTATTTGTTAACTGCTGGTATGGATACTGATGATGACTCTATTCTTGATTCTAATGAAATATCTGATACAAATTATTTCTGTAATATAGAGGAATTATGGCAAGCTACAACTTTCAATCTTAATGGCACGAATTTAGGTAGTGAACAAACTATGTCATATGGGACAGTACCAACATCGGCAACTGAAGGTATTGTTTCTGTCGGAACAATGCCAGGTTCAGCAGTACCACGTGGAACTAGTGGATATTTCTTATTGCCTCAAGTAAATTTACCAAATTCAGAAACATTCAATGGATTGTATATGACTTTTGATCACTGGTATCACCTTGATAGTACAATATCAGGTAATGGTGATGGTGCTTGGATGGAGTATCGAATTAATACTGGTAGTTGGAATGATTGGACGTATATAGCTCCTGACGATGGATATACAAGTACTATGTCTACTGATGCACCATCACCTAATGGTGCACCTAGTGGAGCAGTACCTGTATTCGCATCCCCTAGTCATAGTGGCTGGCAAAGTGAAAATGTAAGTATTTCATCTATCCCTGATATCAGTAATGCCTCAAAAGTACAGTTCAGATTCCATATTTGGACTTCACCGGATGCATCTTATGAAAGACCGGGATGGTTCTTAGATAATATTGATTTCAATAACGATGGAGTTGATTTTGGAGTATGGCATCATGGCTGTATATCTGCTACAAATTCTGCATGTAATTATGCCGCTAGTGCTTATGGAGCGCTACAAAGAACTATTGATTTATCTGGGACAAATTCTACATCTAGTATAGAGATAGATATGGAGTGGGATTTACAAGGCAGTACTTATGATAATGCATGTATCGAAATTTCTCTAAATAACAATACTTGGTATGATCTTTCATCTACTGGCACAACCTCTACTGCATCTGCTTGTGAAGATCGTAGTGGAGCGATACCTGGCTATCCTAGTTATGATGGGGTTTTTGGTGATCAAAGTGGTTCTATTCGAACAGTTGATTATAGTATTCCTTCAGCATACCAAAATCAGGCGAATGTGTATATTAGATTCATAGTAGATACTGATCTATATACAAATTATGGTGGAAGTTATCCCGGTGATTCTAAGGAAGGTTTTACTCTTGAAGATATTAGAGTGCTAGATAGTTCTGGCTTGATTCTATTCAGGGATGACTTAGAAGATCCTTCGACAATGTATCATTATGGAACTAATGTAGGCACGCTTGCTGCTGGTTATGATGATTGGAGTTATTATGTCCTTAACGGCGGAGTGATGGAACAAATTTTCGGATTTGAAGATTCTAGTGCCTCTGATCCAGTTGCTAGTAATGCAATCGGTTGGTCCAAACAATCAGCCTGGAATTATGGGCAACTAGGTAGTTCTGCAGGTCCTACCTCTGAACCATCTTTCCCCTATGTATACGGTACTAACCTAAATGGTGTTTATTCGAATAATCAGAATTCACTGTTGACTTCACCTACATATGAGATACCTAATGATGGATTAGCATATGTTACATTCGACAAATGGATCTGTACAGAGAATTCTTGGGATGCTGTAGGTTTACAAATTCAAGTAAATGGTGGCTCTTGGAGTTACTTTGATCCACAAATACCTGGTTGGTATGATGGTTCTCCAGGATATTCTGGAAATCAAATGTATGGTAATGATGCATGGATGGGTGGAGATTGTGGCCAGACTAATTTTGAAAATAGGCAAGCTCCACTGTCAAGTTATGCAGGTGATGAAGTTAGATTTAGATTTAGATTATCTACAGATACTTCAGTGCAATATCAAGGTGCATATATTGATAATTTTGGTATTCTAATAGCAAATTATGGTCAAGGTGGCTATTGGTTAAGTAATTCAATAAATATGGATGATATTGATATTTTCAATTATGGTTGGGTAGATATAGAAGCATCAATACCTGAAAATACTTCAATACGTGGTTCGTTATTAGATTCATCTGAGGGATTAATTCCGGGATATGATAATATTTCGTTCCCATTCTCCCTTGCAGGTGTTAATTCCGAACAGTATCCATCAGTTCGTATCAAAGTATTACTAGATACGAGTGATGAAGAAGCATCTCCTATGCTTAAGAAAATTAGTATTGGTGGTAAGAGATATTTAGCAGCAACCAGTGCTGATTTTAATGGTTGGGAATTTAGTCCAAGTGTAGAGGTTGTAGATGATTTGTTAAATGCAACAAGTATTGCTGGTACAATTACTTCCGATTATATACACTCATCTAGACCAATAAAAAGTGTTACTCTTTCAGGTAACTTTTCTTCTGGTTTGGTGATTACTGCATTATCCTCAACGGGTGCTACTTTAGGTCAGACATCTCAAGGTTCAATCCCTTTTTCAGTACCACAAAATGGTTTCGCTCTTTCTATAACTCTACCAACAAATGGATGGATCGATAGAATGGTTATCTCATCTAATTTCGCTGAGCCAGCAGTTAACTCATCAATAGATGTGCTTAATGATGGTTCATCAGAATGGTCGTTCCCTATTGGTTCTGATTACGGCCATTACGGGTGGCAATCATTAATCTCTGATTCTCAAGAAACTTTCACAACCGGTATGACTCTGGATTTAGAATCCGGTGTGTCTAATTCAGTTATGATTAGGATTCCATCTTTAGCAGCTGTCAATAATGGTATGATTTCTATATCTCCTGACTCTAATGGATTTGAATCTCCAGTTACTTTGACTGTAGGTTCTTCTAGCCAAAGTAGTTCTACAGGCGATAATATCTTCTACTGTATTTTAGATTATAGTCAGTTGGCAGGAATTAATTCTCTACCCTCATCTCATACTGATTATGACACAGGTAGGTTATGGCGCGATGTATCATTGACACTTGAGTCGACTACAACTCAAACCGTTTCAGTATCAAGTATTGGAATTGGGTATTTGATATTCGAAAATGTATCTGGGTTAGGTTCATCAATCGCTTCTTATCATAGTTCTATGACACAAGATGATCCACCACCAAATCAAATATCAATACCTGTCAATATTACTGCCGAAAAAGGTTCAGTATCCATAGACGGTGATTTACAATATGATTACATTGTTACAAACAGGGACTTCCAAGTACCCAATACCCTCTATCCTAATGGTGAATTAGTAGAAATAACAACCAAACACCATCACCTTAATGATAACTCACTTTTAGAAAAAATATCTCTTCGCGGAATTGCATCCGATGGTGAAATATTGATGTTTGAAGTATCTAATAGTGCCGATGGATTATGGGGTCAAGGTTCAGAATTGGTTTCTTTCAGCCAAGTTTCAGGTTCATCAGTAGCTCCAATGGATTCTTCTACTTCGCTAGAAATCACTACACATAATGACGGATATGATGATGTCACAATACATTGGAAGTTCGATGTGAGTTGGATGTGGGATGATGTGGGTTCAATTCGTTGGATTTCCCAAGCATTCGATACAAGTGACGAGTCAGTATGGCCTGCAGTATCTCATAGTGGGCATTCAGGTAAGAATGCGGTAGAAAATGATCTTACTATAGATTCTTTTGAAGTCAGAGATGAATTTGGACGACTTCTTTCTAATCAATATTCCTCATTCTATCCATATACGATGATAGATGCAGGTACACTCAATGTCACCGGTTCAGTCAAGTTCCAAGATTCAGTTGGAGTAAGGCCATTAGCTGATCATTATACAGTAGGTCTAAATATCTCTGGACTTAGTTATCTTTTGACATCAGGTGATGATGGTTATTATGGAATTATTACAGCGCCTAGCGGACTTTCTAACGTATATTTGTCTCCTATGATGAATACAGTCGGCCCTACAGGTTATAGCCTGGGTGCTGAAGATGTTACTGGAACACCTCCATTAGTCAATATTCGTGTAGATCATGAGCCTCCGGTAGCAGGACTACTCGAAGTTAATACGCCATCTGGTTTGAAGGCAGCTCATGGTAAAGTATGGGACCCTAACACGCCTCTTTCTCTGTATGTTACTGTCGACGAAGCTGAATCTAGAGGTGAACTTTTAACTCTTAACTATTGGAGAGGTTCAGTCGATGATATCAATGATGATGGCATTGCTGACGAGGATGAGTATCTATCAGTATTCATGCCCTTAACATCCGGGATGACTGGTCAACAACAAGTTAATTTCATTGGAATAGATGTTTCTCAACAATCGTTTAACTCTCCAGTTCATTTATACTTAGAAGGTACTGACTGGGCAGGACTTACTTATCAAGAGGGAGGAACAGGTGGTGGACCTGGTGCTTCTAATTCTTGGGCTACTGTCGTTGTTGCAACAGATGAACCTACAAGTATCAAGTCTGCAGGATATTCTCTAGACCGTGATTTAGGATTCTTACTTCCAGGTAAACAACATATTTTTACCATGCAAATTGAAGAGGCTAACGGTTTGAATACATTGGATAATATTTCAATCATGTTATGTGGTGATGGAATTACTGAACTTGGTAAGATGAGTTATGATGCTTCAAGAGGTACATTATGGTCTGATGATACCACTAGTTTTGTGACACCTATATCGGTTCAAACAACACAAAATCAAGATATTATTGAGTTGTCATTATTATTTGAAGTCTCTTGGGATTTCCCTTGGGAAGAGGGTCAGAACTCTTGTAAACCTAGTGTGTCAATAATTGATGATTTTACAACAGTGGCTTATCAAAATAATATTGGAGAACTATCTTGGTATCTCGATAATAAATATATTGCAATACCTGATGAAATTGAGGATATGACGCCTCCTCAGGCTTCTTCTGCAGGAGTATCTGTCTATTTAGGGCAAGGAGATGAGTTTAGAATGTCTGGACTGGTATATTATTCTGGCTCAGGAATTGTTGCTATTGATATACCTGAAGATCTAAAAGTTGAATATACTGTAATTTATGGCACTCAAGAAATTCAGGTAGCAACTGATGTCAATGAAGATGGAAGTTTTGATACTTCGATGATTTTACCTTCACGAGTGCCATTAAACCCGACTATGGCAGTATCTACTGAGGTATTGAATATGCCAGGTTCAGGTGTTTCAGGTATTAACTCAGATGCAACCGTGACTGTAGATACAAAATCTCCATCTGTGTTATTCGATCAATCAACATATCCTGATTCCTCTTTAGTACTCTTAGAGTCAGATTTGATTAATGATGTACTTGTAACTATTACAATGGTTGATGAGATTGGTATGATTGATGGTCCACTAGATGTTTCTTGGGTAGTACTAAGATCAGGTGCCGCAGTTGCTGGTTCTGAAAATACTGGCCAATTAATAATGATAGATGAGGGTGATTCGAGAGATATTTACCAAAGTCGTCTAGATCTTACACCTATGAATGGTATGGCTATTGAACAAGGCGACCAAATTGCATTTTGGGTAACTTCTACTGATAAGGCTGGAAATAAAGTCACAGGCCTTGGTAGCGAGTCAGCACCAAGGATGCCTACATTAAGAATAATGGAATTTAATCCAGAGTATACACGTGTGGTAATTAACCCTACAACTACACCTACGGCAGGTGAGATGCTAACTCTCCAAACATTCTGGGAGAATGATGGTAAGAGAGATGGTAGTATTACAGTTGGTTTATACGAATTAAATGATGGTGGTACTTGGACTCCGGCACAGACTACATTCGCTGAAGGAGCTACTGAGATCAGTCTTAGTGCTCAATCATCTAGTGTTGCAGCGACCTTCCAGTGGGAATCTAGAGAAGAAGGATCTCCTATACTTGTTTTAGTTTGGGAAGACCCCGAAACTGGTGAGATGGATTGGCAAAACTCGAATGGTATGAATATAGATATAACTGGTATTTATGTAGAACCGATACCAATTGAACAAGAGTCTGATAATGCGTTATACATGGTAATAGGTGTAGCAGTAATTGCCGTAGCAGTTGTTGCAATCCTTGTAATGAGAAGTCGAGGAGAAGATGATTATTATTACGATGATGATGATGAGGAATACGAACAAGAAGATTGGGAATCTGAAGGCGAATATGAACCTGAAGAGTAGTTTTATCTATTAGTTGGGGAATGTTCAACCCCCTTCTAATTACCATCTTCTACCGTTATTTACCATTTGTCTTTATAGGCTATTTAGCAACGAAGTTGTATTTGAGGAAGTAATTCCTTGGATGGGATTGGGATGAATACAAATAGCGAAGCGATTACAGTTGAAGAACTAAAAAATGAGGTTGAAGATCTGAAAGTATTGGTTAATACATTACTAACGGTAATAATGGAAGAAGCTGATGGTGTGCAATCAGGTGCCGCTCCTACAATCCCTAATCAACCACGTCGTGGTTACTGTATGTAATTAATATTCGACTTGTTCTGGATCAACTGTACGCCACATATAGCAACAAGCTACAGTTCTCCATGGTCTCCATTTATCAGATAATTTGTATATCTCTTCCGTAGTCATTTTTTCACCAGAATTGTAGATTTTTTCTATACCTCTAATCATCCCTATATCTCCTATAGGAAAAACATCTGGGCGTAACAGTGTGAAGATTAAGATCATTTCCGCAGTCCATCTCCCAACTCCTCTGAGTTGAATTAATTTATTTATTATATCTTCATCATTCATTTGATCCCATTCATGATGTGAAAATTTATTCCATGATGACGCAATTCCGATGACATATTCTACTTTTCTCTGAGATAAACCACAACTTCTCAACTCTTCGGGTTCTTTTGATAAAATATTCTCAGGAGTTATTTCACCTACTTTCTCACTGAGTCTTGTCCATACAGTCGACGCTGCCTTAACTGATATTTGTTGACCTATTATTGATCTAATTAAGGTGAAAAACAAATCTCCTCGTGAGACTAATTCTAAATCTTGATATTCTTCAATAATTTGTGCAATTTTGGCATCATTTTCTGAAAGTACTTTTTTAGCTAAATCCCAGTATTTAGGCTTTTCACCGAATGATACCATGCCTATGGCTAGGACCTCATAGTTCAAGATGCCTACCTTTCTCGGATTCAATATGGATTTAGAGAAAATCATGTATGGGGCAGCTATATTTTCAACTATTGCATTAGTAATCATAATTGCAACTGATAATACTGACTTGATCGAAAATGAATCTTGGATGATTGAAGAAACTTGTCTTGGTAGTCATTCAAGCGATATAAGTCACATTCATAGCAACTTAGCTATATTTATTGATGGTAGTGAAGTGTCTCTTTCTCAGAATATTGGTATTGCAGATGATTTTTGTCCTGATGGTATGAGAGGTATACATACGCATGATGATACTGGTCGATTACATATTGAAACACCAAGTGAAATAGACGCTCCTGTTGGTGCTTTCTTCAACATCTGGGGTGAAGTATTTAATTCAAATCAGATATTAGATAATGTTGCTGATTCAAATTATGAAATTGTCATGTATGTCAATGGCGATATTAATGAGGAATTTGAAAACTATATTATGTCAAATAATGATAATATAGAGATTTATTATAGCCAAAAATAATTATCCTTTGATCACGGCGAATGGTTTCATTCTAGCCACTGGTCTTGCTAATCTTGCTTCATTTGTTAGTCTGATTACTTCGTCTACGTTTTTGTAGGCATCAGGGGCTTCTTCTGAAAGAACGTTTGGAGTCTTAGTATGCACATTTATACCAGCTTCTTCAAGCTGTTTTCTTAGTTCATCGGAATTAATCTGTTCTCTTGCAGCTGTTCTTGATAATCTTCTTCCAGCTCCATGACAGGATGATGAAAATGCATCATTCCCTCCACTTTTCGGCCCTGCTAATATCCATGATGCGGTACCCATGTCTCCAGGTACAAGTACAGGTTGTCCGATGCCTGAGAATCTTGATGCAAGTTCTGGATGGTCACCTCCAAGTGCTCTAGTTGCTCCCTTTCTATGCACACAACATTTACATGATACGCCATGTACTTTATGATCTTCAATTTTAGCAATATTATGGCTTACATCATAGATGACTTCCAAGTCACTATCTACACCAATTTCTTCTCTTAATGAATTTCTAAGTCTTTGTGTTAGTGCCGACCGATTAGCGAATGCAAAGTTACCTGCGGCCGACATTGAATCAAAATATTCTTTCCCTTCTTTACTAAAAATAGGTGCAGACGCAAGCTGTCTGTCTGCAATGGTCATATCCCATTTTTCAGCATACCAACTGCCATCCTTCTTAGAATAATTTTGTTCAATTTTTGAAACATGATCCGAACAAACTTGGTGACCTAGGCCTCTAGATCCAGTATGTATCATTGCAGTTACTTGGCCTTTACGTATTCCGAAGGCTTTAGCGGCTTTTTCATCAACTATTGTATCTACAACTTGCAATTCTAAGAAATGATTTCCTGATCCTAGAGTGCCTAGTGATTTACTTCCTCTCTTGATTGCTCTTTCACCGATGTCTCTTTCATATGTGTCTAATTTCCCATTAGATTCTATTGCTGATAAATCTCTTGTTTCGCCCCAGCCCATATCAATTGCAGCATTGGCACCTTCTGAAAGTATATGGTCAATTTTTGTTGAGTCTAATATTACTCCTCCTTTACTAGTAGCCCCTGCTGGTATTAATTCCGCGAGTCTTTTAGCGAGTCTTTTAGCATTAATATCTTTAAATTCTACATCCAAAGCACATAATCTAACTCCACAATTAATATCGAATCCAACTCCTCCTGGTGAGATTGCACCTCCTTGGCTACCTGAATTTACATCTGTAGCGACAACTCCACCTATAGGGAAACCATATCCGAAATGCCAGTCAGCCATAGCCCATGCATTCCCCACAATTCCATCTAATGAGGCAGTATTCACTAATTGGCTTGGTGAACGATCATCTGCGTGTTCTCCTAGATGACTTGGATCTGCAACTAATATTGCATCAGTCTTCATTGAACCATGTTTACGTATACGAATTCTTCCTGGGCCATCAGATTGCAGATGTTCTCTCCATACTGCAGACATAGTTGACCGTATTCACCAATACATTTCAATAAGTCGGACAGGACTTTCAACAATCGCATTCAAGATACTTCAACCATTCCGGGGCACGTAAGGTTGTGCATGAGATGGCGTTTGGTGAGGTTCATATCCCATTTTGGGAAGATTCAGGCCATATCCGTAGGACATGTACTGTAACTGGATTGTACTTCTGGACTCGTGATACCTCGAGGACAACTTCCGGCGATACACATGAAGATCCTTATACTTTCATTGGAACACCTATAATCGATGGATTCCCTATGAGAGGGAAGAGTTTGAAAGATGCAATGAGAAAATCCTTTCTTAATTATTTTTCAAGTAATAATCATACGGAAATTCAGCCTTATCCTGTAATTGCTAGATGGAGAGATGATATCCATTTGACAATAGCTAGTATTGCGGATTTCCAACCTCATGTCACAAGTGGGAAAGTGCCTCCCCCTGCTAATCCTTTATGTATTTCTCAGCCTTGTATTAGATTAACAGATGTAGCAGCAGTAGGTCGTTCTGGAAGGCATTTAACAACTTTTGAAATGATGGCACATCACGCTTTTAATCGACCTAATGATGGAGATGTGATATATTGGATTAATCAGTGTGTATGCTACTGTGATGATATGTTAGTAAATACATTTGGAATAAATCCAATGGAAATTACTTATGTTGAAAATCCTTGGTCAGGTGGAGGTAATGCAGGAGCCGCACTTGAGGTAATTGTTGGAGGTTTAGAACTGGCTACTCTAGTATTTATGAATTTAGAAGAGCATGAAGATGGTGATGTTCTTATCAAAGGACTTAGTTATCGTGAAATGGATTTACAGATTATTGATACAGGTTATGGTCTAGAAAGATTTTGTTGGGCAGCAGCAGGAACCCCAACAATCTATGAAGCGATTTATCCTGAATCAGTATCTTGGTTGAAAGAAACAATAGGTTTCGAATCAATGGTTGATGATTTATGTTTAGATGTAGATACATCTGCTTTATTATCTGAATTATCCCGTTTAGCAGGTATACTAAATATTGATGTCGGCACTGATGTCGAATCTCTATATACAAAATTGATTGAAAGATTACATGAATTAAACATTAATATCTCCGTATCCGAATTAAAACGTCTAACTGAGCCACTTTCTGCAATCTATGCAATACCTGACCATATGCATGCATTATGTAATATGCTAGGTGATGGATTAGTACCGAGTAATACGAAATCGGGGTACTTGGCTAGGATGCTTGCTAGGAGAGTATGCCGAATGAAATCAGATTTAAATCTAGATGTCACTCTGTTTGATTTAGGGAAACATCATATGGAAACAAATTTAGATATGAGTAAGTTTATACAAACAGAAGAAGGAATATTGACTCTACTTGATTTAGAAGAATCTCGGTATCATGAGATGTTAAGGAAAGGGGAATCTGCTGTTAGAACTGCATTTCAAGGGATTTCTAAAGACTCGTTAGAAGTTCCAGACTCAATTCTATTTCGATTATCTGAAGAAAGAGGAATTAATCCAGATATGGCTATATCTATATCTCACCAAATGGGTTGGAAGAATCTTTCCGTTAGAGTTGGATTCTCTGCAGATATGGCAGACAGAAATGCGAAATTAACAAAAGATGCTGCTAAAATAAAGGTTGAAAATACAATTCTTTCTGTTAATTTAGAAAAAACCTCTATGGATTACTATTTAGATACAAGTAAAACTAATTTCAATGCTCAAGTGTTGTATTGTACAGAGATATCTAATGAACAATATTCATCCTTATCATTCTCTAGTGAGGTGTTAGAGAAACCTACTCATTTGATAGTTCTAGATCGAACATTATTCTATCCTGAGGGTGGTGGCCAACTTGGTGATCAAGGTTTATTTATATCTGATTCTGGTACTAAAACTAAGGTTCTTGATACAAAAATTGAAAAAGATGTTATTATTCATTTTACAAATGGTGAATTAACTATCGGACACATTAATGCAGAGGTCAATATTCTACGTCGAAGACAATTAATGGATCATCACACTGCTGTACATATTGTCGGGGGTGCTGCTAGAAAAATTCTAGGCCCACATATACGTCAAGCCGGTTCTAATAAAGGTCAGAAATATGCTCGTATTGATTTAACTCATCATTCTAGAATGTCTCGAGAGTTACTTGACATAATAGAAGATGAAGCAAATGAGATAGTTCTTTCTAATCCTGTAATTGAAAAAATTATTCTTAGTAGGGCCGATGCCGATTCCAAGTTCGGTTTTGATATATATCAAGGTGGCCCCCCTAAGCATGATTTAATTCGCATAATCAAAATAGGAGATTTTGATACTCAGGCATGTGGTGGTACGCATCACGACCAAGCTGGGGAAGTTGGCGAAATAAGGATAGTTAGGTCCAGTCAAGTCCAAGACGGGGTAGAGCGTCTGCAAATCGTGGCAGGTGATACGGCGCGTGAGCACGCAAGGCAACAAGAGCGAATTCTTAGTGAAGCATCTGATATACTCGGTGTTCAAACAGATGATCTTCCTCGTGCAGTCTTAAAGTTCTTTGAAGAATGGAAATCTCAGCAAAAAGTCATCTCAAATTTAGAAGCTGAAATCGTTAGGCTGAGAACAAGTGGTGGCAGTGATGAAGCATTAGAGAGGGATGGGGTCAGATATGTCATTATGGAGTCATCTGGCGATTCAAAACAGCTTATGAAAATGCTCTCAGAGTTGACTAGGGATGAATCTAAGCCTACTTTAGCAATTATAGGAAGTCGCGATGGTGGTGGGAAAATTATTGTAGCTACAACTGAGAATACAAAAGCATCAGAGATGTATAATTCGGTAGAAATACTTAATTCCATATCTTCTCATATCAATGGTGGAGGTGGCGGAAGACCAACTTTTGCCCAAGGTGGTGGCTCTAATCCTGATGGAATACCTGATGCTCTTAATGCAGCAAGAAAATTACTTGATTTTTAATCACTCATCCGTTTGATTCATGAGACTTCACGTCTTCGCGGAGTCATGGTGGAACAAGTTGAGGTTTCTACAAGAGCGTCATCGATTGAATATGCGATTAGAGATGTAGTTGTCCCAGCAATCGAATTAGAAAAGAAAGGTCATAAAATTATTCGATTAAATATTGGTGATCCTTTAGCATATGAGGGACTGCCTACACCTGAACATATGATTGAGGAATACAAGAATGCTTTAGATAGGCAAGATAATGGTTACGGACCATCATATGGATTAGATGATTTGAGAAAAGCCATATCTGTATCTGAAAGTTCTAAAGGTTGGGGATGTAATTTGAATGATGTTTATGTCACACATGGTGTAACGGAGGCTCTACAAATCATTTTCGCAGCATTTCTTCAAGAAAATGATACAGTTTTAGCACCTGGACCTCACTATCCCCCATATATGGCTTATCCGCAAATGTATGGTGCTAAAACTATAGAATATAGGCTAAAATCTTCAGATAATTGGAAGATAGATTTAGATGATATACGTCAAAAAATGAATGATTCAGTAAAACTTCTTGTTTTGATAAATCCTAACAATCCAACTGGTAATGTTGCTACAAAATCAGAAATAGAGCAATTAATTGAGATAGCCAAAGAATGGCCAAAATGTACTATTATAGCAGATGAGATATATGATGGATTAGATTTCTCTAATTCTTTTACATCTGTAGCATCGGTTTCCAAAGATGTACCAATAATTACTCTAAATGGCGTATCTAAGGTATATTTCGCACCTGGTTGGAGAATTGGATATATGGCTTGGTATGATCCAGAAAATCGTCTTTCTCTTGTTAGAGATGGTGTTGAAAGAATACTTCGCAGTCGCCTTTGTGCCTCCACACCAGCTCAATATGGTTATTTAGCAGGATTACAAAGTTCTCATGAGTGGCTTTTATCACATCGTAATCTAACTGAAAAAAGAATGAATTATTGTTTAAAACGTATTAATGAGATAGATGGTATTTCTTGTGAGAGTCCTCAAGGTGCATTTTATTTATTTGTTCGATTAACTAATCCTGAAGACTTCAAAGATGATAAAAAATGGGTTTTAAATCTATTACATGAAGAACACGTTTTAGTCGTTCATGGTTCAGGTTTTTCACCTGAATTTGGAGCTGGACATTTCCGAATGGTATGTTTACCTCCAATTCCTGTATTAGAGGAAGCTTTTATTCGAATTGAACGGTTTTTAAGTAGTTGATTTAATGAGTTTTTTTGGTTTCTCAAAAGCGAATGATTCAATGATCCCTGAGAGAATTAAAAAACGATGGAAAATGCTTTCTAGCGGTCTTATTATTGATTCAAAAATTAGTGAGAATCCAGTGTGGAAAGTTGATATTAATTCATTCGAAGACTTTTTTTCAGGTTTAGAGAGGAGGAGTGGTCAAAGTTTAGGGCGACGTTTAGCTCATGCATCCTCTGAATCTGAAGAATGGTTGATGAATGATTCTAATGTTAAGTCACCAAGTAGTAGGAATCCTCAAAAATGGAAATTAATAAGATCTGATTGGCAAGATAGAGGCTTAGGTTCTTTCGAATTAGTAGATGATGATGAAGAAATTAGAGTTCACCTTAGTCATCCTATTAATGGACCTATGTGTGCAGGTATTTTTTCAGCAATATGGGAATATGCTACTAACTCTAGATTTCGTTTCCGATGGAATCAGAACACATCTAATAGTCTGATGTTGAGCCTGTCTCTTGATAATGCAAATATTCCTAAACCAAGTATATCTCATATTCCTTGGTTTCAAGAAAAAGTAATTTTAAACTCAGATTCAGACGATGAATCTTGGGATACTTTACTAGTTGGTGAGGATGGAACATGGACAATAATGGGTAATCGGATGGCTATGATTCATCAGGATCTTATTCTTCGTTTTGAAAGTTATTTCTTACCATATGTTGATACTGTTCATGAAGGCCGAGAAGACTCATTTATATGGTCTGGAATAGATGATAAAAAAAGTATTTTATGGACTATTTTTTCTGATGCAATAAGAGAGATTTTCTTTAATCAAGGGCATCATATAATTATCTCTAAAGAGGAGGACTGGGTTGTAGTTGGGAATAGACATCTTGCAAGAAATGGCTTAGGCTCTATAGCCTCAGTAAACTCAATTGATGATTTTGGTGGCGTTGAGATTTTTTTCTCATCTTGCTTTCATCCTGCAATATTTTGTGGAGTTCTCAGCGGATGTTGGGAGAGAGCTTATGGTCGTAACGTAAAGTCTGAATTTAGGATAGAATCGAATACTAATGTCCTCAAACTAATGTCTATGACTGAGATTGCTAAACAATAAATCTCTGCACACGACTAATGAAACATTATATCATATCCTAAAGACAACTGTATGCCCCCTATGGGGGCCGAGGTGATTAATTGGCTCTTACACACAATCAATATGCAGTCTCAGCAATTGCTGCAACACTAATTTTAGCTGGATTTTATACTATTATTGGTGCAGGATTAGCAACTGTTTCTGGTTGGGAAGATGGTTCAGTCGATATAGTGACTTTAGATTCTGAAAACCATCAAGAAGGGGTAGATACAGATGGTGATGGATTACCTGATCGAATGGAACAAACTCTCTATGGTACTGATTGGAGAGTCTCAGATACAGATAGTGATGGTCTGGATGATGGCTGGGAAATAGATAATGGTCTCGATCCATTAGATAGTGGAGAAGCCGCGGATCCTAGTGCTCAAACTACAAATCCAGATGAGGCTGAAGAAAATACCGAATTAAATGAAACCTTTCCTAATCCTGATAACGGCCCATTTGGTGACCCTGATCGAGATGGCTTGATTAACGTAGATGAAGCAGCTCTAGGTACAAATCCTAATCTTCAAGATTCTGATGGCGATGGGTTAAATGATCGTTGGGAATCGCTTTACACATATACTGTAGAAACACCTCAAGGGCAAATTAAACTTCTTGACCCCCTCGATGGGAATTGGGATTGCTACATACTAACTCCAGATGTTAAGGCTCAGATTAGAGCAGATATAGGTGCTAGCACCTTTGATGCAATGGGTAACCAGTTTGGTCACTCATGTGATGCATTATTAGATTTAGAACAACCCGAGCCAGATAGTCTGAGGAATTACGTCGAAGAAAGATATGATACCAACCCACTAGAAGAAGATAGTGATGGTGATTTAATTGCTGATAGATATGAAATTGCTTTTGGGAATATCGATTTATCAGTTCACTGTGGAGTTACTCAGTTTGGTACATTAACTCTCAAGTCCCCATATCATGAATATATGTCAGGTCCAGGTGATATGACTTGGTTTGAGCAGGATATGGACGGAGATGGTCGTCTAAATGGACCCGGTGACTGGGATTCAGATGGTGATGGTATGCCTGATGGTTACGAATACTGTTATGCTTTAGATTTAGAATCTAACAGATTCCTAAACCCTGCAAATGCTACTGATGCATATGGCGATAGGGATGAAGATGGCCTTAACAATGTCGAAGAATATGAAGTTGCTTACACTTGGGGGCCTGAAAATTTCACTAGTCCTTTACTAGCTGATACCGATAATGATGGCATGCCTGATGGTTGGGAACACTTGAATGGCATTCATCCGAATGATGATGGTGCCAATGCATTAGAAGATCCTGATTTTGATGGTTATGACTCAGATGGTGATGGTGGGGTTAGATTTGATGAACTCATAGGTTTCAGCACAGTACACCTAATATCTGTTGAATTAGGGGACTATGTTCCAGTTAACAAAACCATACTATGGGTCCGTACAGTTCAAAATAGTGTATATGTGAATATTCCTGTCAAAACTCTAACTGAAGGTTGGATTTATGAAATAAATGTCAATGTAGGTGATGAAGTAATGACAAGAACTCAAGACTTAGCCATTGTAGTAGAGCAGGATGAGAGGTTTACTAATTTAGATGAGTATAATGCTAGGGATAGAGATGGTGATGGAATAACAGATGGTCGTTCCACAAATCCATTACTGGCAGATACTGATAATGATGGCTTAATTGACGGCATAGAAGTTATTGGTTGGACTATTAGAGTTGTTGATAACGGAGTAAAGGATGTTCTCGTGAGGAGTGACCCTGGTGTATTCGATACAGACAGCGATGGGTTATCAGATTCAGTAGAATATTATGAAACATTTACTAATGCTACCGATCGAGATACTGATAGTGACGGATTAGAAGATTTCACTGAGGCTATGGATGGCTTTTACTGGAATATTACTGAAAAATATTTCACTAATGCCTCTTCATTTGATACTGATAATGATGGTTTAGCAGATGGAGAAGAGGTTGTAGATGGTCGCGACCAATATATCACTCATGGTAATAATGCAGATAGTGATGGAGACGGATTAGATGATGGTGGTGAAGTTTTATTTATACCACGTCCTTGGCAAGCAGCAACAAATCCTCTAATTAATGACACTGATAATGATGGACAGCCAGACGGTTGGGAGATGCAAGTATTCTCAGTTCAACAGAATACTAATAGTCATAGCCTATGGATTAGTAGTACAAACTGGTTACCTCCTGGATGTGACAATATGTTTGAGTGCGGGCTTGGTCCAGGTGGATGGGTTTGGACTAATTATATTCAAGGTTTTTCTACATCTGGAGATAGAGATGGAGATGGTGTCATGGACCCTAAATATTTCCTCCATGAGATGAATCTTTCAGGCTTTGTAATACCAAATAATGGTCGCTGGGCACTTGATCCTGCATATGGTTCAATGATTGATAATATCTATGATGTCGATAATGACACTTTGATGAATCAACTTGAAGCTCCAGATAGGTGGAATACAAACCCAGTTAATGATGATACTGATAACGATAAATTACCAGATGGATGGGAGGTATTCTACTCAGGTGAAGCAATATCCTTGGGACTTGTGGATAATAATTCTCTGAATGCTCTAGGTGCTCGAGGACCTATGGATCCTTCAATGACTGATTCAGACTTAGATGGTATAGATGACGGACAGGAGGATTTCGATCGCGATGGACTTAATCGTACCAACCTTCTATTCCGTTATTGTCCAGGATGGGATAATCCTCAAAATGCTGAATGTCATATTGATGAAACGACATCATACGGTAAGAGGTTCTATGATGATCTTGAGAATTATACTAATTATGAAGAAATGCAGAATGGTACAAGCCCTATTCTAAATGATACGGATGGTGATCAGTGGAATGACGGTTCAGAAGTATTCCATCAAGACCAAGATGGTGACGGTATGTGGGCAGGATGGGAATATTTCTTTAATTTTGATCCATATGATGCTGCCGATGCTAATATTGATTCTGATGGCGATGGTTCTTTGAATAAGTGTGAAAGTAAATGGAATACGAATCCAAAAGATCCTGTGAGTTTCCCTAGCCAAGGTGAATTATGCAATCAGTTTGAGTGAAAATTAGATGTCTTGGTGGATTCTACCTACAACTGCCGACATAGGTATACGCGCTTTTTCTTTCTCGCCTGAAAACGTAATAATGGAGTGTGTTCTTGGTCTTCAATCAATACAAGTATCCGATAAGTCTCTTGATTCACTTAATAGTTTAACACGTTCAACTGGCGTATGGACTATTTCATTATATGAAAAAGATTTAGAAAGAGGTCTTGTTAAATTTCTTGAAGAAGTTCTATATCGTGGCACAATTGAGAATGAATGGCTAGTTGATTTAATCGTTAAAATAGATGATGAATCGATTTCTGCTCATGTAGCATGGGTAAACTCAGAATTAGTTGAACGGGAAATTGAGATTAAAGCAGTCACCTTGCATGAACTTGTAATGCGAAAGATCGAAGCGAATGAGGTTGTAGATGGATTAGAGCCTAATATACCTACTTTCGAGGGCCCAGGATGGATGGCTCAGGTAGTTTTAGACATCTGACTATAATTCTTCTTCTTCAAGGTTATCTCTCTTGAAATCTTCTAATATTTCTGCTGTTTCTTCAGCATCATTAGATAAATGGTGGACCAGATAGACTCCTCCTGCTATCATAATTATAATAATTACAATCATAATAGGAAGTATAGCTAAAGTCGAAGGTTCTGATTTTTCTTCCCAATTAATAGTGGATGTAGAGAATTCTCCACCTCCAAAAGCAGTCGAATTTTCATAATCAACAAGTTGTGTTGGCGTTAATATTTCACATGTAAGCCCAAATTCTCCTGGGTCGTTATTCCTCCAATCAAAGTAAAGTTCTAGTTCTTCTCCAGGATTTATCTGAGCTCCTTGGTAACCACCTATGTCTGCAGCCAAGCCCGATTCGGTAACATCACAATCGAAGTAAATATTTGCTGATACTGTCCCTCTATTCGCTATAATTGCAGATATCTGGTGAGATTCTCCAAGAGGGATATTACTTTCATTTCCATTAATTGTTAGTGAAACCCACTCTATTGAAGGTACATTTATCATTCTTAAATCTATTTGTTCATCCCATGTCAGAGTAGTATCTGATGGTCCATAATCTAGTATTTCACTCTGCACAGTATTCCAAGCGGTCCTGTACTCTGAGATAACTATTATTCCATTTTCTCTTGTTACAGATCCATCAGCCCATCCAATTTCTACAACTCTTTCTCTTCCTCCATTAATGAATGAAACACCATCCTGTCCACTAAAATCACCTATATCTAAAAATTCACCACTAGGGTCTTCTCCATCAATGACATAAGAAACACCAATAGCGTCAAAAATTAATGATTGATCCGATATTACTCTTTCCCATCTGTCGATTAAGAGACCCTTGATTGAGACATCTTCACTACCCTCTGAGATTCCCCAGTTTATTGTTGAGAATGGTTGGGCTTCAACATAATGATCTTCTTGACTACCAGAAATTTCAGTATTTTCGATTGTAATTGATGCTTGATTACTAGTTAATATAATAGGAGAACTATCTTTAATCATACTATTTTTAATTATTATTTCACCACTAGAATATATGTCCATACCTTTAATCATAGACTCATCTAAAATATTTATTTTACCTGCTGATTCTACTCTAATACCATTTTCTCCAAAAAGAAGCATATTTTGATAGGGTAATTCATTTGCGGAATGTTCACTTATCAAATCGCCATTTATGGTCTCTAAGGCAATAGATTTGATAATTGGAAAGAATCCGTATCCTGTAAAACTAAGTTGCGTAACATCTTCACCCTCAGGTATGTCTAATACGAACTCTTCACTATTCATCTCTACAGGGTCCATATCTCCCACATATACATAGCTCCCATTCAAAGATGCACCTTCTACGGTTCTAATCAGAACTTTCATTTCATCAGTATATTCAGCAGTCGGTATTACGATGCTAGATCTATTATTCTCATCTATTGACCCCATGGTTCTTAGAGATGTAGCTCTTTTATCAGCGATAATTTCTGCACTATCAATCAAATTTAATTCACCACCTTGTTCTATAGTAATTAGTGAATCAGTAATGAAATTAATCGAAGTACTAATCGTAAGTTTACCATTACTTGTTATATGTATGTCTTTGTCCATTTCTTGTCCATTTGACCACTCTATAATCTCATCTATTACAATGACATCATTATGATTATCAGCAGACATAGGATTGACAGTAAACAATAGCATTGATAGCAGTAAAACTAAGATTTGAGTGAATGCTTTAGCATGATACATGTACTTGCCGGGACGGTAATAGGAAATGAATTATTTGGCTCCCCACTGGTGTTAGAATGCATGGTTTCATGTTTAGGAGTCTTTTCGGCGACTCATGGATACCTTTCCAGAACCTTTCATTGCTGATGGTCCAGTGACGTTTTTTGTAAATGTATTATGTGTGTTATTGATGTATGGATCTGCATATCTAGCTAATACTGGTGCAATGTTATTCGGTAAATGGATTCCTGCAAAAACAGGGATGACAGTATTAGTAATAGATGGGGGGCGTAATTATTCCGATGGTCATAGATTATTAGGTGATGGTAAATCTTGGAATGGATTAATTGGAGGAGGTATTGTCAGTGGTATTCTTTTCATGTTAGCACATAAATTATGGAATTCTAATGGTTCTAATGCGCCACTCGTAGACCCATTACTTTACGCTAATTCTAATGATTGGTTTTGGTTATTTGAAGGCGACGGAAGCGGTTTGATAGCTGCTTTTACTATGGGTTTTATCCTCGGTTTCGCTTGTATGATTGGTGATATGTTTGGTTCTTTCATAAAAAGAAGACGAGGATTGAAGAGAGAAGGCGATGAAAGTTCTGAGGCTCCATTATTAGATACAATGCCATTTGCAATCGCAATTTTCATTACTTCATTTACATTATTTAATGGACAAATAATCACTCATCCCAATCTTTTTGAAGAGATATTATTTCTTTTAATAGTGACTCCGGTAATTCATCGTTTATTCAATATAATCGGGTATAGGCTTGGCCTAAAAGAGGTCCCATATTAGTTTTTAATTCAAACTCTACATTCGAATTTATTAATTCCTTGATTACATCGGCTAGTACATGGTCGGCATCAATGTCTTGATTGTAGGAGGCGGCGGAAGAGAACATGCTCTTACCTTGAGTCTTGCTAAAAGTAACTCAATAAATCAGATCCATATCTCTCCAGGTAATGCTGGAACAGCGATTTTAGGGACTAATCATAACGTTTCTATTAATGATATAGATGGTATTATTTGTCTTGCTAAAGAATTAGATATTGACTTAGTAGTTGTAGGACCTGAGGGTCCTCTTGTTTCAGGTTTATCTGATAAACTCAATCAACAAGGAATTGCTTGTTTTGGTCCTAACTCAATTGGAGCAAAGCTTGAAGGATCTAAAATTTATGCTAAAGAAATTATGAATTCTCTAGAAATACCAACTGCAGGATTAATAATTATTGAAAATATAGAGCGAATTAATGAAGCATTAGATACATTTTCACCTCCTTGGGTAGTAAAGAGAGATGTTTTAGCAGGGGGGAAAGGAGTGATTGTTACAGCAGTTCGTTCTGAAGCATTTGATGCTATAAAAGAAGGTATTGAATTAGATGACCTTGTTCTTCTTGAAGAATTTCTCTCAGGTGAGGAGGCATCGGTATTAGTCGTAATGGATGAATCAGGTTATATTTGCCTTCCAGCTAGTCAAGATCATAAGCGTTTATCTGATGGTGATAATGGCCCAAATACTGGTGGAATGGGAGCTTATGCTCCTGCTCCGATATACACACCTGCAGTTCAACAAAGGACAATTTCAGAAATAATTGAACCTATGCATCATTATCTGAGGAATCAAAAAGTACCTTATCGAGGTTGTTTATATGTCGGTTTAATGATTAATGAGGATGGTGCACCTTATGTTGTAGAATATAATGTTCGTTTTGGTGATCCTGAAACCCAAGTGACATTGCCTTTGATTTCAAGTGACCTCGGTGATTTGTTATTATCATGTGCTGAAGGGAGAATTTCAGAATACAATTTTACTACGTTTCCTTATTCCTCTGCCACGGTAGTTCTTGCATCAGAAGGATATCCGGGTATATCAATAACTGGAAGAGAAATTATTGGTGCGGACATTAGTATCGAGGAAGGAGAAATTCATGCATTTGTCCACCATGCGGGAACTTTAATTTCTCCCTCCGGTCAACTAGTTTCGAATGGGGGCAGAGTGCTCTCAGTAACTGGAATAGCGCCCGAATTAAAAACAGCAGTAGAAGCAGCATATGAAGTGATTGAGAATATAAATTTGTCAGGTTCACATTATCGCTCAGATATCGCTCACAGGGGACTTTGAGACTAATATTTTAGGTTAATTTGCTGCCCTCTCAAAATAGTTAACCCACTAACGGTTATAACATCCCCAATTTTCGCGCAAACTCTGGGCCTGTAGGCTCGACAATATGGTGATGAATAATGAACGATGATAATGATGCGACTGTTGGTGTATTTTCTAATGAAGATTTACTACCAGTTCCTGCGGTGCTAGCAACTTTGATGGTGCTCTTCTTAGGAACTGACTATGTCGCGAATGCTGGAATAGAGAATAACGGATATGTAGACCTCTTAATCCTGCCAGTTATCGCAGCTTTTGCCGCGTTTCTTGGTAGGATTTTGAACACATATGGAGAATCAGCACTTGATTCTAAATCTCGTAATTCAATAATTTCTATATTCGTCATAGTATTTTCATTGCTAATTGTTGAATTAGGATTTGCTTTACCTTTGCAAGGTTTCACTTTCGGGTTTATGTTTGTAGCATCTCTAATTTTAGCATCTCACAAAAGAAATGAAGAATCATCAATATTACTTTCAGTTGTAATAGGTTTTCATCTTGCAATTTCTTTCGCAACCCGATACACTTTAGATGATACAACTTGGAGCGGTAATCCTGATGAGTTAATCGATGTAGTTAGAAGTTCTATTGGATCAATTTTCTTTGCATCATGGGCTGCTTCAATCGCTTTGGGTATTCTTGTGACACTAGCAATGAGAGGCCGATTTGTATCTCCTGGTATTGGGTCTTGGTTCAAAGATATCCCCTCAATTATGCCTAATGCTGGCTTAATTACTGCTGGTATGGTATTCCTTGTTAATCTGATACCATTACTTTGGCTCGGTTCTCTTGAAGATATTGAATCTTACAACAATCACCATTATCTTGGCTCAGTTTGGGCTATGTTTGCAACAATAGTAATTCTATTCGTATCTTTCTGTAATTCAGAGAGATGGCATGTAATTGGAATTGTAGTTGCGTTAAACTGGATAATTTATACTATAGCTCACTTGCAAGAGATTGGTAATGATTTACCATTCTCACCACTCAATGGAAATGATACTGCAGGTATACTGACATGGTTTTTCTTAGTATTCTGGCTAAATGTTGGTGCCATGATGGTCGCTGGTCGTGGACGTCTTGGCGATATATCTCCTCGCAGAGATCATTCTGATTTCCGCAAATGGTGGAATCAACATTCATATAGCATAATGGTCGGTTTCGCTCTTTTCATTGCTTTAGCAGTTAGAACTGGATGGAATATTCTCCCTGCTATGAATGCTGCTGGGACTGGTCTCTGGGATATGTCAGGAGGTTCAGACCCTTGGTATATGAAGAGAATTGTAGATTACGTAGTGGCTGAAAGAAGCCATCTAATTATAGACTCAGATAGAGCTTATCCTATGATAGCAATCAATCCGCGTCCTCCTCTTTTCTCTTGGTCTCTTGCCTTAGGAGGAATCCTTCTTTCATGGTTATCTGGTATGGCTATGGAAGAATCTGTTTGGTGGAGTGTTGCATCTTTACCCGCTGTATTTGGTGCATTAATTGTCCTCCCTATCGCTGGACTTGCTAGAAAGTTACATAGTAATATGGCAGGTATAGTTGCTGCTTGGTTAATTGCCCTTATGCCTGGTCATATCAGCCACTCTACCTTTGGTCTTGCTGATCACGACGCTTTTGCTATGCTATTCTTAGCAATTGCATTCTATTATTGGGTTAAGGCTATGGATGAAATTACTAACAAGAGATTATTCACCACTCCAAGTTTGAATCCATTGTATATAGTTGCAGGAATAAGAGAAATGTGGTTAAGGAATCCTACGGTGATGTCTAATGCTACTTTATCTGGAGTTTCATTTGCTGTTGTTGCTCTGGGTTGGAAAGGATTTGTTTACGGACCTGGCATCTTATTTATTGCATTTGCATTCCAAATATTCTTCAATATGTTTAGGCGCAGAGATAGTTTGCCTATTACAGCAGCATCATTACAGATGATGCTTACTGCATTTGTAATACCATTGCCATTCTATTGTTGGCCTGGTCTTAATTTATTGTTCGATGCAAGTGGTTTCCAACCAATGTTCTACATAATTGGCTTTACCTTTGCATTGGGCTGGATTGCATCATCATATCGAGATAGGCCTTGGTTATTGGTACTGGGAAGTACTGTAGTATTAATGTCAGGTATCCTTGCTACACTTTACCTACTACAGGAAGCGGGTCTTTACGCTGGTTGGGATACACTCTTCACAGGAGGATTTTATTTCTCCAAGAATAAAATATTCGGTACTATTGGTGAAGCACAGGCACCTAGTAGAGGCGTTCTTTTCGCATCATACGGCCCTATAGTTTCTTTGATAGCAATCATTGTTTCTGTGATGTTAGTATGGCGTGGTGCACGTAAAGAAAAACAAAGTCATATTCTTCTTGGATTATGGGTCCTTATTGCAATATACATGGCTTGGTCCGCTGGGCGATTCATATTTAATGCGACACCTGCAATTTCAGTAGTAGGTGGAATAGGAATTGCTATGATGTGGAATTATGCTAATTTCTCTGGATTTAGTAAAGAGTGGAGGAAATCTGGTATTGCAACTCCTAGGTCACGTTTTTGGGCTAACTGGTCTGCATCTAAGAGGCATCCAGGAATTCCTGCGGTTATACTTGTTCTAATGTTAGTTTGTTCTCAGCATATGACCTATGGTATTGACTCAGGTATCCCAAGAGGGGAACAATCTGCTTCTAATGTTGATCAAACTATTCATGACATTACTCCTGATGTTTTCCGACAAGAAATACTTGGTTTATCTTTATTGAATAGTGAGAATTATGATGCAAATAGTGATTTATGGTATATGGGTACTTTTGGCCCAGGTTTCAACTCAGGTTCGTGGAATATGGCATATGAGTGGCTATCTGAACAAGATTCTGATGTTAGTTTCTCTGAACGTCCTGCCTTTGTTTCGTGGTGGGATTATGGTTTCCAAGCCCTTGCTCAAGGTGAGCATCCAACTGTTGCAGATAACTTCCAGTCTGGAATTCCAAATAGCGGTGCAATGTTATTGTCAGCAAGTCAAGAAGATACACTCTCATTATTCATTACTACATTAGCGCAGGGAGATAGAAGATCTAATTCTGGTCAATTCACTCCTGCTTTCACAAACTTACTTCTTGATGGTCATATGACTGAGGAGCAATATAATGAATTTAATACAATAATGGAACTTGGAAAGGATGATTCAAATCTAGTCCTAAGTCGTTCAATGTCTGTTGTTGCAGCTGATTCAAAATATGAATTATTAACTGGTTATCAACTTAATGTAGATGGTATCCCAAGCGATATCCAGACATGGGTTATTCTGGATGATGGTGAAGAATTAGATACCTATGCTGACTTTGATTCTGCAAAAGATGCATATAATTCTATAAGAAATTCAGTTTCTGAATTAGATAGAGATTCTAATGGTGAATTAGTAATTCAATACTATGATATCGCAGGATACAGGTATACTCCTGATTTAATTGATGATTTTGAGGATGTATCTTCTGGTCTCCATCGTGTTAATGCAAAACTTGCATTAAGTAGAGCACTACTGTTAGAAATATTTGATTCAAATGGTATTAATGACTTATATCACGATATTTCAACGGAATTAGTATATGAGGTTCAGAATTATGAGGGTCCATTAGGAGATACTGTCTCAAGGAATAATGAAATTAGATATTTCGCTGTAGATAATCGCCTATACCCACTTGGTGGAAATTACTATGAGGATTATAGTTATCACCAGGGACAAACTACTGGTATTTTCCATGCTCCTACCTCCTTATCTGGATTAGATACTGAAACATATATCTCATCAATTTATGAAACCCAGAGAGGTGATGGACCTATAATTCCACGTAGTTCTGCAGAATATGAAGCAGAGTATCTTAATGATGTAATACGCCAACAATCAGGTGCATTAACAGATGTTAATGAGATGATTAGAATGGTGGATATTGATTATCAACATCAGCCAGAATTCTTTGAAACAATGGTTGCACGAATTTATGTTGGATATGGAACCTCAACCTTGGGTCTTCCAGGTGATGCAGAACAACCTGCTCCTCATTTCTATACTTCAGGTGCTCCTGGTTCATACCTAGAGAATGCATACCCTCTTCCTGGTGCAATGATGAATCATATGGTTTTATCTAATTGGTATAGCCCAGACTGTGAAACAGATGATAATGATACTCAATTAGACGAAGATTGTTCTAATCTTGGTATTGGAAGTGCTAATACTCAAGTCAAGGTAATGAAATACTATAGTGGTGCTACTATTGAAGGAACTGTTGAATTAGATGGTTTAGGACCTATTCCAAATGCAAAAATCCTCATCGAGCGTGATGCATTTAGTGGTGACGAGATAGAAATTGATGGTCATGTGACTGATAGAGATCAGAGAACCTACTGGATTCCTATTGGTACCGCAGATGCTGATGAAAATGGAGAATATAGTTTCATTGCTCCTGCAGGTAAAATTCGAGTCTCTGCATTCTATGGTGATTCGGACTTAGATTCTGCAAGAACTTTAATCATGACTTCTAATGTAGGTCAATCTCTTGGTGACCTTTTCGAAGATGTTTCACCTGGTGTTAGGAATCTCAATCCAATCACAGGGATTCTAGGTAATGTTTCAGGATCTACTTGGTTATCTGAAACTATTGTTAATATTTCTGGAACAGATGGTCATAGTAATGGAGAATCCGTTATATCGGTGCCAATTACTGTAGAGCCAGCATCATCTACTGGTCGATTAGTATGGGCGGGTTCAGAAATATTCTCTGGCGATTCTTTAGACGATGCAACTGTTGAATTATCCCCCTCATGGGATTTGATCAACATAGATCCATATTTACTCTCAACATCCAATGGTTCTATCGAAGGAGATAATCTAAGATTTGAAGGTACTGGAGAAGTGACATTCACTGGTGAAGGTAATGTGATTACAGCTACAACGGCTAAAATTACTGACTTCACAGGTAATTATACACAAACAGTATTCAACAATCATAGTTTAAATGGTGATGGTGAGTTTGCTGGTAAAGGGGTTATTGATGGTATTATAAATGATGATGTCACTGAATTAATGGATTGTGATGTCAATGAAACAATGCCTGAAAACTCTAGTTTATGTATACAATCAGATGGTAAATATCTCTTAAATGGTATAGTTAACGCTACAGGTCGTTTTACTGCTGATGGAGTAGCATCTTTCACACAGAAACTTGTTCAAGCAACTCTACTGGGTTCGGGAGTATTTTCTACTGATACTTCAGACACAACATTGAGCAGTTATGGTAGTATAAATGGTACAGGATCATTTACTGGCGCGGGTGTATTTAGTGGAACAATGGTCCAACCAGGTACATTCCACATAGTAGATGCAATACCGGGTTCTTACGATGTAGCGATAATTTTCAGTGATGGAACACGTGTTGAAATCAATGATGGATATTCAATACCTCAACAACCTATTAATTCGATTACTGAAATAGATATTAATGGAGGTTCGATAACTGGTGAGTTAACTGATCAATCAGGGAATCCTTTGATGGCTTCAATTATTCTTAGAACTAATGATTCTTTAGCTTCTGACGCAATTGATGACTGTAGTGTTGTGAAATATGCTCCATGTCTAATTTCCCCTAATCTTTTATGGGAAGATGGGGAATTATTTGATTCTAAATTGGATTATGGACCTATTATGCCTGGTACATATATTATAGAAATTGATATGGATAACGATGGTTTCTCTGAAGTTTACAGCGAGCACATATTTGATGCAAATGAAGAATCTTCATTTGTATTCCCGTCTGTTATCCCTCTAACTACTGATTTAACATTCTCATTGATTAGAGATGAAAATGGTAGTGATACATCTGTAAATGATTTAGATCTGACATTAAGTCTTAAGAATGGATCAGGTTCAATGGTTAATGTTGAATTTAACTCAATGACAAATGATTACTATGCTGAACTTATCCCAGGTGTCTGGATATTGAGTCATACTCTTTCTGATACTGAGCAATTATGGGTAGAGATTGAAGTAGGAATCGATGATTTCTCTGCAATATACGAATTCCAGACTAGTCAAGTAGTCACTGGAACATTATATTATAATGAGAATTCAACCGATCTTTCTATTGATGAAGAAAAAATACTGGAAGATGTCCCAATAGATTTCTATTGGGATGGTTTCAGCACAACAGTTCGAACTTCTTTGAATGGGTCATTTTCTCTAGTTCTACCAGAAGGTTCTACAGTTGATGCAATTACTCAATTAGGAATCTCATTAACATTAGTTAATGGTACTCAATTTACCGTAGAACCAGGTATGGATGAGGTGACTATGGTTGCTCGTCCAGGACAGTCGATTACTGGTGTTATTAGTATCAATAGAGCTGATAATTTGTTCAATGGAGATATTGGTGGTTGGGAATCAGTAACAGTAATTGCTGATAATCTTGATTATGATGTCCAGTGGCGTGCCCAATCTAATGAAGGTGGATTATTTGACATGGTTCTTCCAAAGGGTAATTGGCAATTTTCTGTTGATTCAGATGAATTTATTTCTGGAACCAATGTGACTAATGTAGACAATTCTAATAATACTGTTGAAGTTATTATCTATCCTGATGATTCATTGTTATTGGTTGACTTCTTCTTAGATCACTCAGGAGATAATAATCTTTCTAACGGAACGTCTGTAAACTATAATTTCAGTTTAATATCAATGATTAATGGCTTAGATTACCAAATAAATATTGATGATTCAGAATGGAATGGTACAGGTCATGCCGAGGTTTCAGTAGAACCAGGGATTTATCGAATATCAGTTGATATTTCAGATGCTAATTCTGGTGAAACATTCGGAACACGTATCCTTACTGGAGATGTAAATTTCCAAGTTGGTATGGAGTCTTCCACAATTTCTCGTACAATAGGATTCGATCCTGAATGGCGAGTTAATATGTCTTTCACAAACGAAAGTGGGGGTGTTCTATCTGAGCAATTAGTAAGATTAACTAATGTTGAGAATGGATGGATTCTTTCACGAACAACAGACATTGATGGTAATATAATTGGTTTTATTTCTGAAGGTGATTGGATAGTAACTACTGATACAATGAACAATGATATCCATGAGGGCCTTAGGGAATTAGTTTCAGTATCATCTGAGAATTCGGCTACTGACTTGGTATTATCAACCAGTGAACTTGCAGAAGTTTCCTTTACGTTATCTGAAGATGGTAGTAATGATTCGTTAAATGGTATAAGTTTGTTACTCGAGTCAGCAGAAGGCCTAGGTTCATTCAGTATCGAAGCTACAAACTCTAGTGGATTTACTGATATTAGTTTAGTAACTGGAGAATGGATAGTGTCTTTAAATTACACTGAAAATGGTAATAGATGGCTAGTTGAGGAGTATCCTATATCTATTGATATAAGTGATGATAATCATTACGATTTAATTGCAAATCTATATGTTGCAATTTCAGGTACTGTGTATTGGGACTTGAATGATAATGATGCATCCAATGTTGGTGAAGGTATTTCCGATGTAACTATGTTATTCTCTAATGAAATCTTACCTGATAATACAATTGAATCAGGTAATAATGGTGATTGGGAGCTATTCGTACCTGCAAATACAATTTGGGAAATAAATACTTCTTATGATGGATTTGAAAGTATTCAACAAAGTATATCTGTTTCAGATGTGCCTAATGATGTTCTTCTTGAACTAACTGCGGGGCTAATTCATGTTTCAGGTAATATTTCTTATGATCTTGGGATTACTAGTATTCCAGAAGGTGATGTAGTTCTTACAATAATACCTACAGAAGGTATTGTACGAGATACTGTGACTCCACTATTATTCTATGGTGATGAAGGTTGGTTAGGTAACTGGTCTGCTCAATTAGAGCCCGGTCTTTGGATTGTTAGTGCTAGCGTTCCAAGTCAAGATTTGGTTGTAATGGGTCTAATAAATGTAGATGTAACTGATGGTGGTAATCTAGATATGGAACTTACAAGAGGAGGTATTCTTGATGTTAATACTGAATGGTTAGACTATGATGGTGTATCTCGTAATCTTGGAGAAATTGTTGATGGCAATATAGTCATTGATATTGGATTTGGAATGAAGTGGATACAAGATGTTGAAACGGATGGCTCTTTGAATTTACTTTTACCTAATGGTAATGTTGAATTTTCAAGTGACTTTGATGTTGAACAGAGAGGGATTACAATGGAATATATGGCAGGTAGAGGGACTGATGTTTATTCTGGTCAAGAATCTCCAGTATTATCTCTATTATACAATAGAGTTTCAAATCATGAGATTATTATTCAGACCCTAAATCTTACATCAGGTCATGAGAGTTATATTGGTTCTACTAATGATGTAAATCTTGTAGTTAATGAAACAGATGGCTTTGTACCAGTTGAATTCACTCTTGGAGTTGAATATCTCGGACATGAATCGTATGATCTTTATACAGTTGGAGGTATAGTCTCAGGATCTGACAGTACAGAATGGACATTAGAATTCAATAATGGCTCAGGTTGGAATACTTCTACTCAGTTTGAAGTTGGTCTTGATAATGCTCAAACATTCGATGATTTGAACATACGAGTAACTCCTGCTAATCAATCAGTTGCTCATGCTTTCGATGATGGCCATATGATTACAATTTTAATTTCTACACAAGATGGATACCAGGATACTCACGAATTAACAGTGAGAGTTCCTCAATTACATGGTTTTGAGTTGACTAATCCTATGAAAGAAGTCTATGGTGTATCTCCTGGTGAACTAATTATAGTGCCAATTGAATTTACTAATGCTGGAAATGGCGATGATAAGTATGAATTCGAATTTGATGACTCAGAGTTACCTGAAGGATGGAGTAGAACAGGACCAACCTCTCATACTCTTGGTGGATTCGTTAGTACAACTCACAGTGTTACTGTTGTAGCCCCTGAAACCTCATCTAATGAGGAGTTTTCTATATATGTTACAGCAACAGATAAGGCGGGTAATTCATATGAAACTATCGAAATTAATATACGAAGTTCAGAACCTATTCTGAAGATAGAAGGAGCCCAAGCATTGGGTGGAGGTGAACCTGAGGCAGGTGGTCAGATTACATATATTGCAACAGTATCTAATACTGGTTTGGTTGAAGCTAAACAAGTTCAACTGAATGCGACTCTTTGTAATGATGTTTCTTGTAATAACCCTACATCAGTTAGTACAGTTACAACTATGGATATAGGTGCAGAATCATCTATGCAGTTCAGTTTCTTGTTTGATCTATCTGACATCACAGTTGGACCATATTACTTGGTAATGGATATTAATTCAAGTATATTCGGTGAGGATAATATTAATGATGACTCTTGGCATGTATCAGACGGAATTTTCATAGGTTCTTGGAATATCGATGTACGTTCTCCTGCAGCAAATGATGATGAGGGTACAGATATTATTGCTCCAATTCTAATAGTAATTTTAGTTGGAATATTTGCATTCTTGACTAAAGGCCGTTCAAGACGTCCAGGTGCTCCATTCTAATTGGGGTGGATCATTGAGACCTCTGGAAAATTTAGATTTGTTACCTGAGCCGGAAGATCATAGGATTCTGACTGCCATTGACTCTTCTGCTCCGGGTTATCCAGGGGCTGACTATGGCCTTAGTGACCAAGAAGCTCGCGAATTAAGGTGGCCTATTGGTCCTATGAAGGAGTACCTCTGGCCCAATGGTGCAATTATTTTCTCGATACTTACAATTCTATTAATTGCGAGCTGGCCATGGGTGAATGCATTACTAATACCTATTTTACCTGATTCTGAATGGGCATATGATGAAACAACTGGGATTAGACAAATTCAATCACAAGGATTTCTTGGCGAAGGAGTACATGTTTGTATTGTTGACACTGGAATTGATATGACTCATCCTAACTTTGCACATCATGAATTATCTGGGTTTAGAGATTTTGTGGAGAGTAAACATGACTTGATTAGAGATATAGGGGATAATTCTCATGGTACACTAATGACTGGTATATTGATATCTAATGGTACATTCAAGGGTGCAGCTCCTATGGTTGAACTTTCTGTTGCTTTGGCACTTGATGATGAAGGGACTTCTGGTTCTGGTGATCGTGTCGCTCAGGCTATCAGATGGTGCAGAATAACTCAAAGAGTGGATATAATCTCATTGAGTCTTGGAGGCGAACCTTCTGACCTATCATCTAATTCTCAAACTAATATCGCCGTTCAAGAAGCACTTGATGCCGGGATATTTGTTGTAGCTGCTGCAGGTAACACAGGTCTTAAACCGGATGTGAAAGATGTATCTCAACCATCTAGCGTTGCAGGTGTGATTTCAGTAGGCGCTCACAATAAAGCAGGGTATGTTTGGGGGAGTAGTGCTTATGGCTCTCTTACAGATTTATCTTCAGATGAAAATAGAGAGTACCCTAATCAAAAACCAGA
Source organism: uncultured Candidatus Poseidoniales archaeon (assembly GCA_963990035.1). Taxonomy (GTDB): domain Archaea; phylum Thermoplasmatota; class Poseidoniia; order Poseidoniales; family Thalassarchaeaceae; genus MGIIb-O2. The sequence goes on along the minus strand of CAXDMJ010000001.1, from coordinate 46,252 downwards.
AGTTATCGCACCTGGTGTAAATATATTCTCCACAGCTTCGAATAGTCTTTCATCTCCTTATGCATATTCTTCAGGGACTAGTGCCTCTACTGTTTTTGTAACTGGTGCATTAGCCCTTATAATTCAACAATTTGGAGATGAGATTGCAGGCTCTGACGGTATCATCGATGAAGAAGAAATGCGTATGGTGAAACAATCACTCGCAAGTTCTTGTGACCGAGGTAATTTTGGAAGTAATTCTCATAATTCTCATTCTGGATATGGTAGTCTCGATGTAGTCAAATGGTCCGAAGAAGTGGCCTTTTCGTTTAATATTGCATAGATTAATGCATTTTATTCCTCTATTAATTCTGCACGTCCCCCCAAATTGGTTAAATCCATATTCTAATACGGTAAAACATGTCCAAGCGTCGTGCAACAAGTTCGTTCCTCGTTTTCCTAATGTTATCTAGTGTTCTTATTGCTTTAGTGGGTCCCGCAACTCCAGTGATGGCTAACAATGAAACAACCTCTGGAACTATTACTACATCTGAAACATGGTCTGGTACCCATCAGTTAACTGGAGATGTAACTATTGCTTCTGGTGCTAAACTAATTATTAATCCAGGTACTACTGTAATTTTTCCTAATGGGACATATCTAGATGTCCGAGGTAATATATGTGCAGGTGTATCTTCATGCGGTGCATCTGGTGACGCTAGTTTAGCCAATAAAATCACTCTTAGATGGACTGATCCTTCAAATTCTAGTGAAATCGGTGAATGTAAAGGTATGACGCAAGGAACCCAAGAGATTCAAGTTGAGGATGCATCTTGTTTTGAGGGAATGTTAATTCGTAGTTCTATTGATCTATCTGAAACAGGTTTTAGGCACATTACATTTGATGATGCCTGGGGGATCCCCTACTATATTGATTCAATTAACCGATGGCGATATGGTGCTATGGTTATCGATGGAGCATCACCAACATTAAACCAAATTCGTTTCACAAACATAAATACAAGTAGTGTATTAACTACAAATTTAGCACAACCAATATTTGAGGGTGGCACATATGTCGCAGGGAATGATGGTAAGAGTGGAGTGGGGGGCTCTGCCGTTCAAATTTACGGCTCTGGGACTCAGATATCCCCACTTGTCATGAATTCACCATTTTTTATTGGAACAGATAATGGTTGTGGTAATAATGATGGAGGTCGTCCAACACTTTGGGCCGAAGGAACTTTTATCGAAATTAATGATGCTACTGTTAATACTGGTGATTATGGATTTTCTCTAACAAGTTCATCAGGTCTTATTACGAATTCTGATATCAATGTTAATTGTAATGGAGTCGATATTAATGGAATTAAAGCAATCCAAGGCGTCGAATTTACTATTGAGGTTGGAAATAATGAAATTACAACTGATACAGGTTCTGGAATAACTGTTTATGATGGTGCTAATGTAGAATTACATAATAACGAGATTTCTGGAGTTGGTGAACGTTCAGGTATCACAGTACAATCAAGTAAAGCCTATATTCACAATAATGAGATAGGTCCAATAGGTGGATGGAATGGTTTGTGGCTAACTGGATCTTTCGATGTAATTGCCGAATATAATACAATCACGAATACAGCTAAGACTCCTGTACAAGTTGGTGAATTAAGTAGTTCAGGGCCTGCACCATCTGCATCTAGACTTCATTTTTCAAACAATACCGTCAATGTTGATTCTCCAGGGACCTGTTCTAGCTTCAAATATTGGGATGGTGAGTATACTTGCCCTGCAGTCAGTCTATTCCGATCAGGAATGACACTTTATGATAATGAATTTAGTATGGGTGGAGATGCTGATGGAATTAGAGCAATTGGAGGCCTCATGGATGTCCAAAGAAATTTGTTCAATACACCCGGAACTGGTGCAGTAATACGTAATTATGATAGTGGTTTTGCTAATACTCAACAATATGGATCTCTAGGTTTCTTTTCTCTGAATACTTGGAACGGTATTGAAACAGCTTACAATGTGACTAAATCTTCTGTAACTGTTCAATCTGAATTTATCCCTAGTGCACCTCCTGGCGAGTTCCCTGTTATTCTCGATTGGCCAGATCAAGAAGCATGGCCAGCAAATGGATTCCAAGGTGCAATTATACCTACTGCAATTTCGGAATGTGTAAGTTGTGAGAATCTAACACCAATTAATTTCCCATTAGCATTGAGTATGGATAATAACTCCACTGTGTTTACATTTGCTAATCTTTCTAATGTTGATACTTCGAAGATTTTTATTAAATCTCAACCCACTCAGTATGCAGTTCAGGTCCGAAGAGCTGAAATGGCTAGATTCCAAACGTTGGTTGATGGTGTGAAGGTTGAAAATGCAAATGTGCTTATTGAAGATGCGCTCGGCAATGATCTTTACTCATTATATACTGATCAAAATGGTTATACTCCATGGTTTGCTTTAGCATCTGATTCACATCTGGACTTCAGAGGATTAGCCGGAGGTGACAATCCTGATGGTTTTGCTGATGATGAATATGAAGATTCATGTTCTGATGGTATTGATAATGATGGCGATTTAACTATTGATAACAACGATTTAGACTGTGATTACACTCTAGGAACACGTGAGTTATCTCGTTACTACTATACTGCATACCGTTTTGGATTTGGTTATGATCGTAGTGATTTTGTAGTCCAAGATGTGACGTATCAAGATACTATTAATCTATTTAATTCGGGACCTTCAGTATCTGTAATTCAAGAAAATGGTCATTCCTTTAGAAAAATAGTCAACTTCACTGGTTCCGCGCATGATGGACAACTAGCAGGGTTTTATGCAACTGATTCTCTAGCACAATGGGATCAAAAAGGATATATTCATTCAATAGAGGTGCGTGATCCATTCACAAGTGAATGGGCTTCTGCAGGCCTTGGCATTGATGATAGTGGAGCCGAACCTGAATCAGTTACTCGATTCAATCATCCATTCAATTCTTGGTACTACTCTTTTGATATGACGAATTACCAAGAAACAGATTATACTTTCGAATTCAGATCTTTTGATGGTATTGACTATAGTCCAATTATCTCTAGAACAATTAAGCTAAATGCTGCGCCTCCTGTAATTACAGTATCATCTCCTAGTGATGCTTCAACTTGGTCAGATGGTTCAGTGACGTTCGAAGGAACTGCGTATGATCAATATGGATGTCCTCTTGATTGTAGTAAAGATATAGGAGAGGTTTATTTCTATATTAGTGGACCTAATTTTGAAGGTACTACTCCAACCTCTGGCGGAGCAGATTGGTCATGGACATGGGATTTCAGTGGTCAACCAAGGGTATCAGCTGAATATATATTTACAATTTGGGCTTCTGATTCAGACTTTTGTTTGAGTGTTATCGATGAATGTGATGCAGTTACAATGACTCTAACCATTGACAACTCTAATTCAATACCTTTCATTAATATAATATCTCCTCAAGATGGTGAAAGAGTTTCTGTATCTGATACAACAATACAGGGCGTTGCAAGAGATAATGATGGTTCAGTATCGAGAGTAGATATAACAGTAAGAGATATTTACAATGGTGGAATAATTGTCCATCAACAGTCCGTGACAGATTTCGAAGTAAATGGTGCTTGGTCTACCGAATGGGACCCTACTATTCTTCAACATGACTTTGAATATGCTATAGATATTAGATCTTATGATGGTTATGACTTTAGTGATATGAGTACAATAAATATCATTGCAGATAATCCTTCAGATGCAGGAAATAATCAACCTAGTTTTGATTCAGATAACTGGATAAAAGATATAGTCCTATATTGTGAAATTTCCTCACAATCTCAGGATCGATGCACTAAAGGTGAAATTGATTTAAATGATTTCTTCTCAGATTTAGATGGACAAAATCTTATTTTATCAGTTTATGACAATCCATCCGATACTAATGATGATGAATTCGCATTAGTAATTAATGTAGGTCAAGATGGCCTCGCAATTTATGACCCAATTTCTATGTTCTTTTATGATAATAATATGAGTTCTTGGACTCTAGAAAATGTAATCTTCATGGCAACCGATCCTTTCGGTTCAAGAGAAATTTCTATTCCTGTTACTTTCACAGTAGTTGGTGTTACTTTCCAAATTGATACCCCTGAAATCACAGTTGTTGAAAATGGTGAAAGTATTATATTCTCTGGAATAGGTCTCCCTGGGAAAACTGTTACTGCATTAATTAATCAAGTTCCAGCAAATAGTACAATCGTTAATTCTGATTCTACTTGGAGCGTAGGAATCCCATCATCTAGATTCGATGATGGTCCTGTGACTCCAGTATTTAGATACGTTGGAGCAGATTATTCAAGTGATGTTAAAATTTCAGTAGGAGGGTCTGATGAAGGATTATCTACAGTTATGCTTGCGATAATTTCAATCGTAATTATTGGTCTACTGGGTGGTGTATTTGTATATTTCTTTGTAGAAATAGACGATGGTGATGGAAGTGATGATGAATCATCAGAAAATGTCGAGACATCAGAAGGATGGATTTGGGATGATGAATCTAATGACTGGATAGAAGATCCAGATTATGGGTCTTGATGACTTAATTGCCGAACTTGACCAGCGAAACTTCATGAGGTATTGCAGATTGCTGACTCCATGAGTAGCATGTCAGTGGCCCCTCGTCCTGGTGTCCAAGAAAGGATTCTATTGCATCTCAGAGATTATGTAGAACATGCAGGAAGAGTAGAAGTCCCCTTCGCTCTTTCACAAATGGGGATAGCTAATGCTGTAGCAATAGCGCGTTCTAATGTCCCTAGAGCAATTTCAGGTATGAGGGAGCAGGGTCTTCTCATAGAAAAACAGGCTCATGTCACAGGTGTCTCAAGAAAAAGAAAAGCATATTTTTTAACTGATGACGGAATTAAAGTTGCTAATGGCATTTGGGATAAAGTTAGTACCCAACCAGTACGTCTCAAATATTCAGATGGTCGTGTAGAAAACGTATCACTTGTTAATGCATTAGAATTAACTGATTTACCACTTCGGCATGTTGATATTTTAAGATATATTGATGATAATGGCAGTGTAGATTTATCGATACTTTCAGCCGAATTAATCGAGCGAGACCTATCTAAACATATTGAAAAACAGTTAGTAACCTCATTTAATGATCTACCAAGGACTAGGAAATTCTATGGTCGGCAGAAAGAAGTTGATGATATGGTTAACTTACTCGAAGCAAGATCTTCATCTATACTTGTGCCCGGAATTGCTGGAATTGGCAAAACTGCATTAGCAGGTAAAATACTAGAGAGATTTACTCATGAAAGAAATCTATTATTTCATCGTTGTCAAGATTGGGAAGGTTCTAGGTCATTCCTTGAAGCTACTGCTGAATGGCAGTCTACAATGGGTTCAAATGATTTATCCGACTATTTAGCTGGAACTTCAATCCCTCAACCTAATGTGGCAATTGATCTGATAATAAAAGGCTTAGTTAATTCGCCTAGTTTGATTGTTATTGATGATTTACATAAAGTCGGTGATGAAACTTTAATTACAATATTGAGAGGTATTTGCATGAAAATACCTAATCTTGACCAGGTTGGTTTAGTAATGTTTTCTAGATCTTTTAGAATGGTAGTTCCTGAGAAAGATTCTGAAGGTAAAATCTTAACATTAGTAATGCCACTAGATGGTTTAGATAAAGAATCTAGTAAACAAATACTTTCATCTATGCCAGATATAACTTCTCCTGATTTTCTTCATATTTATTCACTATCACGGGGCCACCCATTGGTATTAGAATTGATTAATCGAGGTAGCGTAGGGGGTACATTCCATTCGACTTTAGAGAAATTTGTTGAGAAAGAAATTTTTAGTAGATTATCAGGATCTCAAAAAAGACTTCTTGGTGCAATTGCAGTTTTTAGAGAACCTATGCCTTTAGATGCTCTCAGTGAACTAGATGCTGCCATTGATCTTTTAGATGAACTAGTTGAAAAAGGGCTAGCACGACAAGCTGATAGCGAAAATTATGATGTACATGACCTAGTTCGTGAATTTTTAGTATTGTCAATGGAGCAAAATTTACGTCAAGAGTTGCATAGTAATGCTGTCAATTGGTACAGAAACCGCAAAACTAGCGCTACTGATAGGATAGAGTTCATTCATCACCTTCATAATTCTAATCAGATTGATGAATTAACTAAGGTATTATCAATCGAGGGTCATACATTAGTCAAAGCAGGTCATACTGAATTATTAGGCATACTAAGGGCGTTAGATAGAGATGGTTTTGACTCGAAATCATGGGTTATTGTCAGAGAGCTCAGAGGTGATATTTTATCTATCCAAGGTAGATGGGATGATGCAGTGAAAGAATATGATCTGGCAATACCCACTGCGCGTAAAAATAAACAGAATAAGGAACTTGCTAGATTACTTTCATCTCGTGCAGATATAGCAGTTAAGAGGGGTGCGATGGATGATGCTTTGGAGTTACACCGTCAGGCTCTTGAAATCCAAATAAGTTCCAGAGATGCAGTATCTGCTGCCAGATCTTATAATAATATGGGGTATATATTTCGTCGTCGTAGAGATACTAGGCATGCACTCGAAGTTTACAGTAATGTCGAACAGTTATTAGAATCTGAGAATAATCCTGAATTATGTGATTCGCGAATCAGACTTGCTTCTGCCTTTTTAGAAATGGGTGAATTAGATCGTGCAAGAGATCATGCAATGTTGGCTCATGATGAAACCCAAAATAATGGTCAAGATACTTTACACGCAAGAGCAAGAGCAGTGTTGGGTAGATATTATGCTAGAATAAAAGATAATGACTTAGCAATGTTACATTATTCTGGTGCTTTAGAAATACTCTCTGAACAGGCAGATCCCCATAGCGCAGTAGAGGTTGAAATGTTACTTGGCCAAGTTCTTAGTGATGCTGGTAGGAAAGAAGAGGCTTCTGAACATTATTTGGAGGGACTTGCTCTGGCTGACGCTAATGATTTCCGTCTCCTGAAAGGAGAACTCTTAGCACGTTTAGGAGAGGTTGAGACAGATCGTTCACAAAGAATGGATTATCTACAAAAAGCATTATCTGTATTTAGAGAATTAGGGGCTAATGATCGAATGAAAGAAGTCCAAAATTCAGTTCATCGAGTTGTCATGGGACATAGATGATTACTTATTATCTCCAACTTTCTTAAAATTATTTTTACCAGCAATTATTTTAAAATCAGGCCCATCTTGACCAGAAATAAATATCGACCCTTCAAAATCATCTGATATTTGCATTAAAACTTCACTTTCTGCTATGTGAGGAGCATTATTCTTATCCGACAAATGACATAAAACTATAGTTTTTAAATTTGGAGTTAGAATTTCACTAATTATTTCTGCAGTTTGGCTATTCGACAAATGCCCTCCTCTACCCGTGATTCTTCTTTTCAATGAATCTGGATATGGCCCTTGCATTAATTTTTGATGGTCATAATTTGCTTCAATAGATATGTGCGAACATCCTTTCAGATGTCTTTTCAATTCTACAGTGGCTTCTCCCAAATCAGTGACGAATCCTGCTCTAATCCCTTTACCATTGCTTACAATTAGTGCAATATTTTCTGCATCATCATGAGGTACAGGAATCGGTAAGATACTGAGATTATCGCTTATCTCTAATCTTTCTAAATCTGCAAATGTTCTACATTCTGAGATTGGATTCCATCCCATTTTTATTGCTGTTTCTGTATTTGAGTATAGTTTAGCTCCCCATTTCTCTGATGCTCTTAGAGCCGATTTTGAATGATCTCCATGGTGATGAGTTACAATTATTGCATCAATAGTTTTTGGGTCTACATCTATCCTTGATAATCTTAATTCAGTTTGTTTTAGTGAGAATCCACAATCAATAAGAATTTTTGAATCATTCGAAACTAAAAGTGTTGCGTTCCCCCTACTCCCTGAACCTAAGTGAGTTATCTCTAATCCCATCTCAATCGTCATAAGGGGGATATGTTTAGTCCTTCAATCAATCTGTTTTCCAAGAAGAATCATGCTCGTTTTAATATGGTAAATCTTATTCCGTATTGTCCGATTTATGTGTTCTTGTCCGAACGACGCTCCATCATGGTCATAAATGCGTGAAAGTCGCTAAGGGTAGTTAAGACGAGGTCATAGCATGAGACGTAAACAAACAGCTCTACTTATGACAGTATTAATTCTCTCTAGTTTAGCCTTCGTTTCTCAAACTCGCCCTCAGGCTCCGGTAGAGAATACTAACCCTGGAGAGGCTGCTGGTGGAGGACCTCCAGTAACTGATGAAGATGGTGATAGAATACCTGACTTTCATGAATCAGTATTATTTGGTGAGGATATTCTGTACGATACAGGTTCAGAAATATTGTTGATTTCTGGTTTAGATTCAAAGAATGGGACTGATAATATGTCAGACCATGATAATGATGGTGCCAGTGCTCTGCTGGAATATTGTTGGCCCTATACCTTGGATAAATGTTTCACAGATCGAGTTGCTTTAACAGGTAAACCAGCGGAATTAAGTGATTCTGGATTCCGTGAATGGCTCGACCCTAGAGTTGCAGATACAGATGGAGACGGTCTGCCTGATGGTTATGAAATCTATATGTGTACGGAAGGTGGTTTGGGATATCTTAACACAACAAGCGCTTGGAACTGTCTTTGGTTCGATCCATTAGATCCTACTGATATGTGGGAAGATATTGACCGCTGCTATGATTTTACATTTGGTTGCGGTGATGGATTTGATGTAGATCGTAATGGAGTCATAGATCTGACTGAAATTTATTCAAATTCAGAAGAATATATTTTTGGTGCACCTGATGATTGGATAACTGAGAGAGATGGGCTCTGGTGTTCTGGCGAGATTAATTTACTGGTATCTGGTTCTTGTCAATCGGTAGTTGAGAGACCCACTGGGGATGGTTGGCTTGGTAGCGACCCTACCGAATCTGATTCTGATTATTACTCATGGGCTGAAATTATTTCAGTAGGCCTTGTAGTTCCTGGTGATGGTATACCTGATGGCTGGGAAGTTCACTATGGTTTAGACCCAAGAAATGCCAGTGATTCTATAATCGATTCTGACTTAGATGGATGGGATTTAGATCGAGATGGTTACGTAATACCTGACACATCTGTCGCCACATCCAGTTGGGGTGAATCTTTCAGTAATTACGAAGAATATATGGTTCATTATGATGAAGGAATTTCAGTTACTCCTGGTTTACGTAGTATAGAAATATCTGATTCTGAAGATATTTTCTCAACTTTTGATCAGTCTACCGACCCCCAATTAGTAGACGCCTCAGTACATACTATAATTCCAGATAATGAAAGAGATCGTCTAATTATAGGTTCGAAATATGGAATAACAATCTTTGATCCATTCAATGAATTATCTACTCTCAAAGAGTTGCCATCCGGTGTCGAGCTCAAATCAATGATGAAATGGTCTAATGAGGTTGGAGAATATCTTGTAATGTCTACTAATTATGGTGTTTCTATTATTGAAATAGAAAATGGTGTTCCATTGATTGAAGCGTTTTCTATTGGTAATGATGATTCTAGTGTATTAATCGATTCAATAAGTGAAATGGTTGTACTCAATACTGGTAGTAGTAATTTAGATTTAATGATATTTTCTGATCAAGAAGTCTGGACAATATCTATCACTGATTCATCAATAAGTGATCCAGTTTATTTAGATTCAATATCTGAATTATTAGCAAATAATGCAGCTAGGGTCAATACTGCATTACACATGGAGATGGATGGTCGAGGCCCATTATTACTCATCGGTACAGATGGTGGCTTAGTTGCTTGGAATACAACCGATGGTTCAGACTCTACTGGTGAACCTTGGTGGGTATTTGATAGAGAAAATTCTGAAAACTTTGTCAGAAAGGCAGATTTACTCAATGTATCTAAATCTGCAATAGTTAATACAATAGTTCCAGCAGGGCCAAAAGATTCCTCAGGTAGCTTTGAATTAATTACTGGTGCTTGGATTGGCACCGCAGGAGGTCTTCATTTAATTGATATTGAGAAAATAATTTCAATGCCTCTTCTAGCATTCGATTCTGAAAGAATGTGGAAAGAAGAAAATTGGTTATCTGGATCAAATGATATCCATTCTATATTTACTCTTAATAATCAAATTATAGTTGGTTCAAGAGATGGAACATGGGTGCTCGATGGAGGATATCAAGGAGTCACAGGTATTTCAGATAATCAAACATATTTACCAGGCCTAGTAAGTACATTAGTTACACTCGAATCATCTACTGGTATACATTTATTCGCAGGTATATCACCTGGCCGATATATGAATATAATGCCAATAGATCCTTTATCGACTGATTCTGATCTTGATGGCATGCCTGATGGATGGGAATATATTCATGGTTTAGATCCAACTGATCCATATGACAGAGATCGCGATGCAGACGCCGATGGTGTCCATTACAGTCCCGAAATAGGTGAAGGTATAGATAGAAGTTGGACTAATCTTGATGAATTTCGATTTATTACTAATTCCGATAATGGATTCAATGGTACTGACCCCAGAGATATAGATACAGATGGGGATGGCCTTACCGATGGTGAAGAATATTGGGGTTGGTTTACTGAGTCTACAAATTTCGATTGTCATTACCTAAATGATGAATATCTTTGTGATGAAGATTTAGGGTTATTATCTGAGGCTGTTCACTTGGAAGGTTGGCTAGGTTCTGGTGCCGGAGGGGGTACTGATGGTCCGACCGACCCTACTAGTATCGATACAGATAATGATGGTATGCCAGATGGATGGGAGATATCTAACCGCCGTTGGATAGGTGACGTCTACAATGGAGGGAACCTGTGGACATTAGACCCTAGAGATCCTAGTGATGCGGATGCAGATGCAGATAATGATGGTTTATCTAATCTCTGTGAATATAAGTGGTCTAACCTTCTGACGACGATTTCTCAAGAAGGCCTCCCATCTCACGGTGAAACATCAGATGCCGCTTTGAATTGGAGTGTGACAGATCCAAATAATGTTGATTCTGATGGGGATTCACTTCCAGATGGTTGGGAAGCTAGGTATTCATGTTCTTGGTCTGTAAATGCAGCTGGTATCAATCCTATGAATGGTTCAGATGCTCTAAACAATCCAGATGGAGATGGTTATGATGTAAATCATAATGGAGTATTGGAATTAGAAGAAAGTCTTGTTAATTGGATGGAATTTCATTTGAGGTCTGATGTAATATTCTCTGATAGTACCGATAATGGAATACCTTTCCCAGAAAATTTCACTACATTGTTATTCAATGATACTTGGGAAGATTTTGCAGAGGGTTCATTTGGAGAATATGCTACTGATTCGTATAATAATTTAGTTAATGGTACTTCTGAGATAGATATTGGCTCGAGTAATCCTCTAAATTCTGATTCAGATGCAGATGGTATGCCTGATGGTTGGGAATTTTTCCATGCACGATGGAGTTTATTTGATGGCACTTGGAGTTTAAATCCTGTTAATGGACAAGACAGAATCGGTGATCCTGATGGTGATGGGATGAACAATTGGGAAGAATACAATGTTATTTCTGGAGAATTTACTGAAATAAATTCTTTAATAACTGTACCTCAATTCTACTTGCTATATTTTGGAGGAGAGTATCTTCCAAATCCTTGGCTATCTGCTGAATCTGCTAGTTCATTTGGTTCATTCCTTACTCCAGAACAAATCAATTTGACTGGGATGACTGCTGATCCAAATAATCCTGATACTGATGGAGATGGTCTTTTAGATGGAATAGAATTAATATTTACCAAATGGAATTCTACTGATAATGTTTGGACATTGAATCCTCTTGTAGCTAATGATGGAAATTATGATTCTGATAATGATGGTATTTCTGACCAAGTTGAACTTAATTTAACACTTAACAATCCATTCAATGGAGGTTTATCTCCTCCTGATGCTCCACGATTATGGGAAGAAGCAGAGTACCTAGATCCATCGGAAGCAGAAAATAGAGTATATAGGATATTATTCAATAAAGAAGGTAGAGCTCAGCTCGCCTTACAACAGTTCCAAGATTGGCAAGGTGGTTCTTCTGCCAAACCCCTTCTTCAAGCATTATTTGGAATATCAGACCCTACTTCAATAGATACTGATCGAGATGGCATGAGTGATGGATATGAGTACTGGTTTACTGAATGGAATCTTGAAGAAAATAGATGGGAAATGAATTTACTAACAGATACTGATATTTTTATAGATTCTGATGATGATTCATATGATTGTAATAATGATGGAATAATCTCACCTTCTGAAAGATTTGATAATTTAGCAGAATTCGAATCAAGAATATTTGGGAAAAAATTAGCAGTAGATAGTATACCAAATGGTACCGGACTTGTATCGTACGGTGCTGATGCAGTTAATGCATACATTGACGAACAAGGAATGAGTTATTCTCTAGCATTCAGTCAACTATATGTGACATTTAGTACAAAATCGTTACTTGCTTCCGAAAAATCTGGATTAATTAATGAAATCAATCCAAATAATTTCAATGTAAGTCTAGCGGGAATAAGCGATCCTACTGATTCCGACTCCGATAGGGACGGTATGCCTGATGGTTGGGAATACTGCTTCTCAGTATACGGTGAATATTTACCCATTAACGATTATAGATGGTCCATGAATCCTATAAATCCTCTCGATGTTAATTATGACCCTGATGCTGATGGTTGGTATGATAGGCAGTGGTTAGATGACCCTGCAACTCAAGGCACTTGGGAAAATAGACAGTTTACTGCTTCGAATTTAGAAAATCAAATTAGTAATGGCGCACTTGGTTTATTCTTTGGTAATCTAATGGAATATGAGAATGGTACACATCCATTAGATCCTGATTCGGATGGTGACTCTATGGTGATGGAACCTGTATTTACTAATGGGGAAGTGACGGATTATGTCAAGAATATGAATCTAAGTGATGGTCGAGAAGTATTCAAATATGGTACAAATCCCCTTGATAATGATACAGATGGAGATATGATGCCAGATTTCTATGAATATTACAGGGGTTGGAATGAAACTAATGATAATTGGTCATCTTATCTTAAAATACAGGTTCAATGGGAACAAATTTCAGCAAATAATTGGAAGCCTGTAGATATATCTGATGGCGTTATTTCTCGTCCTGTATTAGATTGGGTATGGTTTACTCATGATGCTACAGATGCAGATGATGCAGGTCAAGATGCCGATAAAGATGGAGGTTGGAATTGTTCAGGTGGTAATTGTGTTTATCAAAAATATAATAATTTCCAAGAATATTACGGTTTAGTTAATGCGACATTATCATCGCCAACTCTCGTCCGGCAAGCTCTTTTGAATGATTGTTCAGGGAATTATGTTGATGAATGGTGGCAGTTACGTGAGTCTTTGTTAGGCACTTGTTCAGGTTCTTCTGCTTTAGCATCCAACTATTTTAGAATGTATAAAATTAATAATAATGACCAACTCTTTGCATTAATCATTGATGATAATGATGCAGACTATCAATATTTAGACACAACTGACGATGAAACATTATGCAGTGGTGAATGGGCGGATTCTTACAGTCGATTTGCCGGTGATCAATATCATCTCCCTAATACTGGACTTGGTGAGTATGTATTTGGTTGGTGGCTTCTAGATATCGATGGTGACCAAATAGCAGATGGAACCGATCCTACGAAATGGGATACAGATGGTGATTGGTTAAATGACTATTTTGAAATTGAAGATGATATGATAGATGGGATAAGAGGCAACAGTGCATCTCCAATACGATATGATGATAGAACCACCTCCTGACTTTCATTGCATTAATTTGCTAAAACATTCTCGGATAGTTCATGAGTGGTGAAGGGGAGATACCTAGTCCCTCCGAGCCCCTAGAAGAAAAGCTTCTTTTTCTTCAGGAAAATTTATCAAATTTTGTTAAACAATATAATTTACCAATCATTGAATCTGCATTAGTTATCTCTAAATACTTGAATATACTTTTATCTGAGTTACAAAAAATAGCTGATTCTGAGGGAGAATTATTACCTGAGCACATTACTAAACCTTGGCCTATAGTCAGTACGACCGAACCTCCACGTATCGATAATTTCCCATTAGATAAATTAATGCAGACAATTGATCATGACCGCATGGATATCTTTGATACAATAATTAGAACTATTGTTAACGGTTCAGAAATACCGTTTGTTAATGTTATCTCTTTAATGAGGGATTGGGAGAAAATAATCAGAACTCAGTTAGCGAAATCAACCAGCCCAGGGCATCTTTTTAGTCCACTAGAGTTACCTGAAAACTTTTAATTATTGATTTTCAGATTTAGCGACTAATCTACTTGAAACCCATAGAGCATCTCCAATTGACCACACATAAAGTGCAAACCACAGTATAATGGTGAAAAGTAAGGGTAACTGTATTAAAAACCAGCCATTTGCTTTCTCATGTTGTCGATTAAAATGCTGACCAAGAAAAAGAAATGGAATTAAAGCCAAAATTAATGTAAACAGAGGTCTCATAGTTCCCCAAGGCCCAATACCTCCATTTAATTCACTCCAAATTACGCCAATGACACCAAATGAATTAACTTTCTTTGGTTCATTATCATCTGCAAGACTAACTATGATATCATCAGTCATGTACCTGCTAAGCGCTATTGAATCATGAACATAACTATTCATTGTATACGAAAACGCCAACTATGATACACTTCTCCTATCAATCATGAGCAAGCCTGTAGTGTTGGTTACAGGATATCCTAAGTTTTCTAATTTCACAGAAAATATTTCAGAAAAAATCATAAAAATATTAAATGAAAAGAATTTTCCAAATTTCAAACTTGTCACATCATTATTATCTGTTGATGAAAAAGGTTCAAATTCTATCGCAAGTAGAATAATCAATAATGAAAAATTCGATGCTATTATTCATTTAGGATTTTCTGCTAATCGAGATTTTATTTCTTTAGAGAAGTTTGCATATAATCAGTATGGCATGAATAGTGATGATAATTCTGGTAGAAAAATAGTTTCAGGTCCAATTATTAAAGGCGATTTAGAAAGGTATCAAACTACAGCTCCAATACTTGCTTTTGATGAGTTATTTAATAATGATGATGATGTGAATTGGAGTATAAATCCTGGTCGTTTTGTTTGTAATGAAACTTATTTTAGAACTTTATCTGCTCTTTATCGGAGTAATTTACAACATAAAAATATCCCAGTCCTTTTCATTCATCTTCCCTCAGAATCTGATATGAGTTCGACTACACAACTGGGGGTGGTCGAAAAAATTTTAAATTGTTTATTTATGAAACCTAAATTGAAAGTAGTTGGTGCATTAATATTTGATACACAAGGACGAATTTTATCTTGTAAAAGACCTAAAGATGATACTTGGGGTGGATGGTGGGAGTTCCCTGGAGGTAAAATAGAAGAAGGAGAAAACCCATATCAGGCACTTACTAGAGAGATATTTGAAGAACTAAATGTTGAAGTTTCTCCTTTAAGAATAGAAGAAATATTAATTCATGAATATGATGATAAAAAAGTTGAATTGATGATATTAAACTGTGGTGTCATTCATCCAAATAAAATAACATTAGTAGAACATGATGAGATGCGATGGCTTTCTCAAGAAGATTTACTAGAAGTAAAGTGGTTACCTGCTGATTTACCATTATTGAAGAAATGGTCTATTCAGGGTTTACCTAGTCTTCATCTTGATTGACAGTGGGGTGGCCTCTTTTATCAAACCATTCTGTAGGTTCACCATTATACCTCATAGAGAACTCATCTTTAGAAAATCTTGGAATCTCATTTCTTCCCTCATGCCAAGTTTGCTCTTCTAGCCATAAATCAAGTTCTTCTCCTGCTAAACTAATACTTATCTTTCCTCCAAGAGTATTTTTATCTAGAACAAAAGAAACTTTCCCTACCATGGCAGCCTGCCTTGAAATATCAAAGACAGTAGAGTTAATCTCTAAATCCATACTCATGATATCTAGTGCAGTATCTAGTATTCTTTGAATTCTTATCTGTTTAAGTAAATGTTCTAATGTTTCAGATTTTCCACTGATTATCAAACTCTTGTTTTTAGTTGGAAAAGTGGTTTTTATTATTTTTTCATCTGTTTGAAAATCGGGGAAAAACACATTAATTGATTGAATTACTTTTTCTATATCTTCATATGGTCGAACAAGTGATGATACAATGATATGTGGCTCCATATCTCTTCGCAGTATGTTTGTAGTCATGAGTTCTCTGCTTGAATCATCTCCCAAGTACGCGAATGATTGAAATTGAATAGTTGGTGGCAAGTATCATGGTTGAGCGCTCAGGTACAGTGGCAGGCGCACTATTTTTCATGCCAAGTCTATGCGTTTTTGCTCTCAGATATGGTCTACCAGTAGTTAATGAGGTAATCTCTAATAACCTCATTCTTGAATTAGGTATTCATAGTCTAGCCATTTTAATTGGTATTGTGATGTATCTAAGGTATCGAGTAGTAGAAGACCATGAGTACCATAGATCTGCTGTAATTAGAAGGCTTGGTAAGTCATATTCCCAAGAAGATAAAGGACTTTGGGATAAGAGTGAAAGTGCGATATTGAAACTTGAAGAAAAATCAAAATCAAAACTGAAAGGTCGCAAAGCTGTAATTGCCCAGGCAAAAATGTCAGGTAGCATTGGTTCATTAAATGTTGAGTCTTCAGAAATTGAAGTTGATGAGGATATAGATATTGAAATTAGAACCCATCATCGTTCAGTTAATACAATTATAGATGAAAAGGTATTAGAAAATAGTGATGGGAAATCTACAAAATCATTTTTGTCTAGAAGATTAGAAAAATCTGCATCTAAAAGATTAGAGAAAAAACGAGTAAAAGCAGAAAGAAAAGATATGAAAAGAAAATCTAAGGCCTCTGACGTCTCACAATCAAAAAAATATTCTGATAATACCGATAATCATTGGGACATGCCATCTTCTCCAAATTTAACAAAATCTGTAGTTTCATGTAAGGAATGTGGAACGTTGAATAATTCTGCAAATCCTTACTGTACATCATGTGGTACTTACATATCTTGAGAATGGAATTATTCAAAGAGGACTGATTAAAGGAATATTTAGGTGAGTTAATGGCAAATAAGAGAGATTATTATGAAATTCTTGGATTGAAGAGAAATTCAAGTGCTGCCGAAATAAAAAATGCATTCCGTAGTCTAGCAAGAAAATATCATCCTGATAAAAATCAGGGTGATTCAGAATCGGAAGTTAAATTTAAAGAAGTTCAAGAAGCTTATGCGATTTTATCAGATCCAAATGAGAAAAGAAAATATGATACTTATGGGCATAATAGACCGGGTGGCTCTCCATTTGGTTCCAGTGGTTTCGAAGGAGTCAATATTAGTATTGAAGATTTATTTGGAGGGGGCTTTGAGAGTGTATTCGGTTCAATATTTGGCTCCACAGGAAATCGTCGAGCAAAGAGGCAAAGAGGTTCTGATTTACTTGTTAGGCATATAATATCATTTAATCAGGTAATGGATGGCTGTAAGGCATCAATAGAGTTTGATGTTCTTAAAACATGTAAGGACTGTAATGGCGTTGGTTCTCCAACTCAAGATGGTGTACGAGAATGTCCTGCATGCGATGGTAGGGGGCGTATTCAAAAAATAGAGAGGGTCGGACCATTTACACAACAAGTGGTTAGTGATTGTTCATCTTGTAGAGGTGAGGGCCGTATTGTAATGGACCCATGCTCTAACTGTCAAGGTGAAGGTCGTGCTAATGAATCAAAGGAAGTGCAATTTAGTGTTCCTCCGGGAATAGAAAATGGGACTAGGCTTCGTATGTCTGGCCATGGTGAATCTTCTAAAACTGAGACAGGAGATCCTGGGCATTTATACATCGAGATTGATATTGAAGAACATGAATGGTTTGAAAGAGATGGTGCAGATTTATTAATGGCTATTCCACTAAGTTATACTGATTTAGTACTTGGTACTACAATTGAGATTCCTCATTTAGATGGTGAAATCTTGAAGGTGAAGGTACCTTCAGGTTCCATACCTGGTCAAACTCTCTCTCTGAAAGGAAGAGGTCTCCCTAACCAAAGATCACGTAATGGTAGAGGATCTGTAATGGTTCTTTTGAAGTTAGATATTCCTGTCAAAATCTCTCGTGATTTAAAGAAAAAATTATTAGATATTAAAGATAATTTAAATTATTCAGATGAAGAATTGAAAACTAAAATACGTGATGAGGCTAAATCTCGTCGTAGAGGCTAATTACCATTGAATGACTTTATTTGGCACTGCAGCTAAAGGTTCTCCATTTACTAATCCAGATAATTGGAATGCTAAGTTAGCAGATTCTCCAGCAATAGATAATCTGATGAATATCTGAGTATGTTTCTTCATAGTACCAAGAAATATTTCATCATCTTGAAATAAATGCTTAGGATAAATATCTGTAATAGTAAGTTTGGCTCCTTCTGGGAAATGAATTTTCATAGCAGCCATTGTCCAATCCCAGTTACTTACTTTGATTCCTAAAAGTAGGTTCTTATTTTCTTCTTGTATTTTCCATGCACATATTTCTATTTCCTCAGTCATGTGAGTGAGAATTGGTTTACCCCATACTTCATTTATTGTATTCCAAGGACTTTTTCCAAGTTGTTCTAAAGCAGATTCTATAACTATTTGATTTTTAGAATCTTCTTTTTTTAATTGTTCTGAAAGTCTTTCCTTAATTCTTAACAATCTCTTTTCATCATGAGATTGAACCATATTAGATATCTTCTTTCGACTGATAATTACCTTCCTATTCCAAAATATAACAATCATTAGAGGGGTTAGCATTAATACTCCAATGAGTGTGTAAAAATCATCAAACATCCATGATAAATCTTCATAATCCATAATTATAGGTATCTTATATTCGCCTAAATATTCAATTTTGAAATTATAATTTACTTCTACATCTAGATTTGCTCTTCTTTCAATTCTTAATGAGTGATTCCCATATGGTAATACAATAGTCTCACCATTAGATGTATTTACAAGATTACCATTTTCTTGATTAATCTCTTGGATAGTATAGTTGACCTCTGATTTAATCAGTTCATTAAGAAAAATTCGAGAACCATTTAGATCAGTAATTCTGATTGAATAAATATCTACATTATCTCCAATATGTAGATGTCCTGAAAAATCTGTGCTAAGTTCAATATTACTCCATCTCTTATCCGGACTTTTAAGCCATCTTGATTCGGGAGCATCTCCCAATAACTCTCCATCTAATGGTTGTATCTCTATGAATGAAATATTCCATCGAGTTGTTATCTCAGATTTAATCCTCAGTTCTATTGAATTAGTATCTTCATTAGATTGAATTTCTTCTGGACAAGTACCATTGATTAAAGAAATATTTTCTTTCTCTCCAGTAAAAGTAACTAGATATATTTCAAAAGTAATATCAATATTACTGGATAAACACTCTAATCCAACCTTAGTATCTGAACCTATACTGAAAAGTAGTGAATCTCCATCTATGTCAGATTCAGAAATATATGATTCGTATGACCATGAATCATGGTAAGTTAATGCATCTCCATGATTCCATGGCACAGATAGTTCCCCTCCTATCGGTGATTCATTTGACTGATTATTTCTGTAAATAGTGAATTTATATGGATTCAGTTCCTTATTTGAATCTGAACTTACTCTCAGC
Organism: uncultured Candidatus Poseidoniales archaeon; assembly: GCA_963990035.1. Classification (GTDB taxonomy): domain Archaea; phylum Thermoplasmatota; class Poseidoniia; order Poseidoniales; family Thalassarchaeaceae; genus MGIIb-O2. The sequence goes on along the minus strand of CAXDMJ010000001.1, from coordinate 26,397 downwards.
CATAATTCACCCTCATTAGGATATTCAAAAAGATGAGATTCAGAATGTGTGAGGTCATTTATAATCAACTCTTTTTGATTATTATCTCTTATCCAAACTTCAATTTTTATATTTTCGTTACCATTAATCTCTGAGACTTCTATAATGTCTCCATAATGTCCAAAAATCCTTATAGAATCCTTATCCGAATAGTTATCTAAAATACCTATGAAATCTAATCTTCTTTGAGATTCTTGTATACTTGAATTACAAACACCCAAATTACAAACATCTGATGTAACTATAGTTTGATAATTGCCCTGATTCCCTGGGGATGGAATTGAATCTATGAGGTCTCCTTGTTCAATGAGTGTTAAATCCTCGACCTTAATCATTTTAATAGAAATATCATTGATTGAAATTCCCTGACTAGATGAAATACTTAATTTTGATCCTGCAACCAATACTCCAGACCATTCTATTACATGTTCATTTTGTAATGTGTGATTCTCTGAACCATCATTAATCTCTAAAGTTAATCCTGGACAATTAACTTCTTGGCAAGTTATACTATACCAAAAAGGTCCTGAATAGTCTATATCTTCTTCAATCAATAATATTTTTTCATCTGATTGACCACTAACGCTAACTGCGCTAGCGCCAATAAATAATATTGTCATGAACAGCGCAACTACACGTCCCATGCCTCTTCGGACAGGGCCTCCTCTTAGAATGCTTCAAGCGAAATGCTTCGTCCGCAGTATATATGGATGAACGACCGTTAGCCCGTAGTGTTGTCGCAAGACAGCGTTTTGCACGTTTATTTAGTCTTGGAGATAGAAATTCTCCCAGTTCATGGACCCCTGCTCTTATTCTGAATAAAGATGATGTGAAATTGCCTTTTTCTCTAGCACCATTTGAATTTTCTAGAGATTCTAAATCTCTACCTGCTAAGTTGAGTATGAACACTCGTACGAATCTTACTTTACCTTTCGATAGCTTAGATCAGTGGAGCGCTACAGAAGGACTGGTTTTACCCCCAAGTTTAGTAGAATCTAATTCGGGTGAATTTGCAATAGGTAAGGAAATATTACCAGTGTCTTGGCAATCTCTTCATCATGATTTATCATTAAATGACGAAAATCTTCTTCCATCAATTATTATTCTTACAGATGCCCCCCAGTTAGCTAATCAAAAGGGATTATTGAGTGAAGCATTGTATATACTCAGAACTCGTTTCCCTTCATCTTTAATTTGGACTCCTGGCATAGGAGGTCCTGACAATTGTGCAATTTTAACTTGGATGGGTGCTGACTTATTTGATTTAGCTCGATCTAGGCATGCCTGTTCTCTAGACATACTATTAACTGAAAATGGTCCTCGAGAAATTGAACAATCAATTGATGAAGATTCTTCTATGGAATCTCAAATTAATGCATGGAAAAATTCTCTTGCAGCCACTAGGGTTGCAATAAGGGCTGGTAATCTTAGGGAATTAGTGGAGAAACAAGCAATATCTAGTCCTCGTTCTGTTGAAAGATTACGCCTCCATGATTCCAAAATGTCTGACATAGATGGTAGCATATCAGGTTTATCGCGTGTTAAAGGTCAATATTTTGAGTTAAGATGCCATAGTTACTCTAGTAGAGATGACCCATTAATACAGGATTGGCGAAAAAGAGTTGCAAGAGATCATACACCTCCTTTACATCAATCACAAGTTCTCTTGTTATTACCTTGCTCCGCTACCAAACCATATCGTTTATCTTCATCTCATAAAAGATTTAGTCGTTCAATAAACTCAAATTCTATACATGAAGTCATAGTTACAGCACCTCTTGGCTTAGTACCTAGGGAATTAGAAGATCTTTGGCCTGCTGCTAATTATGATATCCCTGTAACTGGTGATTGGGACATCGATGAACTCAGAGTAATAAGAGAAATGATATCTGAATATGTTTCTCGAAATAATTTTTCTCGAGTTATTAATCATAGTGGAATAAGTTTAGAATTAGATTCGGTTGAGATTATTGATACTAGGCAAGGTATGACTGCTGGTTCATCTGATGCATTGGATAATCTTGAGCGAATTGTTAATCAATCAGTGGAAGATTTTAGTCTTATTGATTTAAAAGAAAGTAAACATAGATTAGGTAAGCTAATGTCTCTATCAAGATTTCAACATGGAACCGATAAATGGCTCGAGGATACTGGAATTCAAGGTCGACCACCTATTTTCACGATTCGCAAAGATGGTACTCAACTAGCATTATGGAATCCTCGCTTAGGACGCTTTTCATTTACGAAGGCATGTTTACCATTACTTGCAGATAGTGGTAAATTCCCTGAAGCCCATTTAATACCTGGATTTGATTGGCGTGGCGATTTATTTGCATCAAATGTTATTGAAATTAAAGGCAATATAAGAATAGGAGATGAGGTTTTAGTGTATCAAGATAGTAACCTAATAGGGTCTGCAAGAGCTGAGGCAGCAGGATGGGAATGGCCCGATGGGCCTAGTAGATTAGCACGCGCTCAGCACCGTTTGTAAGTGAAATTGGTTGTATGAGTTTGCGTAGCGATTAAAGAGGGGCAGCAGGTCGGCCGGATAACTGAGGTCTTGATATGGCGCGTATGCACAGCAAAGGAAAAGGAACAAGTGGTTCTTCTAAGCCAAATAATGATGTGGTACCTTCTTGGGCAGAATCTGATAAAGGAACAGTAGAAGAACTAATTTTAAAGTATGCAAAAGATGGCCATTCATCCGCTAAAATCGGTACAATGCTCAGAGATATGCATGCTGTACCTGATGTTCGTTTAGTAATGGGTGAAAGAATTTCTCAAACATTAACTCGTAATGATATTACTTCAACATACCCTGAAGATATGATGAATCTTATGCGTAAGGCTCTGAGTTTAATTGATCATCTTGGTTCAAACAGAAAAGATTTACATAATCGCCGTCAATTAGAGTTATGTGAATCTAGAATTCGTCGTTTAGCAAGATATTACAAGGAAACTGGTCGATTGTCATCTAGTTGGGCTTACAAGCGTGATCAACTAAGACTAATGGTAGAATGATTACTTCTATGCATAAGATTTGAACTAAGAACCTCTACGGTGCATCATGAGGGTGCTGGTTGATGAGAATCAATTCTCTGATGTGTCTGAAACATTAGTTGCAGCATCATTAGAGATTAATAGATTAAGTGATTCACTTTTGCTTTTATGTGAACCAACTCTTATTGGTTCACTATCTATAGTTGCAATTGAGGCATCACTTGTTGATAATGGGATTTCATATCGTAGAAAATTCAGTGGTACTGAACCTCAAAATAGTCCTTGGATTAAAATTATTGATGATGATTCATCAAATACTAAGATGCAAACCAACCCTTTTCGATTGACAATCTCATCTTTAGTAGTCGAGGGTTTGACTGGGCATAAGGGAGATTCTCGTAAGGGTCCATTAACTTCTGTAGTTCAGTCTCATGCCTTAGCTCAATTGATCTCTCCTCATGGTATTCGTACTCGTAAATTAAGGCCCTGGATACTTTCTGGTAATTGGATAAATTCTGCTTTAGATCATACTTACGACCCTGTTTATTCTGCCTTAAGGGACTTTCTTTCAGATGAGGGGGTGATTAGAGTGGTCCCCTTACCTGAAGTTTCCGAACCCAATGTTTCAGATTATGATTGGATAGATGAAAATGCACTAACAGCAATCTCTTCAAGATGGATTAATTTAGACAAGGAAGGTAGGGCTAGAGCCTTATCTCATCTTGTACGTTCGTCTCTCGTTCGATCTACTCCTTCTACATCTAGGCTAGAAGAGATTGTATGGCACTGTGTGATGGCTCCTGGTTGGTCTACAGATTTAGCAGGGCAGATCTCATTTGCAAGAAAATATTGGGATGAGTCGAATGCAAATATTGCGTCAAGTAAATTAATCGATAAATTAATTCGTGATGGAATGACTTAATTATTCTTCAATTCTTAGCATTACGTCACATCCTGAACACTCTAATCTTAGGGGCCGTACTTTTGATTCAACAGGATTACTCGTACCACAAGCAGGACAATTTATTTTAGGTCCTCTTTTGTTAGTTACACTACCATCTCCAATAGATCTTGGGGATACAAGAGATATCGGGAATACCAGTAATACACTTGAAGCTACTATTGCTAGAACAATTTGCATTGGCATACCTAATATATAGACCACAAAAGACAGTCCTCCTAATGCTACTACTGCAATTAATGATGGGACACTACTTCTTTTTCTAGTAAGGAATAGACCCATTACTATAGCGACACACAAAGCAAAAACTGAAATCATTGCTGAAATTAAAGGGCTAAAAGCCATATTTCCTGATGGTAGGAATTCTATCCTAAAATCTTCATTTTCTTCAATTTGTTCATTAATTTGAACTGTTTCTAGGAAAATCCATCTTCTATGACTAAACTCTAAATTATCAGCAGATACTGGTCCTAAACCTGCTAACATTGTAGACTTGATTTCCACATCTATATTAACTTCTTTCCAATAATTATTGGTGGGATTGCGTATGAAATTTTCAATTAAAAGTTGCCTCTCATTATTTATAACTGAGTATGAGGTGTCAATTTTAATCGTAATAGTTTCAGCTGCAAATGATCTAGTTCCACCCATGTCTATCTGATATTCAGTAGGTCCTAATTCGACTGGATTTATTCCTATGATTGATTCAATATCTAGTGAAAGACCATTTTGCATGAATGATCTCATATCTGATGATGAACCAGTGATATGTGAGGTTAATGCTAATAATTCATCATCATCTACCTTCCCATTATTTCTATTTGAAGTAGCAACTGAGTCTGAATATGAATTAAGATTCTTCCACCAACTATTGGAATCAAGACTTGTATTACCAATATTATCCATTCCCCATCTCATCCATTGAGACATAGCACTATCGAATGAAATTTCTATTTTCTTTTGAATTGTATCTCCTTCAAATTTTGCATCTATTTCAACATTTACTATTGAACCACTGGTCCGTAACGGTTCAGATGAAGGGTAATAGCCTCCTCCACCACCACTATTTTCTCCAACATCTATCTCATGAGATTTCGAGGTATAAATCTCCAATCCGGATTGAGGGGATATGATGAATTCTGTAGTATAAATGCCACTTTCAGTGCCTTCTGGCATTTCCCAAACAAATGTCACTTCAACACCTGATTCTAATGTTGTAGCTATCGGGCTAAGGGTCAGAAGTGTACCTTGCAATGAAAAACTTCCAGTAGATAATGACCACATATCTCCATCAAATCCTGAATTAACTGTTATAGGGAAATATACTAATCCTGATGTGACACTTGCCTCTTTAATTTTAATATCTACTAGTGGCATACGTCCAGTTACTTTTGCATCAGATTCATCTGACCCCCAATAGAAATTCAGACCTGCATCTTGTGTTGGATTAGAAAAAAGTAAACTATTGACAGCTAGAGAAACTTCAACCTTATCTCCATCATTTACAGTACCAGATGATACTTGTACCGAAATTTCTAGATTCCCAGCAGCTTCTAAGAATGGCTCAACTCCACTAAAACCAGTATTTCCTGAGTAAAAAGAACCTCCTATTCTAATATCTACTGTTGAGTTTATTGTAACACCTACCGCACCTTCAACTAAGTATGGAATAGTGAATGACCATGTCTGTGTTGGATAATCTCCCTCTGTTCCCCATATCAATTCCCAAGATCCTACTTCTATTTCTCCTTGTTGCCATGCTGAAACTGTTGCTGTAAATTCTTCTGATAATTCACTTTCAAATGGAGATAGTCTTCCATTTGCTGACTCATCTAATAAAAACAAGTTAAAATCGGTATCACTGCAACAAGTTGTAGTATCATCTTGTGAGTCTTGAGCATAAGAGGGGGCACTCAAAAAGGAGACGAATAATAATGCAACTAACGCCAAGGCTCTAGCACTCGACTCCCCTCTCATATTACCTACTGGTTGGCTTACTAGACTTCAATGCGACGCTTAATAGATACATATTCTGGCTATCTTTCGTATCATTGAAGAATTAACCATGTAGCCACAATAATTTGATAATATCTGATTTTTCCTCTGATTCAATTATTGCATAACCAACTCTTTCAAGTTGTATAATATTCCCTTTGACAATTTCAAAGTCTTCCATCATCCCTTCTTGAATGATAATTTCATTTCCTTTAGGGATAGTTAAAGTTGCTTTTTTTGCCATTAATGATGGCAACCAATGTACAATAGGCCTTCTATCTAATCGATCATAAGACTGAATAGTAACTTTCGTTCCTTTAATCTCGATATCAGCATAATCTTTTAATCTCATTTTATTTTTTCCAATATCATTTCTTTCAAGATATATTTTCCTATCATTAAGATTCCAAATTCTCACTCCTTCTATAAGTTCTGTTGGATGTCTATTAATTGATATTTCATCGCTAATATCCTCGTCATTTTCTATATCGATTTCTAATAATTTTGGGTCTCTGATGAATGACCTCCTTTCACAACTATCATCAATTTTACTTGAATTAAATGCTTCTATAGTTTGCAATGAAACAGAAATATCTTTTTGTGTTAGTCCTAAGTCTATCCAAAAATCTCTCATTGCATCTGAATTAAATCCTCTTCTCTGCAATGCACGAAGAGTTGGTAAACGTGGATCATCCCAACCAGTGAATCTCCCCTCTTCTATATCTTTTCTCATACCTGAGGTCGAAAAACTTCCAAATTCATGAACTTTGACTCTCCCCCAATACATAGTTTCCGGATATACCCATCCAAAGTGGTCATAAAGCAACGTTTGTTTGCGAGTTGAATCCATCAAATCTTTTCCTCTGATAATGTGAGTTACGCCTTGTTCATAATCTTCAATAGCACTTTGGAAATCTAATAATGGCCAAACTTTGTATTTATCGCCAACCATTGGGTGTAATGAGTGCTGAATTCTTAATGCAGGCCAGTCTCTCAATGCGGGGTTTGGTAAATCCATAGAAGTTTTTACTCTGACAACTGCTTTTCCTTCACCTAAATCTCCATTATTCATCATTATCCAATCTGATAAATTTCCTTGAACCTCTTTATTTCTGCAAGGGCATTCTTGAGAGTTTTCTCTTAACTTTTTAAATTTTTCAGCAGAGCATTTACAGACGTATCCAAACTCTTTTTTTAGCATTTCTTCAGCATATTGAAGATAGATATCCATTCTTTCTGAAGCTCTTATAATTATGTCTGGGTTCTTACCAGTAAGCCACTTATAATCTGATTCTATCCATTCATATGCTTCTTTGAGTGGCGGCTTTACTTTAGAATCAGTATCATCAAATCTTAACACAACCTTTCCGTCATACAGATTTGCATATTCTGAATTTATAGTGACTCCTCTAGCATGACCTAATGACAAGGGGCCATTGGGATTTGGTGCAAATCGTAACACAACCTTTCCCTTTTCTGCATTTGGTAATTCTTTCAACCCAACTCTTTTAGTTTGTTTCTGTCTATTTAGAGCCTCTGGATTTGTTTCTTGTAAGGCTTGACGTACTGCACCGACTCCTTTTTCTTTGGCCAAATTATTTGCAATTTCGACTTCGACTTCAACTAATTGTTTGAGTTGCTTTGCTTTACTTCTGAGATCAGTTCTTTCCCCTAATATTCTACCCAAGACTGAACCCGATTGTCCTGATCCGTTGTATTCTACAGCATTTTGTAATGAATATTTCCTTACAATGGCAAGAATATCTAAACTCCACTCGCTATCATCAACCATACTATCATACTCTACCACTGGGCTACTACATTTCACATTTCAGTATTTACCAATCATTAAGTGATGATTGAATTCTAATTTCATCTATTTCTTGACGGATAGGGATTTGCGTTCCGTGTACTTCATTCCATGCATTTTTCACCGTAGCCCATGACCATCTCAAGAATTGATTAGGTAATTCGTCATTAACTAGTTTCTTTACTGCATTTTTTGTTTTTGGATCGGACGGATAACCGCTTCCAATATCCACGTCAAGTAAATCATTTATCCGATTAATTTCTTTATCTCTACAAACTTTCGCCAGAATACTCGCTGCTCCAACCACTATTTCTTTCGAATCCATCTTATGTTTTGCATCGACTTTCCAATGACCCCATTTCTCGCCTAATACTGATTTGACTCTCTGTTCAAATCGTTGTTCATTGACATCACAAGCATCAGCCAGAATAACTCCTTTATTTGCTGCCATATCTGTTAAATTAATTGCTTCTTTAAATAATTCTATTTCTAACTGGTTTAGATTTATTTTTTTTCTTTCTCGATCTATACGGTCAGCATCACATACAACCATACCTATTGACCATTTTCTTTTTTCTGCTTCAATTAGTATCTCACTGGATAATAAATCTCTTTTTTTTCTACTAATTAACTTTGAATCATCAGCTCCTATTGATTCTAGAATTTCTATTTCCGATTCAGGGATACATAATGCACAAACAACTAATGGTCCTATGGCTGGGCCTCTTCCTGCTTCATCTACTCCTATTTTGTACATTCTAGCCCTCGTCATTAGTTTTATTCTTTTTTTCTAATTTCGATATTCTCGATTCAAATTCATCTCTTTTTTCTAGTAACTTATTATTCGGATGAATGTTTCTATCTAAAGAAAAATCATCTGCTAACTCTACTATGTCATCTAATGCATCTTCCGTCATTGCTCTATCTAATGAAGAACTAGCTTTCTCCACTCTAAATTTTGAAGGGCCTACTTTATCAACAATATTTCTAACTTTAGATTTTTGAATAAATTCCTCTTCAAAACCTTTTGAATCTATTGTTATAGTTTCAATATTGACCTTTAAATTAGTTTTTTTTGTAAATCCTAACATCCAATCATTCACAGTTTCACTTTCTTCTATAGGTAGCCCCATCCTCTTCCGATCTTCTTTCAGTCTATATTGTATTGCTTTAACTACACCAATGCTACCAAAAAGTACGACAATTAGACTTATGATTACGGTCTGCCAAATTCTAAAGAATTCAATGATTTTTGAGTTTTTATCATTATCAGTAGAAACTCCTGTATCACGGAATAAATCATTATCTTCTGATTCACTTCCTTGGAATATTATTCTAGGGTCTCTTATTGACCTAGCTTCGATAGTTAATGTGGGTTTTTCAATATTAAACATACTTTCAGATATTTCATCATATGAAATATTCATCCATGCTACAAAACTAACTGACTCACCAATATTGATGTCTAATATCTCAAAAGAACGTGGACTAAGAGTTGATTGAATTTCAGCATTTTGTGGGATCTCTAATTCATAATCTGTGAAAATATTGCAATCTAGATTAACAACTAAACCATCATTCGTATTACCAATATTTGTAAGAGTCCAAGATGCTGAAACATTTACGACCCTATTTTCATAATCATAATTGTGTTCGTATAATTCTTCAACTAAACTCCAATCAAAGTAATCTCCTGATTTAACTTGGAAACTTATACTTGATGGATTCCATCCATCAACCCATAACTCTACAATTAAATCAGTAACTTCTCCTGAAGGAGTTCCATTTTTTATTGATACATTAAGGTATATCTGATTATTAATTTCACCTGCATTTAATGATAATTGATTCTGACTAAGATTTACATTAATCCATTCTGGAATTTGTTTTATTTTTAATTCAAAATCATATGTGATATCACCCGTATTTTCTACTATTAACTCTGTTCGACACGTTTCTCCAGGACTTGTTTCAAATTGGCAGTCAACATTATTTAATTCTAGATTACCTCCTGATCGTGGGACAATATTCACCCTCTGAATAGCAAATACTGCCTCCTCAGGCACTGCTACACTCCATATTTTAATCTCAAAGAATATACTTCCACTTACTAATAATGGTGATTGTATTTGAAATCTAATTTTCCCTGTTTCATTTGGCCACATTGCAGATAGTTCCATTTTATCTTGAATAAATACGTTCCATTCTTCTAAAGCAAATGCTTGAGAATAATCTCCTATTTCACTTCCATTTTCATCTAACGGTCTAATACTTACTGCGAGGTCTCGTTGAGTATTACCAATATTTTTAGCACGCATTTCAATTGTAGCAACATCATATGGAGATATTGAATAGGTTCCTCCTCCTTCTATAATCTCAGCACCATGGAAATAACCATACTTCATTGAAAAATTATACCAATCTTTGATTCCCGTAGAATTTGATACGAGTTCCATACTAAACTGATGTAATGAGTTTGCTAAAGGCATTCCATTTTCTGTGATAGGTGCAGTGATTGAAAACTGTATCCATGAAGTAATATCCGATGGGGCGTTGAAATCAAATCCTAGGTTCACATCTAAAGAATAGTTCCATGCAATTTGCCAGTCATCAGGGCCTATGATTTTTATATTTGCAATATCATTAAATTCTTCTAAATTTGTGTAGTTGATATTTAGATTAATTAACAACCCTGGGTCTATTGCAAAAACAGAACCTGAGTCTGGACCAAATTCTATACCTGGTGATTGAATTTCAAATGGATATGTATAGTTTGGTGTCTCATTAAATACTGTACTTGCAGCAGCCTGTTGAAGTTCTAAAGCTCTTTCAGGAGAGATTTGGCTTGGATAATATTCCCCTACTGGGGATTCTCCTGTTAATACTGAATATAGGACACAAGATGAAAGATATGATCCATCTATTGATGGGTGTGACCCATCATTAGAATAAAGTGTTGAAAAAGCATTTGCATCTCCAGTCGGATCTACTCCCGTATCATTGACTTTATGGTATAGATTCTTGTATGCCAGTCCAACTGGAGCAAGAAATATTGGTTTGTTTTCATTTGTTGAATTTTCGAGATACATTTCATACCCTTGTTGAAGATGTAATTGCATAGTTAGATAATCAGGATTTCTTTCTGCATAATTTGTATCGCCATCTTTACGTCCCCAAGTCATCAAGAGTATTGATTGCCCTCCTTCTGATATTATTCTTTCATTAAGTTCCTCAACTGCATTTTTACTATCAATCCAAAATTCTGAACTAGTAGGTAATGATGGAACCTGACTTTGATCTTGTAAAACTACATAATCATGACCTTCAGAGAGTTTTTCATTTAATTCATTACCTTGTTGATTTGCATCATCTAAATGATCTGATAATTTCATACCTCCTCCAGTAACTGCCTCTACATCCGAATTGACACCTGAAGTGTCCAATATCATTTCGACTTTCTGATTTAATTCATTGAAACTAGTGTAAGAGTTACCTACTAGAAGTATATCTAAACTAATATCTTGTTCATCTCCTTGATTTTGTTGTTTCAATATTATATTTTTTTCATCTTCTAATGCATATATTTCAATATTATTCCCTACTTGTAGTAAGATTAGTAACACCATGGCTATAGTTACGGCCTCTTTACGCATACCTCGTCCTAGGTGGTCTCCTCTTTCATTATCTCCCTGTTTCGCTCTTAAATCTACGAAGTATTCATGTCCTTAGTTGCATCTCACCTATCATGGCGCCAATATGGCCATTCAGAAAAAAATCTATCGACAGCGCGAAAGCATTGAAAGTTGAAAAAAATAAAGTAGTGGAATATGAAAGAGAAATACGGACAGATAATGATAAAAAATCTGATCGTTCACATCTTACTAATAAAAATTTCATCGATGCTATGGCTATTTTTTCAGATGATAAAACTGAGTGATGATTCCCAATTAGAGGACTGGATCAGGTATTACCTGGCCTAATGCATGGACATCAAATTCCCCTGCTTGGATGGGTACACGAAGACCAAATTGAAATGATACATTAGGATCTATCTCTCCAATTTGACCTAATTCTACATCATTAAGTGTTATTTTTGCACTTCTACCTTTGATCCAAGGGCCTTCTTCTTCATTAATTGGAGTCCACCTCAACTGTGTTAAGTCTGCACCAAGATCTCTAAGTAAAGCACTAGCGATTCCTTTAGCTGCTGAAAATCCTCCTCCTACTTCTGCACAGGCCCATGCTACTCGATTGGTATTGTGAGAGTCTCTTACTACAGTCCCTAATTCATGTACTTTTTGCGGTAATTCATGATGGCGATTTGCTGATAGTAGATTCAGTAAAGATGGAAGTATGTATTGCCTCAACATAGTATGGTCTTGAGTTATAGGATTTGAAATAACTGTGCATTTACCAACTTCTGGCCAACGTATTTTATGAAATTGATCACGATTATTCGATAATGTTAAACTCTGAGTTTCCTGTAAACCTAGTGCGCAAAGACTTGCACTAATTCTTCGACGTAAGTTTGAAGATGGTAATGGGATAGCGTCTAAATGAACGGTAGACAATTGTTCAGGTAAGTTATCATAACCATAACCTATAGCAATATCTTCAACTATATCTACAGGATGCATTATATCATTTCTCCATCTTGGCATAGCGATAAGATGTTCTTTTTCACCAACCACGCAATCAGCCCATTTTTCGGCTTTATCTGGGCCATCAGTAACAGTCCTTGAATCGATTAATCTTCCACCCATTTTTTTAATTGCATTAGCGATTTCAGATTTATCAAGTTCAATACCGAGTATTTTTGAAATTAATCTCTCAGGAACTTTATGAATTTTAGAATCTCCTCTTGGTATATTAGAAATTTCTCCATTCCAATTTTTAATTTGAATTGATTCTACTACTCCTCCTCTTTCTGCTAGAGATAAGCAGATTAATAGTAAACATGCTTCACAAGATCTCTCATCCCAACCAGTAACATCTATGAAAAAATCAGTAGTATTCTCTGTAACAGTTGTATGGTCACCATTAATAATCGGAGGGAATGATAATACTTTATTCCTAGAATCGATGATAATTGGGTATTTGTCCATATTTGCCATCAAATCAGCATATTCTTTCCCTTTAGGATGTGATTTTAATATCTCTTCAATAGTCATTTCCTTTTTCTCTGCCAATGGCACAAATGTATGATTTTTATCTACACTGATTACATTAAATGGTGGTTTTAATTCTGATAAATCATGCACTCCAATCGAAGCGAATTTTCTTTTTCTACCCAGAGTCAGGTGTAATTTCTCTTGATGCTCCATCAATGATTGAATAAATTCATTTCTTTGTTCTGAATTACTTCCATTATCCACTCCTCTTACAACTGCTGCTAATATTATTGGACGGATATTTTCTAGAGATGGATCAACAGTTAAACTCAATTCGCCCTCCAATATTTGGAAATCAGGTGAATATTCTGCAGAATTTAGAAAAGCTCTAGCGGCTCTGGAAATTGTTTCATGGCTTAGTAAATCAGTTCTATCCGGGAATATCTCTATTTCAATTCCTGACTCATCGTTCCCTTCTACTACACAGCCTATTGAAGGCATTTTTTCAACCCATTCTTCAGGATTATATTTGATTCCGTTTTTATCTTGAATAAATTTCAAAATACTATGATTGAATTTTAGAGTTGGCATAGTAATCACTTAATTTCCAAGCCACATTGGTAATGGTCTGTCGTAACCAATCAATCTTAATCCGGATATTGCAGCCGTATCATAATCTATTGCTCTAAGATTTCTTCTAGTAATCTCTTCAATACTTTCAATACCTAAATCTATCATCCATCCTTTTAGAGTTGAATCTAGCCATGCTAAATTTTCTTCAGATAATCCATCGGTATCTGGCGCCACTATTATCGAACAGCCTGCGCCTTTGGCGATGATGAAGTCTTCTGCACTTGGTGATTCATCCAACTCAATCATTAGATGTCTTCCTTGTTCATTTATGTTCATTGCTCTAGCAGCCAGACCTATCTTTGGTAATGCAGCTGATGCTCTACTTCCTCCAGAACTTGCAGCATCTATTATGGCACCATCTAAGTTTAGTTCCACAATTAATCTGAATAGATTATCAACTCTGTCAACTCTATCTCTCAATATCATTAATGATTTTTCTTGAATTTTACTGCCTAAAGATACTAATAATGCATCTATTTCAGCATCATTCATATCTGGGAGCTCTTCTAGATTGAGGACAATACCTGCACATTGAGATAAGTATTTTGAACTCTCTACTATGTTTTTTTCATCTATTAATAGTAAATCTATATTCCTTGGTTTTGATCTTACAATGCATGGTTGTTTAGAAATCATATATGACTTATTTTCTTCCAAGTGTTCTTTCTGAATTAACCAAGGAATAGGGAATAATAGCCCATTTTCATCATCACCGACTGGGTTTATCAAAGTATAGTTGTCTAGGGGGCTGTGTTTGGATAGTCTCTTATTTGATGAGGGGACTATTGATATTTTTTCAAAGCCTTCAATTACGCTTGTTTCAGGTAATTCTAGATGATTTTGTAATTTTTCTGATGGAACTATCACTAATGCATCTTTATTTATAGACAAACCAAGAGGCTCTAAATGTTCAGATATTTCTAATATTTCTTTGGAATTAATACTTCTCATATCAGCACCATGACCTGGTGGAGGACAATTTCCCGCAATGAATATTTTTCCTCCTGTCATTCCTACTCCTGGTTCTTTTCCTACAGAGCCTAATACAACTATTGAGCCATCCGACATCCCAGCACCAGTTCTTTCACCAGCATGCCCTCGAATGAGTATAGTCCCTCCTTTCATCGATTCTCCTGCATTATTTGATACTGACCCTTGGACATTTATCATCCCTCCATTCATGTGGGATCCAATCTTTGAACCTGCATCCTTTTCAATTATTAAACGCCCATCTTTTTGAAAGGCTCCAGCCATTGAAGAGCAATTACCCTGTATGGTTAGATTACCCCCTTGATTCATCGCACCTGCGCATTCTCCCAAATTACCTAATAGTAAAACTCTTGATTTTTCAGGAAGATGTGTAATCACTCCTATTTCTCCTTCTTTAGGTTTTTCATCACCTCCTCGCCCCCAACCTATTCTTACCAGTAAATCGCGATCTAGGGCTTCTGAGAGCATTTTCTCTAGGTCGCGATTTAATTTAATACTCTTAGCAGTGACTTCGCGCATACAACTCTCATGACTCTGACATAGTATTCGGTCTTGATTCTGACGGCTGGAGACATTAATTCATCTATACTTCAATATTCTACTCCTCCTCAATCTGAAAAAGGGTATATTGATAGAGTTTATACCCGGGCATGGTAAATACCCTAGGGGTCAGTGTGTGAGGATATGGTAACTGTAAAAGTCGCAATAAATGGTTTCGGTACAATAGGAAAGCGTGTAGCGGATGCAATTGATGCACAGGAAGATATGAGTATTGTCGGTGTTACTAAAACTGGTCCTTCTTTTGGCTGTGGATTAGCCGTTAAGAGAGGATTTCCTCTCTATTGTACTTTTGATGATCAAAAGAAAATCTCGTCATTTTCAGAACATGGTTATGATTGTAAAGGTGGATTATCCGATTTATTATCAATTGCAGATATTGTTATTGATTGTGCGCCGGGAAAAATGGGAGCAGATAATATTGCAAAATATAAGGCAGCAGGTGTGAAATATATGTTTCAAGGAGGTGAGAAACATTCACTAACTGGTCTTTCATATACATCTTGTGCTAACCATCTTGAAAACTTCAATGCACAAGGTACACGTGTTGTTTCATGTAATACTACTGGTCTTTCAAGGACATTAGTTCCTTTGTATGATTTTTGTGGTTCTCTAAAAGTTGAATGTACTATGATTCGTCGAGCAGCAGATCCTGGAGATTCTGCTAAAGGTCCTATTAATGCTATCAAACCAGTACTTCAGGTCCCTAGTCACCATGGACCAGATGTAATGACAGTTAAGCCCGAAATCCAAATTAATTCACTTGCAGTAGCAGTACCTACTACTCTAATGCATGTTCATGCAATTATTGCAGATTTACCTGAGGGGCATGGTCTATCTACTGAGATGATAATTGATATGTGGAAAAACTCTCCGCGCATAGTGGTTATGAATGGAAAAGATGATCGTATACCTACAACTGCTGAAGTAATGGAAATGGCTAGGGATATAGGTAGAAAGTGGGGCGATTTACATGAAATATTTGTATGGGAAGATGGTGTTAAGTTAATTGAGAATAGATTGTATTATTTCCAAGCGATTCATCAAGAGAGCGATGTTATTCCTGAAAATGTTGATTGTGTTAGAGCTTTGATGGGTACTGAAAAAGACTGGGAAGTAAGTGTTGCTAAAACTGACTTAGCAATATCTGAGTATTATGGTATTTAGTAATTAAATAATATCAAACCACGAGTCATTGAATGTTAACGGTCAAAAGGGTTTCATGTGTCGGACATACGATATGAAGACCTTCAGACACGTCTTCCCGATATTATTTATACTTATTTTATCCACTTGGTCTAGTGCAGTAGTAACTTTAACCAGTCAATCAGAATATTCGAATACATCTACTATGGTGGATACTTCTTCACAGGAATGGAATGAGTTATCTGTAGTTTTTGATTCGTTTTATGGAATTAAAAATTTCACTGGAATTATACACTCACCTTTTGGAGATTTTGACCCATTAATCGACATTATGCCACTTGGTCCTGAGAATTTATATGATTCTTCCGCTATACACCGTACAGGATTAGCAATAATTCAATCTAACAGTGTAGATATGACTAAATTAATCGAATTACTTAATCTATATGAATTTCCGATTATAGATGTAATTCCAGATTCGGCATTAATAATCCGATTGCCAATTGATGATATTTTAGATTCTAAAGAATTGTTAGAAAAATCTGAACAAGTCCGTTGGATTGGTGACTTACCGATTGCTTGGAGGGTATCTCCAAACTTAGTTACTCTTTCAGGTAGAGGTGGAATCATTGTTGACTTAGATATAACACCCGCTCCAGACATTGGAATCAATGAATTAAATGAATTAGAGAAAGATTTTAAATCTTTATCTGATAGTTCAATTACAAGAGATATCTGTGATGCTTATTTATGTCAACTTAAGGATATTGATGTTTCTTGGATTCCCGTTCTAGCAATGGATGGTCGAATCTTAAGTATTAACCCCTCATCTATAATTGCAATTCATAACAATAACGCAAAGCAATTAATTGGTGTTTATGATGCTTTAAATCAATCAAGTATTGTCCTAAATGGAAGTGGGGAAATATTAGCGATATCAGATACTGGTATAGATGATGATCATGGTGATTTCAATGGCCGTATTAGGGCTATTTACAATCAATATGGTCCGGATAATTCTCATCAAGACCGCAATAGTGGCCATGGGACTCATGTGACATCTACATTACTTGGCGACGGAAGCGGAGATTCATTCACTGAGGGCATGGTTCCTGCTGCAACATTTCATTTCTATCAACTTGAAGCTGATAGTTCTGGGATTTTAGCACGTTGGGGTTCTCTTTACGAAATGTTTACTCATTCATATCAACAAAATGCTAGGATTCAAACTAATAGTTGGGGTAATGTAAATCTTGTTGGAGAATATAGCTCTGATTCAAGGTCTGCAGATGCTTATATGGTTAATCAACCTAGTTTTCTCGCATTATTTTCTGCAGGTGATCTCGGTGAGAATGGTTATGAAAGTATAACACCACCTGGTACTGCAAAAAATGTGTTAACTATCGGTACCTCAACTACTGGGTCATATGGAAGTCAAGAGGCTGGAGCAGTATCTTCAACATCTTCTAAGGGTACTACTCTTGATGGTCGAATTAAACCGGATCTTGTAGCTCCAGGTGTGATGATATGTTCTGCTCGAGCGAATGAAGCTCAATTTGCTGAGGGAGATAGTTGTTCATCGTCAACACATGTCGGCACAGGTAATCCTCTCTACATGACTCTCAATGGTTCATCTATGTCTACTGCAGTAGCTGCAGGTGCTGCTACAATGGTACGGCAATATCTTCGTGAAAATCAGTCAATGACGGAACCTCGTTCAGATCTTATTCGTGCATTATTAATCAATGGTGCCGATGATCTTGGAGTCCCAGATATCCCTAATTCATTGGAAGGATGGGGTCAGATTAATGTTTCAAATAGTATATTCCCTTCATCCATGAGTAATGATTTAGACTTATTTTATGACGACTCAAGAGAATTGAAACCAGGGCATTCATTTGTATATACCATTGAATCTAATACGAATTCTAAATTTGATATTACTCTTGTTTGGAATGACCGTGAAGGTTCAGCAGTTGCTAATCAATCTGCTCCTAAATTAGTAAATGATCTCGATCTTATTGTTACTTCTCCTAGTGGTGAAATTTATTATGGCAATAATTTCATTAATGGCATTAGTACAATCGGGGGAGTACAAGATGATCTCAATAATGTTGAGAGAGTTAGGCTCAATTTGCCAGAAATAGGTACTTGGTCCGTCGAAATAGGTCATTCTGGTGGTTATTTGCAAGATTATGTGTTGGTTATAACCGGGGATGTAACTGAAACAGTTTTACCCGATCTAACTGTGCTTCCTAATTCTCTATCTACTTCTGTAGAAAGTCCTTTACAAGGTGATACCTTTTTGATTGAAGCTCAATGGAAAAATCAAGCATCTGGGCCTACTGGTAGCTATACTGTACTAATAGAAGATTTAACAGATAATTCAGTTATATTCAGTCAATTAAAAACATCACTTTCAGGAGGTTCTTTAGCATCTCTTTCTTATCCTCATATATTTTCGACTACAGGTATTCATACCCTTAAATTCACCTTGGATTCAAATTCTGAAGTGGAAGAATTAAATGATGAATTATCAGGTATTAATAATAATATCCAGGAACTAGATGTCTATGTTTCTCAAGTAGGGGTAAGGCTCACACCACTTCTTGAAGACGGATCATTACCATCAAATCCTTCGGAAATAGTTGAATCTAAAGTAAGGCAAATAGATCCAAGTGTATCGAGTTCAGTTATTTTCCAGCTAGAATTAAGGAATGAGGGTACATCAGAGATTACTGTTGATATTTCTGCATCTCCTGTACAACTCTCTGATTCAGGGGGTCTATTGATGGCTCCTGAAGATGAATGGTGGAAATTATTCAACGAATCTGGTCCATGGATATTATCTCCATCAGGGGATTCAGGAGATAATGTAATAATATCTATCGAATTCTTGGATGTAGATGCAGATGTCGACAATAATATATACGCTCTTCCAGGTACTTTCGTTTCTCAAATTACATTATGGGATAAGAATGCCCCTACTGTTTTCCATTCATTACAATTAAAGACGGTTGTAGAACGAGTTGAGGGTTTGGTGACTGTAGTTGCAGGTGCTGAATCACTTGGAGCAATCCCGGGTAATTTTGCTCAATTTTCTCTTTCAATTTTGAATACAGGTAATGGTCCTACTGGTTATACTATTTCGTGTGAAACTGATAATCGTTGGATTATAAAAGTAGGTGATAGTGGAACCTCAGTTCTCAATTTGGAACCTCTTTCTAGGCTTCAATTTCTACCTGTGACAATAAGGATAAGGGTGCCGAATGAGATTCTAGGAGAACCTTCATCTGGGACTCTTGAAGGTGTTACTTGTACTACTCAATCTATCAATGACCCTAATTTATTTTTAATCGATACTGCATCTTTAGAAGTATTCGAAAGTCGTGATTTCACTACAGAAATTTTTTCTCAGAGTGATATATCTCTCGGCCCTTTGGGTCTTGCAGAAGATAGGTCTGTACTAAATGGTGATTTAGTAACTACTAAATTAGTAATTACCAATGAAGGGAATGTTCCATCAGAATACACTATTAAAGTGCAAAATACTTGGCAAACCCAGTTGATTGAAGGTACTAATGAAGTAGTTAACGGAGATATTACAGTTAATGTATTAGCAGGTGATAATCTGACCATTTTAATCAATACAATTGTACCTCTTTCATCTAGTATGGGAGATTCTAATATAATTACAATTCGAACAACTTTACAAAATGGCGATACTCTGATTAATGGTACGAAAATTATAATTGAAGAATTCGCAGCTCTGGATATAGAAAGTCCTGATAGGATATTGGTGGCCCTAGGGAAATCCTCGATTGCTCCTATTAAATTACAAAATATAGGTAATATTCCTTTAGATATTTCTCTGACTATAGGGAGTCTTCCTACTGGATGGTCTGGAGGTTTCCTCTCAGGTAATTCATTTGAAATGGATATGAATAGAGAGGCTTTTATCTCTGTAGGTCTCGATTTACCTGGTGGTTTATCAGTAGGTGAATTAGAACAGAAATTTTCGATAATCATTGAATTTACTACACCCAGTGGTGAAGTATATTTCGAAGCAGTAGAATTAATTGTCGAGGTAGTACCCTCTATTTGGATAGTTTTAGAATCTGAAGTTATATTCATTGATGAGATTTCCTCTTCAAATAAAGGGATATTTTTGATCAATGTCACTAATGATGGGAATTCGGTAACACAAGCAGAAATATATTTTTCTGAAGTTGATGGATGGGATGTAAGATTAAGTGAATCTATAATCTCTGACATATTGCCAGGTGAATCAAGAGCATTAGAAGTAACAGTGACACCAAAATCAAATGCTAATTTTGGTCTCACTGGTATAGATATTTATGCAAACTCTACATCTTTATCTGAGGATGTGGAAATTACAAATTCTAATTTGGCATTACAGATGAGTAAGGAGAGAACTACAAGCACAGGTGGTCTTTCGGGGATTCTTGAATCTATAGGTTTACCATCGTGGACTTTAGCATTACTATTTTTGTTGACTTTAGTTGGAGTCTCAGTCCTAGGTTTGCAAATGAGAAAGAATTCCCAGGCATTAATGTCGTCTGAGGAAGAACTAATTCCAAAAGGTTCTGCACTACTTTCAGGTACCTCTAATGAACGAAGAGTAGCTGCATTAGATACGTCTTTAGGTTCAGGGGATACGCTTACTGGAGGGGTCAGTGATGATGAAATTCAGGCTGCAATAGCATCATCTACACCTGGTAAATTAATGATTTCTCCTGAAGGCTCAGCACCATTACCTTTGGGTGGATTACCTGAGGGATGGGATATGGAACAATGGCAAACTTATGGACATCTTTGGTGGGAACAGAACCAACCTTAGTTTGGGTTTGCCTTATCACCATGGTCTTTCCCCATTGGTATATGGAAGGTTCCATTGTACTGTTTGGCCCACCGGGTGCAGGTAAGGGTACACAGGCAAATAGAATTGCTGATTTGACATCTAAACCTCAAGTTTCAACAGGTGATATGCTGAGGCAAGCAGTATCTTCCGGTAGTCAGATGGGGATGGCTGCAAAAATATTTATGGAAGCAGGTGAACTAGTTCCTGATGAGGTCATAATTGGATTGATTAATGAGAGACTCAAGGAAAAAGACGCCTATTCAGGTGTACTCTTTGATGGTTTTCCTCGAACAATTGCTCAAGCAGAAGAGTTGGCGAAAATTGCTCATCTTAGCGCAGTAATTTCTATCGAGGTTCCTGATGAGTCAATTATTGAAAGAATAGTCGGAAGGCGAATGGATCCAGAGAATGGCGACATCTACCATGTGAAATTTAATCCAGCACCTGAGTCTATATCTCATCGTTTAATTCAAAGAAAAGATGATAATGAATCTACCGTTAGGAATAGGCTATCTGCTTATCATGAGCAAACATCACCTCTTGCTGGTTGGTATGAAAGTCAAGGCTTATTGATTAAAATTGATGGTAATAGGTCTATAGAGCAAGTGGGTGATGACATCATCTCTCAATTATCTAATAAATGAGGTCACCATGTCTAGAAGAAGGTCTAAGGACTTAATCCGACGGAAAAAACGTTCAATAGAATCTATGTCAATACTTTCTAATATTATCCTTACTCCAGAAAAACATTCACATAGAGTTAGAGATATTGCCGCTAGAGATATTCTCCGAATAAGTAAGAGGCATGGTCAGAGTGATAATTCTCTATCTCGTATTTTTGTATGTAGAGTTTGTGAGTCAGTTATGAGATTAGGGACAGATTCAAAAGTAAGAGTTAAGAATAAATCAGTAATAACTACATGTCAGCGATGTAATAAAAAAAATCGCAGACCAATATAAAATGGAAGTAATAATATGAAGATACCCTATCCAATTAAGAAAAATGCTCTAGATCGTAATCTCGAAATTACAATTAGAGTTGGTAAACTTGGTATGAATGATTCAGTCGTGGATGAATTAAAACAACAATTGTTGAAGCGTAAATTAGTTAAAATGAAAGTAAATCAAGGTGTTGCTCCCAGTTCTTCGGAGAGGAAAGAGTTATTCGAATCGATTTCATCTGCATCTAACTCTGTTTTAGTGCATCAAAGAGGGAATATTGCAGTATTTTGGTCCGGTTAAGGATTGAGATTAATTCACATTCCTAGTAAGTTTTACATCGAGAGATATTTAGAGGTAATGTTGTACGGATGTTCATGCTAAAGAATACCGGGGCGTTTTCATCTCGTACATTATCGATTATTTATCTATCTGTATTTTCCATTTCTATATTTCTACCTATGTCAGTTTCTGCTGCAAGTAATTCCGGAAGTGGTTGGATTGCACCAGATATGCCAAGTTGGGCAGTACCACTAGCTATTGGAATATTAGTTGCTGTATATGGGTTAATAGTTTTCGAAGTAGTTCACAGAGCTCTTGCAGCGGCTCTTGGTGGTATAGCAGCAGTAGTATCACTTCATGCAATAGGTGAGGGTCCTGATTTAATGGTCATTATGACTTGGATTGACTGGGAAACAATTGGTTTACTAATTGGTATGATGGTAATGGTAGATATTCTATCTAAAACTGGTTTATTTGAATGGGCAGCTGTGCAAGCCTATGCACAAAGTGGCGGCTCAATCTGGCGTTTATCATTTATTTTATGCTTAATAACTGCACTTTTTTCTGCATTGCTAGACAATGTTACTACAATTCTATTGATAGTTCCTGTAACTATTCAGATATCCAAAGTTTTAGATTTAGAACCAGTACCTCTTATTATTGCTGAAGTAATGTTCTCTAATATTGGAGGTGCTGCTACACAAATTGGTGACCCACCAAATATCATCATTGGTGCACAACTTTCGGCACAAGGTCTTAGTGGAACCGACCTTGTAAGCCAGAGCATAGGGTTTACTGATTTTATAATCCATGTGGCACCAGCAATCCTCATAATCATGATTCCTTCTTTCTGGCTATTACGTAAATTAGAGAAGCCAGGTTTATCTGGTAATAGAGTTAGGAACGTTGAATTGTTAAGGATTAAGTATGGTATAAAAGATAAACTTTTACTGAAGAAATCAGGAGTGATTCTAATTGCAGTAATATTAGCTTTCTTTGCTCATTCCTCTTTACATCATCCATTATTGACAGTGGCTACAATTGCAATAGGGGGTGCTGTCATAATGCTACTAGTTACATCACCACACCGTGTAGAGGAACAATTAGATTCAGTTGAATGGACTACAATTATATTCTTTGCAGGTTTATTCATAATGATTCATGGACTTGAATTCATGGGGCTTATAGATATGATTGCCGATCTAATATCTGGGACAATCTCAAAAGCATCAGAAGAAAATCGATTGATGGTTGCAGTTCTTTTGCTTCTATGGGTTTCTGCCATTGCGTCTGCATTTATAGATAATATTCCTTATACTGCTACGATGGTGCCGGTCGTGATAGAACTAGCATCTGACCCTGCCCTTGGGTTACCGCTCGGCCCTTTGGCATGGTCATTAGCATTGGGCGCTTGCCTGGGAGGAAATGGGACAATCATCGGTGCGTCTGCCAATGTAGTTGCTGCAGGTTTAGCAGAAGATGCTGGAGAAGATATATCTTTCAACAGATTCTTCCGTACAGGGTTTCCGATCATGATAATGACATTAGCGATTTCTACAGTTTACTGTGTAATTAGATATACAATTGAGTGGTCTACTCCAATGATTCCATTCGCTCTAATCACCATACTAATAGTAGGTAGTCTATCATTATCCCCGCTTGTATACAAGGACATCGAGGACATCGACATAAGTGATTTAAGCTCGAATGAATTAGATCTTAATTAGAATAAAATGGTTTTTTTCGTTAATAAATCAATCAATAATTATTATTGAAAATCTCATATAATGTCCTAGTTTATATTACTTTTTCATGCAAATAATGGCTATTTTAATTTAATATAATTCAGATAATATTAATTATTTGATTACTAAGTATTCGTTATACTCAGTCCCTTTGTAGGGGGAGACGCAACCCTTTACTTCATATACCGAAGGTAGGTCGCGAGGCTGCTTATAGTGCGCTTTGGTACTGATATGTATCAAGGTTAGTGGTTGAGACTGCTTCGCCCTGCGGGGAGACGGAGTGGTCTGAGATACCAGAATTGATATGCCTGGACACCAGAGGACTCACAATGAGTCCCTGTGTTAAGATAATAATAGAAAGTGGGAATGTAGAAATTAATAAAATGCTACAACCCGACTGGGGGATGGCTCGGCTCGAGAGCCGAAGAAGGTCGTGACAAGCTGCGATAAGTTGTGGGGAGAGGCATGAATCTCTTGGATCCACAAATAGCTGAATGGGACCTCCTGGCACAATGTGCCATTCCTAAATGGAAAGGGAACCTCCTGAACTGAAGCATCTCAGTAGGGAGAGGAAAAGAAATCAAATGAGATACCGCTAGTAGTGGCGAATGAAAACGGTATAGGACAAACCGAATCTTCATGAGAAATCATGAAGAGATGTGGGGTATGGACCATCTGTAGTCTAAGTCATAGAAGTAGAAGTCGCCTGGAACGGCGCACCATAGAGGGTGAAAGACCCGTATACGCATATGATATGATCAAGTGATGAATCCTGAGTAGCGTGCGTTGGATATCGCGCGTGAATATGGGGGGCATAAACCTCCAATCCTAAATACTACTCGAGACCGATAGTTGACAAGTAGCGTGAGCGAAAGCTGAAAAGTATCCTTAGCGGGATGTGAAAAGAACCTGAAACCAGTCGGGAACAAGCTGAATAGGCGTGAAAGCGATGATATGAGCAGCGTCTATTCGTGCGTTTCGAATAATGCCCCTGGGAGTTCTGATTAATGGCGAGGTTAAGGAGTTGATCTCCGAAGCCGAAGGGAAACCGAAAGGTCCGCAGCCGCTTAGGCGGTGAGGGACTGGGTGTTCTCGCCCGGAGTCATTAGTGGGAGACCTGAAGCCTATCGATCTATGCCTGGCCAGATTGAAGCCCGATGAAAGTTGGGTGGAGGATCCAACCGTTGCTGATGTGCAAATCGCTCGGATGAGCTGGGTATAGGGGTGAAAGTCCAATCGAGATGGGCAATAGCAGGTTCCGCGCGAGACTACTCGCAGGTAGATCTTCGCAGAGATAGATTACGATGTAGAGCACTGATTGGGTATTTAGGGGGAGCAATTCCTCGGTACGCTGTCAAACTCCGAAGTTGTAATCGTCGTAGAAGCGAGGAGTGAGCCACGGTGGGTAAGCTACCGTGACGAAAGGTGAAGAAACCAGCTTAGTGTTAAGGTCCCAAAATTACAGTTAAGTGTTAATTACAAACGGAGTCCGTGGTCGAAGACAACTAGAAGGTGGGCTTAGAGGCAGCCATCCTTGAAAGAGTTCGTAACAGATCACTAGTCAAGCTTGCGGGCCCGAAAAATGGACGGGACTAAAACTGTATACCGATACACTAATCCTTCGAAAGAAGATGAGGTAGCGCGGCGACATGCTCGGGTAGAAGCTCGGTTTTGAGATCGGGTGGACCGTGTATGTATGAGAATCTAGGGAAGAGTAGCAGCATAGTGCGGTGAGAATCCGCACCACCGAAGGGGTAAGGGTTCCTCGGCAATGGTTATCAGCCGAGGGTTAGCCGATCCTAAGGTCATTCCTAACCGAAATGATCGAAAGGGAATTGCGTTAATATTCGTAAGCCCCTCTTACATTAATGGTGACGGCTTGGGCTAGTTTATGCGCATCTGTCATGGTGCGTCGAAGCGTTCAATAATCGAATGGAGAACCGTAATGGTGAGAAGTTTGAGAAGACGTGAGCAAAAGATAGATGAGGCCTAGGTCCCATGAAAAACCGTAAGAGGTGATCGTACCAAGATCTGACACAGGTACCCAAGGTGAGAAGCCTAAGGTGTGACGGGCAAAGTATCGTGAAGGAACTCGGCAAAATCGCTCTGTAACTTCGGGAGAAGGAGTGCCAGGTTCGAGAGAACCTGGTCGCAGTAACAAGGGGACTCCGACTGTTTAATAAAAACATAGCCGACTGCTAGATCGAAAGGTTGTGTATAGTCGGTGAATCCTGCTCAGTGCTGGTATCTGAAATCGGGTTTCAACCTGACGAAGGACCAGTAAACAGCGGGGGTAACTATGACCC